>NC_009513.1:1372500-1686059 GCF_000016825.1 Limosilactobacillus reuteri subsp. reuteri | reverse complement strand
CAAAGTAGCCAAAGAATTCTTCCCGAAACGCTGGCTCTGGAATTGGCGTTGGATTATTACCAGGATGTTCAGCAAGCAAGAAACGGGTAGTTGAAACTGTTCGTGCGAGGTCGCTGCAAAATACATAATCAAATTGAATAGGAGCAAGCGCCCGTCCTACTCGTTTAGCGTCTTCTTCACCCTTTGGCGTTAGCGGGCCATCAGCCCAACCTTGCATCCGATTGTAGAGATTAAGATAGGTTTGTCCGTGGCGTACAAAATAAACATTGATTGCCATAGTTACAGCACTCCTTTAAGCGAAATAAAAATACTTATTACATTTTAACATGATTTCGCTGAAGAAAAAGCAATTATAGCATTCGGCTTCGCTTAATAATTCGTTGACGAATCGCTTTGATAAGTGCTAACAAGCCAACTCCTAACAGTGAACACACAACAAATGCTAAGATGATAAGTGAGAAGTGCTGACGGACAAACGGAATTGTTCCAAAGTAATATCCACATCCAGCACCAATCGCTACCCATAATGTAACGCCAATAATATTACCAATTGTGAAACGGTGAAATGGAAACTGCATTGTTCCAGCAATTAAGGGGACAAAGGTACGAATGAGCGGTACAAATCGCCCTAATGCTACAGCTTTGATCCCATGACGGGCTAAAAATTCTTGTGCTTTCTCAAAGCGGGGACCGGCCATTCTTTTTTTGAGCCATTGCCAATGAGAAAGGGAATGACCAATATAATAATTAACTGTGTCACCAATTAGCGCCGCGAAAAAGAAAACGGGGATGACGATTTCCATTTTTAAGATCGGGTTAAAAGCAATGAAAGAACAAGTTAAAAAGACGAGTGATTCACCAGGAAACCATGGGAAAATCACTAATCCAGTTTCCATAAAAATTAGGATAAAAAGGAGAACATAGCTCCAAGCGCCCATCCACTCAAACATGGGAATAATTATTTCCGCAATATGAGTTAGAAGATAAAAAATATGGCTCATTGTTGTTTTCCTCCTCCTGGATCATGGTTTCAATATATTGTAGCGTTATTATTAGTTATTTTGATGATCTTAGGATTAAAATTAAACGACATTTAATAATTGAAAAAATAGAAGGCGGAAAGTTAACAGACTAATTGGCGAAAATGATATAATAATTGGATCATTTTAAGATAAATTATTAAGTAAGTCGACCTGAAGATGAAAGGTAGGGAGTATGGAATGTCTACGAAAACTGAAAAAGAACTAGAACAAAAGTACCTTGATAATGTGATTGATAAAGTAAAACAGGCCGAACAAAAAGCAGAAGAAAAGATTAAAACGGCTCAACATGATATTAAGGGCATCAATAAGCAAATTGATGATATCCACTTAAATACCACTACTTATTCAGGCATGATGGATACGGCCATGTCTTTTCGTGCTCAACAGCAGATGCTAGATGAACGTCAAAATAGCTGGCAACACGCTGCAGACCGGCTAGCAACTTTACAGCGACTTGAAAAGAAACCTTACTTTGCTCGCATTGATTTTCGTGAAAAAGGTGCCAATGAATCCGAAAAGGTATATATCGGGCTTGCATCTTTTACCGATAAGCCAGATCACTTTCTTGTTTATGACTGGCGAGCACCGATTTCGTCTGTTTACTATGAAGGAAAGCTCGGGAAAGTTAAGTACCAGACTCCGGTAGGTGAACAAGAGGTTGATCTTACTCTTAAGCGCCAATTCCAAATTAAAGATGGCGTGATTGTAACCATCTTTGATACCGACGAACAAGTAGGCGACCAGATGCTTCTTGATGCTCTTGGTAACCATTCAAGTACCAAGATGAAGAGCATTGTAACGACGATTCAACGGAAACAAAATGAAATTATTCGTGACACTAAAAATGAATTGTTGTTTGTTCAGGGGGCTGCTGGCTCGGGAAAGACAGCTGCAGTTCTCCAACGGGTTGCCTGGCTTCTTTACCGTTACCGGGGTAATTTGACCTCTTCACAAGTTGTTCTTTTTTCACCTAACCAATTATTTAATGACTACATTGATCAAGTTTTACCGGAATTGGGTGAGCATAATATGGTCCAGATGACTTACTTCCAGTTTGCTAATCGTCGGGTACCAAAGCTTCATGTTCAAAACTTAGAACAACGGTTTGAAAGTCACCAAGATGAAACGGCTAAGAATGCACAACAACTATTAACTAGCTTACAATATTTCAAAGCAACAGAGCGTTATGCTAACCATCTTGGTCATGCTAATATGCGTTTCCGCAACCTTATGTTTAATGGTAAAGTCTTTTTGAGCAAAGATAAGATTAAGGAGATTTACTACTCATTTAACAATAACTATAACCTGGGAAATAGGTTGGATGGAACGAAAGAAGCTCTTATTAAATACCTTAATCACCGTGTTGGATCTGAAATGCGCAACAAATGGGTAGAGGATGAAATTCAAAGCTTGAGTAAAGAAGAAATCGACAACCTATTTAATAACCAGCCACGTGAATTTGAGGATGAAGATAAAGAATACAAGTTCCTTGCGCGTCAAATCGTTATGCGGGCATTTATGCCAATAAAAAAAGCCATCGATCATAATCAGTGGCTTAACATCAATGGACAATTTTTACACCTTCTCCGGGTAACTCCAAAACTTGTTAATATTGCTGAATACGGTATTTCTGCAGAGCAATGGAAAGGTTATGTTGATGGGATAAAAGAAGAGCTAAAGAAGGGAAATATCAGTGCAAACGGAATTACCATTTACCTGTACCTGTATGATTTGATTACTGGAAAGCGTGGTCAACGTGATATTCGTTACGTTTTTGTTGATGAAGTTCAAGATTATGATGCTTACCAGTTAGCTTACTTTAAATATCGTTTTCCCCGTGCTAAATTCACATTGTTAGGAGACCTTAACCAGGCGATTTTCACTCATGAGAATAGTCGGTCACTATTAAAGCAGTTAGGGACGATGTTTGATCCAGAAAAGACGAAGGTTGTCCAATTAACTAAGTCTTACCGTTCCACGAAACAAATTACCGACTTTACTAAGCATATTTTAATTGACGGTGAAGCAATTGAGGCCTTTGAACGTGAAGGTAATAAGCCACAAGTTTATCAAACTAAGGATGAACAAGAAGGGGTAGCGGCAGTTATTAATATTCTTAATAAGTATCAGAATGACCATGATGCCGTCGCAATTATTGGTAAAGATCTCAAAGACAGTGAAGAGTTGTATCAAAAGTTAAATGCCAATAATATCAAGACCACCGTTATTCGGACAGAGAATCAACGGTTAGTAAAGGGGCCAATTGTTGTGCCGTCATATCTAGCAAAAGGGTTGGAATTTGATGCGGTTATTGTCTGGAATGCGAATGATCAGCAATACCATGGTAACGATGAGCGACAATTGTTATATACAATTTGTTCTCGAGCAATGCATGAGTTAAGCTTAGTATCAATTGGCAGGACAACTAGTTTGCTGAATCAAGTGCCGACAGATGAATATGAAAAAGTTAATGTTGATAAATAAATGGCAAGAGTAATATTGCACTTTATCCATAAATTTGCGAGAATACCCCCACTTCTATAAGTAGGGGATGAATCGCTCTCTTAAAGTACGTTAGTGCTTTTTCTTTTGTTCTATGATATATTTAGTATATATCTATAAAATGTGGTGATAACAATAGAATTAGATAGAAATCAGCATTCAGTATACTTACTTAATTACCATTTGGTAATGGTGGTTAAGTATCGTCGAAAAGTAATTAACGATGAAATATCTGAATATCTTAAACATCGTTTTGTAGTTGTGGGACAAGCATACGGCATTAATTTGCAAGAATGGAATCATGATCAGGACCACGTACATGTTTTGTTTAGAGCAACGCCTCATACGGAAATGGCTAAATTTTTAAATGCTTACAAATCGTCTAGCTCCAGAATGGTTAAAAAACAATTTCCAGAAATCAAGCAGTATCTTTGGAAATCAGCCTTTTGGACACAAAGCTATTGCTTAATTAGCACTGGTGGAGCGCCTTTAGAAGTTTTAAAACGATATATTGAAAGTCAAGGGAGAAAATAATGGTTCTAAAAGCCGTTAAAATGCGCATCTATCCGAATTCAGCACAACGAAATCAGCTCTGGCAAACCTTCGGTTGTGTTCGTTTTGTATGGAATCAAATGCTTAATATGCAAATTGAACGGCGCAAGAACAATCCGGAAGCTAAATTTGTTAATGCCTTTGGGATGAATAATCTGTTGAAACAACTTAAGGTTGAGTATCCTTGGTTGAAACAAGCAGAATCAACTGCTTTGCAAAGTGCTAATCGCAATTTAGCCGATGCTTTTCAACGCTTTTTTAAAGGTCAAAATAAGTTCCCTCGATTTAAATCCAGAAAATATTCTCAGAGCTACAATTCAAAGTACGTTAATGGCAATATTAAAGTTTTAGATTGCCATCATATAAAGTTACCAAAACTCGGTATCGTCTATTTTAGAGCTGGTCGATTGCCAATGGGTAAAATTAAGAATGTCACTGTTCGTCTGAACGTTGCTGGTCAATATTACATTACTGTTTTAGTGGAAAGCGAAAACCAAACTCTTCCTAAAACAAGTAAATATATTGGTGGCGATTTAGGACTTAAGTCATTACTTAATCTTTCAGATGGATGCAAGGAACCGATCAATCATTTTGAAGACAAATACCGTAAAAAGTTGTATCGTTGGGAGAAATTGCGTAGTCGTCGGTTCTTAAAGGCCCAGCAGGAAATCGCCTGGAATCATCATAATAAAGTGTTAGTTCCACGGCAATTAGACGATTTTAAGAATTATCAGAAAGCTCGTATTATGGTGGCGAAGTATCGGCAAAAGATTGCCAACCAACGGTTGGATCAGCTACAAAAATTCACTACTAAATTGGTCAAAAAGTACGACATCATTGTGTTGGAAAAACTTAATACTAAGGGAATGATGAAGAATCACCATTTATCTAGAGCAATCGGTAACGCTAGCTGGTCAAAATTAGTAGATATGTTGCAATATAAGTGTGACTGGTACGGTAAAAAGCTTATTCAGGTCAATCCGTCATATACTAGCCAAATTTGTGCTAATTGTGGGAAGAATAATCATCGGTTAGGATTGAATAAATCGGAATGGTTAGCGGTACGTGAGTGGGATTGTCCAAACTGCGGTAAACATTTAGATCGTGATATTAACGCTGCACAAGTCATCTTGCAAAAAGGATTAGCTATCCGATAGATAAAGTTAGGCTCGGGACGAGCCTTGGCTAATAGTCGTAACCTCTGCTTGAAGGTTCGTTCAGAATCGGTAGGGTAAGTATGCGATGTTTCCAGAATCTCCCACTTCAAGCATTAAACCGTAGGTTTAGCTAAGTGGGAGTAGTTCAAGCCAACTACCACGCCGGTCCTGATGTCATTGGTTTGGGATAAGGATACCCAACGAATCTTGGGAGCACAGATGATGAGTAAACACGATATTTCAGAAACTTTAAGTCTGATTTCGTTATGCATTCAGAACCAAAATACAATTGAATTTCTTGGAATGTATGATACAATGTTCCAGCCAAACTTTGACCGACCATTTAACTATGTCAACTTGCTAGCTCAAGCAGCGGTTGCCAAGGAAGATAAGAAAGTAAGCAAATAAAAATAACGAGGATGAAAAAACTTTTCATCCTCGTTATTTTTAATGCTGTTTTCTTAAAAATGGCACATCTTGGAAATTAACTTGCATAATTGCATTGGCTAAAAGTAAGATTAAACCACCCCAAATTAGTTGTGGTGTAAGGGGATCATAGCCCATGATAACTGACATGGTGCTGGCAAAAAATGATTCTAACATCAATAATAATCCAGCAGATGTAGCATCAGTATATTGCTGAGCTGTAATTTGCATTCCTTGCGCTAAGAAGGTTACGACGATCGCTAAAATAGCAAGGGGAATCAGGGCTTGAACCCAATGAATTTGTGGAAGATTGGTACGTTCAAATAATCCGGTCGTAATCCAGCCGAACGTGCCTTGACATAGGCCGATCATGAAGATTACCACCCAGGGACTGGAAACTTTCGGCGCGTACTTTCCAAAGAAGATTAATTGTAAGGCCCAAAAGATAGCAGAAACAACAGTTAGAAAGTCACCAAAATTTAATTGAAGCCCAGTATTAGCAACGTTAGTGATGACGGCCATCCCGATAATCGCGAGGGCGACCGCAAAATATGTCTTCCGCTGTGGACGTTCATGCCAAAATAGCCATAAAATCAAGGGAGCAATTGCAACGTATAAGGTTGTCAAGAAGGCATTTTTAGCCGGCGTAGTATAACGGAGGGCATCAGTCTGTAAAAAATAACCCAGGAAATTGATTGTTCCCATAAGGAGTCCTAGCTTAAAATCCAGCCAAGTCATTTGGTTGATCTGTTTATGGAAGATAATATAGCCAGCAATTACACACATTGTTCCCCGGCAAGCATTGATGACTCCAGAATGCATTCCAGCTTGAATTGTTAGTTTGGCAAATACGTAGCTGCTTCCCCATAAAATAGCAACTAGCAGTAACATTAAGTTCGCTTTTTTCTTTGAAATGGTGCTCAGTCCCTTCTGTTAATTAACGACACTCAATCATAACATTTAAGATCTATTTTCAAAAGGCTAACTACGACAGAAAAGTGACGGAATTTTTAACTTTTTGGAAAAATAAAATTGTACGGTTGCGGTTAGCTAGTTAGTGTATTATTGTTAATAATGATATTTTTTTATGGAGGAACGACTATGAAAACAGCGTTGCAGAAGCTCCGCCGTGTCTTGAATACCAAGCTCGGTTTTTTTCTGCTTGTTGTACTTTTATTTTGTTTAAAGAGCTATTGGGCCTATCAAAATGAATTTAATTTAGGTGTAAAAGGAAGCATGCAACAATTCCTTTTAGCATTTAATACGATTCCAAGTGCCCTTGTATTTTTGGGAATTGCATTGTATTTCCGTGGGCGCTTGTCCTATTGGATTATGTTGATAATTAATGCGGCATTATCGACATGGCTTTTTGCAAATATTTTGTACTATCGAGAATTTTCAGATTTCATTACCTTTAACGTAATAAAGGGATCTGGAGCGGCTTCAAATAATCTTGGTAAAAGTTTAATGGGAATATTACGTCCCGAAGACTTTTTAGTTTACTTAGATGTTGTAATTTTAGCACTCATCTTACTTTTCCATTTTGTCCGTGTTGATATGCGGCGCTTTAAGGTTAGATATGCGATGACGATTACTGCCCTTGGCTTCGTGCTATTTGGAGTTAACTTAGGAATGGCGGAAAGTGATCGTTCACAATTACTTACACGAACTTTTGATAATAACTATATTGTTAAGTATCTAGGGCTCGAAGCATATACAGTTTATGATGGAGTTAAGACAACTAATAACAGTGTAGTAAAAGCGCGTGCTAATCGCGACGAATTAAAGCCGGTTTTGCATTTCATCCATAGTAATTATGCTGCGCCAAATGTTGAATATTATGGTAAGGCTAAAGGAAAGAATATTTTTATCATTCACCTTGAAAGTCTCCAGCAATTCATGATCGACTATAAAGAAGATGGTCAAGAAGTAATGCCAAACCTGAATAAGTTGTACCATGCTAATGATACTTTGGCATTTGATAACTTCTTCCACCAAGTTGGTCAAGGAAAGACGGCGGATGCTGAAACAATGCTCGAAAACTCGCTATTTGGTCTTCCAGAAGGATCAGCAATGGTTACTGATGGGACAACTAATACCTTCCAATCTGCGCCAGCGCTTCTTCATCAAAAACTTGGCTATACCACGGCATCATTCCACGGGGATGTTCCTAGTTTCTGGAACCGTGATAATGCTTATAAGTCTTTTGGTTACCAATACTTCTTTAGTAAAGAGTATTACCCTAAGACCAAGGATTATGATGCTGGATATGGGATGAAGGATAAGATCTTCATGAAAGAATCAGCCCACTATATCGAGCAGCTTCCACAACCATTCTATGCAAAGCTCATCACAGTTACTAACCACTATCCATATATCCTCGATAAAAAGAATAAGGATATCGAAGCGTGGAAGACTGGTGATGATACGGTCGATCCTTATATTCAAACCGCACGATACTTAGATGAATCTCTTGGTGAATTTCTTGATTACCTTGATAAGACAGGGTTACGGCAAAACAGTGTGTTAGTTCTCTATGGTGACCACTATGGAATCTCTAACAACCACCAACCAGCCATTGCGCAAATCTTAGGTAAGAAGAAAGTAACTAATTATGATCTAGCAATGTTCCAAAAAGTGCCATTCATGATTAATATGCCTGGCCTAAAAGGTGGGATTAATCATACTTATGGTGGCGAAATTGACGTCTTACCTACTCTTGAGGACTTGTTAGGAATCAGCTCTAAGAATTATATTCAATTCGGACAAGACTTACTTTCCCCTGAAAATAAGCAAATTGTACCGTTTAGAAATGGTGATTGGGTAACGCCTAAATACACTAAGTATAATGGTGATTACTATTACACTAAGAATGGTAAGCAAATTACTCACCAAACCGCGGCTCAGCGCAAAGAAATTGGCAAGATTCAAAAATATGTTACAACTGATCTTGGATTATCAGATAAAGTTGTGAATGGTGACTTGCTTCGGTTCTACAAACTCCCAGGATTTAAGAAAGTTGATAAAAAACAATATACTTATAACCTTAAGAAGAGCTTGAAGAATTTACAGAAGCAGCAAAAGAAACAGAAGACAAGTTTGAAGTCGGAAAATAATAACCAGAGTACCTTCGATGATTATACAACCGATGCACCTGAGTTAAAGGATTATCCGAAATTAAACTTCCCTAAACCATAATCAAATGAAAATGGAGGCCAGTAATAGTACTAGTCTCCATTTTTATTTCAAACAGTTGCGTTGCGCTAATTATCTGGTAAAATGTTTAGGTGTTCACAAGCTAGATTGAGCTTTAATTATGTTTATAATATGTTATTATTAAATGTGAGTAACCGTTTTCATTAACGGGTGAAATAAAGGATTTTGCATAATGGATGAATGGATGAACTACGAACAATTTGATCGGCAAACATGGCACGGCTTTTTCCCAACTGATTCAGTGCGGTTAACCCAAGGAAACTTGGATGAAATTAAATCATTGAATGACCGAATTTCAATTGAGGATGTGCAGGATGTATATTTGCCGTTAATAAAATTAATTCAATTGCGCTACCAGAATTTTTTGGAATGGCAGATGCAAAAAGCAAACTTTTTACAGCGTTCCACGATGCGCATTCCATATATTATTGGGATTGCGGGTTCGGTTGCAGTTGGGAAGAGCACCATCGCTCGGTTGATTAGTATTTTACTAAATAAGATGTTGCCGGATAAGCGGGTAGAATTAATGACGACGGATGGGTTCTTATATCCTAATGCAGAATTAAAACGGCGGGGGATCATGGATCGGAAAGGTTTTCCCGAATCATATGATATGGAAAGACTTCTAAAGTTTCTCAATGATGTCAAAGCAGGGGAACCAGTTGTTAAGGCACCTACATACTCGCATCAGGTTTATGATGTTCAACTGGATAAACCCTTGGTAATTGATAGTCCAGATATATTAATTGTAGAAGGGATCAACACATTGCAATTGCCAAGTAACCAGCAACTCTATGTCAGTGATTACTTTGACTGGTCATTGTACGTTGACGCAGATCCGGACTTGATTGAGCATTGGTATCTTCAACGATTTGGGATGCTGTTAGATACAGCCTTTACTGACCCATCAAACTATTACTATCCTTATTCGAAGGGTGACCGCCAAGAAGCATTTAAAATGGCAAAATATGTTTGGCAACGTGTCGACCTTCCTAATTTACGGGAGTTTATCCTACCAACTAAGAGTCGTGCTGACGTAATTTTACACAAAACTACTGGCCATGTCGTGGATAAGCTTTACTTGCGACGGGGTTAATTGGTTAGCCAGCTATATAAGTCAATAATTTCAATATCAGGATCTAAGCCAGCGTAATTGAGCGCTGGTTTTACTGTAATTAAAAGCTTTCTATATTTTGAGGAAAGTTGCCGTAATCCGCTGATCGCCCGACGATAGGCACCATCATCAGCAAGCGAATAAGCAATTTGAATACAGGTAAAGATATCATTTTTAATTGCGACAAAGGTAATTTCATTATCTTTGATACGGCCGCTATATACTTGGTAACCTTGGCTCAACAAGTCAATAAAGACGATATTTTCAAGAATTCGTTGAGAAAGGACATTCTTTTTTAGTGTGAGCGCCTGACGAATACTGGGATCTACCGGATAATAACGAATATTGGTGCTTTTGACGTGGCGACGAGAAAAATCATACTCTTTGCACGGGTAAAAAATAAAGGACGTCTGTAAGAACTGCAAATAGAAATCGACTGTCTTATTGGAAGTAGTGATATGGTGACGTTTAAGACTATCAACAATCTGAGAGATATTTTGTGTGGTTCCGGCGTGATGAGCTAGGTGATGCGCGAGTTGTTTAGTTAGTCCTGGATTACAAAGGGTCGCTTGCTGGGTGAAATCGGTAATGATAATCGTGTTGATGATCCCATTCACATAATTACGGAGGTTGATTGGACCGTGAATTTCGTGAGTATAGGGGAAACCACCCTCATTTAAATATTGATATAACGTTTGGGAATCAGCTTCTTGTTGGTTCCTTTTTATGTATTCACGGAAGCTGCAAGGGAAAACGGGGATGATGATGTAGGGAGTCATTTGTTGAAGATTTTCTTTCTCCAGAATAGTTTTGTTGGAACTTGTAATATAGACATCAGTATTGGAGAGTGAATTTAGGGCATTGACAACGCGGGCAAACTGGGGAACCACTTCAACTTCATCGAGAAAAATATAATTCATCTGGTGTTTACTAAGCCGATCAAGGATAAATTGTAAAAGATATTCTGGATTGCATAATTCATTTTCTAGGAGATATTCAAAGTTGATCACCTGAATTTGGCTTGGGGATATTTCTTGGCGCCGAAGAGTTGCTCGGAATTGGTCAAGAATAGTTGTTTTACCACACCGACGAACCCCAACGAGGATCTTAATTGTTGGCCGGTCCATGTTGTTTATTAGTTGGTTAAGATATTTTGTCCGAATAAACATATTGTACCTCAAGTAAAAATAGCTAACTAAATTTTATCAAATATAGAAAGCGTATTCAAACCAACTGAATTTGGAATGGATTACAAATCCTGCACTAGAAAATTTAGTTAAAGCCCTTAGTAAAAGTAAAAAAATGAACCTTTTTAATCCTAATATACCAAGGTTCGAAACGGTTGCATATAATATTTATGACTCATTTTTATTGACAATTACTGACAGACCACTTAAGAAAGATACAGATTAAATGAGATGAGGAGGCTGTCGAAATGATAAAAACTGATAAAGATACTAAAACACTTGAAGCACAAGCGGTTGATGAAGAATTACGTCTATTAAATATTGATTTAGAACACTAATTAAATATCCTCAATAAAATTCCATCTAACGAAAAAGGCGTGAGAAAATTTGGCTCCCGTCTTTTTTGTTATGGAATATTAAATAATCATTGACCATGCCATGTTCAGCCTGTAAACTAGCCTTTAAGAATAAAAATTTGAACAAAGGAAGTGTCATTGTGGCAAACATCAATTTAGATGCGTTTGATAAGATCATTGCCTTGGATTTTGGTAGCCAATACAATCAATTGATTACTCGTCGGCTTCGTGATTTCGGTATTTATTCCGAATTGCTTTCTCACAAGTTGACTGCAGACGAGATCAAAGAGATTAATCCTAAGGGGATCATCTTCTCTGGTGGCCCTAACAGTGTTTATGATCCAAACGCATTCAAGGTCGATCCAGAAATCTTTAAGCTTGGGATCCCGATCTTAGGTATTTGTTATGGAATGCAATTAATGTCATACGATCTTGGCGGAAAGGTTGAAAAAGCTGATAACTCCGAATATGGACGAGCAGATATTGAAGTACTTGATGACGAGGCTGTATTATTAAAAGGTTTGCCAAAGAAGCAATATGTATGGATGAGCCATGGTGATTTAGTAACTCAAGCCCCAGCTGGTTTTGAAGTTACTGCTACTAGTAAGAACTGTCCAATCGCATCGATTGCTGATAATGACCGTAAATTCTATGGTGTTCAATTCCACCCTGAAGTTCGTAATTCCGAATATGGATTAGACATTTTACGCCGCTTTGCTTTTGATGTTTGTGGCGCTAAAGCAAACTGGACGATGGATGACTTCATCGATATGCAGATTGATGAAATCCGCAAAGAAGTCGGTGACAAGAAGGTTATCTTAGGCCTTTCTGGTGGGGTTGATTCCAGTGTTACTGCCGTTTTGATCCACAAGGCAATCGGTGACCAACTTACTTGTATCTTTGTTGACCACGGATTGTTACGTAAGAACGAAGCTGACCAAGTAATGGATGCGTTGAGCCGCGACCTTGGTGTTAACATCATTAAAGTTGACGCCGCAGATCGCTTCTTAGGTAAGCTTGAAGGTGTTACCGATCCAGAACAAAAGCGGAAGATTATCGGTAAGGAATTTATCGAAGTCTTTAACGAAGAGGCCAAGAAGATTAAAGATGCTGATTTCTTAGCTCAAGGTACGCTTTATACGGACGTAATTGAATCTGGAACAGACACCGCCCAGACAATTAAGTCTCACCATAATGTTGGTGGTTTGCCAAAGAAGCTCGGTTTCAAGTTAATTGAACCATTACGCAAGCTCTTTAAGGATGAAACCCGTGAACTCGGTGAAAAACTTGGAATTCCACATGAATTGGTATGGCGTCAACCATTCCCAGGTCCAGGTCTTGGAATTCGTGTTATTGGTGAAATTACTCCTGAAAAGCTTGAAATTGTTCGTGAAAGTGATGCAATCCTTCGTGAAGAAATCAAAAAAGCAGGTCTTGATGAAGAAATTTGGCAATACTTTACTGTCTTACCAGGTATTCGTTCAGTTGGTGTCATGGGTGATGGCCGGACATATGACTATGCAGTTGCTATCCGGGCCGTTACCTCAATTGATGGGATGACAGCCGATTTCGCTAAGATTCCATGGGATATTCTTCAAAAGATCTCAGTCCGAATCGTAAATGAAGTCGACCACGTTAACCGCATTCTTTATGATGTTACGAGTAAGCCACCTTCGACGATCGAATACGAATAATGTTATAGAACAATATGAAGAGGGAAGCCTAAGATAACGGCATTTGTAGAGGTTCAAATTTGGTAGAATTGGCAGTTTATTGCAAGTTGTCTACCAAAAGTCTACCAAAAACATCAATAGATAATACCGCAAAAGGTACTACGTAATTTGAGCTTGCGTAGTACTTTTTTTGTTATTACATTGGCACGCCATTGTTTTAAAATTACATATTTTAGCTATAAGTAATAATATAATTATCTTTACAGGTTCTGTATATTATCCTTACTTAATTGTGAAGATAGGTATGTTCTTTATTTCCCAACGATGCGTCCGGAAAAGGAAACTAAGAACGATTCAAAGAAAAAGAAGAACAAGAAGAAGTAAACTGAATGGTTGATATAAAGGCATTTAGAATATGCTAAAACTACTTGCAAGTTCTGATGTTATTCTTTATAAGATTAGAAATTAGGGTGTATATACACCAAAAATACACCAAATTTAATAAAATAGTTAGATAAAAAGGCTGACATAAAAAATGAAGACTTCATCTCTCTAAGCGAGAAATGAAGTCTTTTACTTCTTTTGAAAAACTAGTTATATCTCATGAGAGCCAAAATAAGCCTCAAATGAGCACACTTTGAGGGCTTAATGATAAATTAATCAAATCGTCTTAAAAGAGCCTATAAAAGCAATATATAAAGAAAAAACAGGTACCACATAAATTTAATATACGTAATATCTGTTTCTGCTATTAAGTTTTCAAATATAATGATGAGGTTAAAGATTCTAATCCTATGGTTGAGCATTAGATTAAGTAAAATAACTTATTATAACGTTGTTTGTTAGTAGTGAGACAAAGCTTAGTAGAAAAAGAAAGTTAGGCACAAACTCTCTACAGAAAACATCAGCGAATAATACGGTAAAAGGTACTCTGTAATTTGAACTTACGTAGTACCTTTTTTTGTATCGTTGATTGTCAGAAGGTTATTAGAAACATATGCGGTATATTTATTTTTTTGTAAAAATGATAGATAGGGTATGCTTAGGAAATAATATAATTATCTTTAATTAATAATCCATATTTCATTAATCATAGTGAACTGATTGTACTTAAACTAAAAAGAAATGTATCAATATAAAGAATATGTTGAAACATTATTTTTTATGGTGAATATTAGCTTTGATAGAGGATGCATCCTCCAGAGCTTGGTGAATGACATCCGCGTACCTTAAATGTTTTGCATTATAAAATGCGACCGAAATAAAAATAGTTGTAACTAATATTAAAATAAGCAGGCTAAATATTATGGGAATAACAGGAACTTGAGCAATAAGATGCGTGATAACTTTAGTGTTAAAATTTTTAACAGTGACATTACCGACTGTAATATCTTCATTAGTTCCAGATATGGTAAGGATAAGAGCAATTGTACTAACTATTAGAATTACTTTACTAACATTATTAAGTGTTATATTTCTTTGATAGACTTTTTTAGAAGATTTTAGCTCAATATAATGCTTCAAAGTAGTTATTTCGGTTAGTGATAACTTTTGTAATTCATACACTAATAGTTCATATAACAAAATACTATTAACATTACCGTTGTTGTCTATGTAAAGCTGCATTTGATTTTCAGATGGTAAAATCTGTTTTATATCAAAAAAGACTAATAAGTCATGTAGATAGTCATCTTTCCAGTTAATTTTATAAAATCTTTCAATGTTAGTAAGATTTTTCCAACATAATTTTCCTTGGCCTAATTTAGATGACAAATCTAGAAAACAAATTTCAAAAACAGCCCAGGGAATACTTGATGCCCGTAAACTTTACCCAGATAGTTCTCTTGCCGATCTCTACGATCCATTAACGATGCCAGTCGAATTTCGTAAAGCACATGAGGCTAATGATAAAGCTGTTCTTAAAGCATACGGCCTAAAGCCATCAGCTACTGAGCAGGAGATTGTACAGCATCTATTTGAAATGTACGAAAAATTAACGAGTAAGGAAAAATAATCTTTCGTAATAAGCTTTGTAAAACTCCGGTTTTATAAAGTGGTTGAATAACTAAAACTAAGCTTTTATAAAATTTAAATGGATTGTCAGTTTACCTTAAAAAAGCAAATGTGCGGTAAGAATTTAGGGAGTCCAAGGGACCGTCAGCTTTTAAAAGTAAACGGTTGCTAATAATTTTGTGCAAGCGGTTGCAATAGGCGGCCGATAGCAGTATTATGTAAGCGTAATCATTATAGACTTATTAATTATTGATGGAGGCGCTATTATATGAGCGAGAAAAAGTTAAATAAAAATTTGCCGTCCCTCGCGTTTTCAGTATTAATGCTGATGACGTTTGGGAACCTGGGGACTTCGATGGCCTTTGCTTTGCAGAGTGCTAACATGGGGCGGATCTTCCAAACCCTGGGGGCGGACCCAACCAAGCTAGGATGGTTTTTCATCCTGCCGCCATTAGCAGGGATGGTTGTTCAACCACTGGTCGGCTACTTTTCCGACCGGACCTGGATTCCTAAAATTGGGCGGCGGCTCCCTTACTTGATTTTAGGGACGATTGTGGCTGTCATTGTGATGTGCCTGTTGCCGAACTCCGGCTCGTTTGGTTTCAAGACTTCGACTGCGCTATGGTTCGGCGCGGTAACCATCCTATTTATGGACCTGTCTTCAAATATGTCGATGCAGCCATTCAAGATGATGATTTCTGACATGGTAAACGATGAACAAAAGGACCAGGCTTGGTCATGGCAGACGATTTGGGGAAACATCGGGTCAGTTGCCGCTGACCTCTTCCCGTTTTTCTTGACCTGGATTGGGGTTAAGAATATTGCAGCTAAGGGTGAATTACCAGATTCTGTTAAGTGGTCATTCTATATTGGAGCTGCGATTTTAGTTGTTTCATCAATCTTTACTATTTGGAAAGTTGACGAATATGACCCAGAGACTTATGCCAAGTACCACGGCTTAGACCAAAATGCTAATATTAGTGAAAACTTCTTCACAATTGTTAAACACGCGCCCAAGGTTTTCTGGACGCTGGGAATTGTTGAATTTTTCTCTTGGACTGGTTTCCAATACCTGTGGACTTATGGTGCAGGGACGGTGGCCCAAAACATCTGGCACACTACGAATGCTTCTAGCGCTGCTTACCAAGCTGCCGGAAACTGGTTTGGTGTCCTGTCTGCTGTTGAAGTCGGGGTAGCAATTATTTACGGATTGGTTTTGCAAAAGCTGAATGACCGAATTCGGAAACCTGCCTACGCCTTAGGAATGGTCCTGGGTGCCCTCGGCTTCTGGGGCTTATCTGTTGCGCCGACTAAGCTATTATCGTTTGTTGCTTTTATTGGTATCGGTATGTGCTGGGTTACGATCAACTCCATCCCGTTCACTATCCTGACGAATGCCCTGGATGGTAAGCATGATGGTACTTACATGGGGTTATTCAACTGCTGGATCTGCCTCCCACAGATTGTTGCTTCTGTTTGCTCCTTTGCTCTTTATCCGTTATTGGGCAACTACATTCCACACATGCTGGTCGTATCTGCTGTCCTAGCACTGATTGGGGCATTTACGGTTTACGTTGTCAAGGAAACCTCTGTTGAAAAGGGAGATATTGAATGATGAATCTTGCTGCTATCTACCACCGGCCGGAAAGCGAAATGGCCTTTCTTTATGACTCTCAGACGATGCATATCCGTTTACGGACTGCTAAAGATGACGTAAAAGCGGTCCAGCTATTGCACGGTGACCCTTACAGTCTTCGCAGCCTGGCGGGAATTAAACCGCCATTTTATACCAAACCGACGCCGATGAAGAAAATCTTGTCAGATGACCTCTATGATTATTGGCAGATTGCGGTTACCGAGCCGAAAAAGCGCTTGGCGTATGCCTTTGACATCACTGGCGCTGATGGGACGAGGACGGTTTATACCGACCGGGGCTACCTTCAGCCAGATGACCACGCTGCCTTGAATGATTTAAATACCTACTTTCGGATGCCCTTCTTCCAAGAGATTGATATGTTTCATGCTCCAGAATGGGTAAAGAAAACGGTTTGGTACCAGATTTTCCCCGATCGCTTTGCCAATGGTGATCAGTCCAACGACCCTGCTGGTACTAAAAAGTGGAATGCCAATGACCATCCTGGTCGTCAGGATTTCTATGGTGGTGACTTGCAGGGTGTACTGGACCACCTTGACCACCTTCAAGCATTGGGTGTCAATGGGATCTACTTTAACCCGCTTTTTAAAGCCCCTTCTAACCATAAGTATGATACAGAAGACTATTACCAGATTGATCCTCACTTTGGTGACGCCGCCTTATTTAAGGAAGTGGTTGCCCAGGCTCACAAGCGGGGGATTAAGGTAATGCTAGATGCCGTCTTTAACCATATTGGTGATAAGTCGCCACAGTGGCAGGACGTCCTTAAAAACGGCCAAAACTCGAAATATGCTGATTGGTTCCATGTTAATAAGTTCCCAGCAACTTACACGCCGACCAAGAACTTTGAATTTACCCCGGATGCAACTTACGATACCTTTGATTACACACCGCATATGCCGAAACTCAACACAGCTAACCCAGCAGTGCAGGATTACTTGTTGGGAATTGCCAAATATTGGATTGAAGAATTTGATATTGATGCTTGGCGGCTGGATGTGGCCAATGAAATTGACCACCACTTCTGGAAGAGGTTCCATCAGGAGACAACGGCCCTCAAACCAGATTTTTATATCCTAGGTGAGATTTGGCATACCTCGCAGGCGTGGCTGAACGGGGACGAATTTAGCGGGGTAATGAACTACAGCTACACCGGTGCTATTTTGGACCACTTCATCAACCACCGGCTTAGTGCGGAACGAATGATTGATCAGCTTAGCAACCAGCTGATGAAGTACCGTGACCAGACTAATCAGATGATGTTTAATGTCTTGGATTCTCATGATACAGCGCGAATTATGACTCAGGCCCACGATAACCGGGACCTAGTCAAGCAAACTTTTGCCTTTACATTCTTGCAGCCTGGAACACCGTCAATTTACTATGGCACCGAGTACGGCATGGATGGAGACAATGATCCGGACTGTCGGAAGCCAATGAACTGGGCGCCTGACGATGATGCTCAAGAAATGCTTGCATATTTTAAGAAGCTAGTCGCATTACGTCGTGACTATGCCGACCTAATTGCAGGCGGGACAATTGCATTTAATGTCCTGCCAATCGGGGTGGTGGAAGTTTCCCGTACAGGTGCTGGGAAAGTGCTTAAAGGGTTCTTTAACACTACGGGCGCACCAGCGGAGTTAGCAACCAGGGGCCAACTGCTTCTTAGTCAGGGAATGCAGGGGCACCAGCTGGCTCCAGACGGTTTTGCGATAACAATTGAATAACGAGTAGCGGGATGACTGGACAGCCAGCCGCTGCATTTTTATCATTAAAATAGCAAAGAGGTCGGGTTATTTCCCGGCCTCTTTTTAGTTATGGCAGATTGTAAAATTTAAGTTGAACATTAAGTGGACAGAAAAACCCATAAAGGTCTTTAATGGTGTTACCACAACATTCCATTGAAAGAAGGACCTTTATGGGCACCACTATCTTATCATTTTCAGACCGCGTTGTCATCGAAACACTTCATAACGAGAAACGTTCCTTGCAGTATATCGCTAACTACTTAGGCTTTAGTAAGACCACTATCTTCAATGAGCTTCACCGGCTAAATAGTGAGTACCAGGCTGAGCTAGCGCAAACTGACTTTGAACAAAAGGTTAGTCAACGGGGGCGGAAGTCTTCGCTCACTAAAAACCTTAAACACTTGGTCGAGGAAAAGATTCAAGTCCAGAAGTGGTCCCCTGAACAAGTTGCCCATGCTTATTCACCACATGAACGCGGTAGTAATGAGAACCGTAACCGAGTTTTGCGACGATTTATTCCCAAGGGACAAGCTATTGAAGAGCTGAGCGATCGCGAGCTGGTTCAAATCAATTGGTATCTGAATTCCCGGCCACTCAAATGTCTTAACTGGCGCACACCAATCGAGATCTTCCTGCTTAATTTACGTCATTAAATTCGTTCAAGTTATTTCTTGCAATCTGCCAAAACAAAAACCGTTCTTCTAACTTGAAGAACGGAAATTATTGTCTTAAGAGAATCTTAATAAAATATTTACACGAAATTTGCTCTTTTATCACAAGCTGAAAACCGCATAATAACAGCCTGTATTACATTTCTTAATTATTATTATATAATTAATGAGATAAATAGTCAAGCAAAAGCCATTTACTTTTCGAACTGGTGGGTTATTATATAAATAACAATAATTATTTAATAATTATTGCAAAATAAAAAAGGTTTCAGAAATCGCCGGGCAGCAAAATCTGAAAACCTTAACCTACTTAACAGTTTAAAACTGAAAAACTATATAAATATACTCACTACCAATGCATATATTTATATATTACTATTATAACCTTTATTATAAATAAAGGCAAGTTTAGTATACCCTTTTTCGGTTTTGCTGTTAAGCAGGAATTGAAAAGGGGTATTTTATTTTGAAAAAAGTAAAAAAGAAAAATGGCATTATGTATTGGCCTAGCACTCCTCGGTTCCTCTTGATGGCTGAACAGTTGCATTTAACGCCAGATTTTAATCATCGGCCAGAAACTATGGATGAAGAGCACGAAAATATTAAGTTACTGCCTCCACAGTTACTATCATCTTTGGTTGCGACGGGACCGTATGAAGGTTATCAAAAGGAACGACTTAATTTTACTGGTAATGGTATTTATCTATACCGAAAATGCATGGTACGTAACGTTGCACAAATTGACGTTCATTCGTTGCTACTAACAATGGCTTACCAATTGGATTTATTAGATGAACGGCATGAAAAAATGTTTTTGGAAAAGAAAGAGATTGAGGCAGATCCTAATTATCCTAACAATAAACGACTTGTTTCAAAAAGGAAAAGGTTAAAGCAATGGTTAAACAAGTATTGTTCAACCATTGGCAAGACAAAAACAGAACACAGTATTAATCGCTATAAAGCTATGTATGGTGGTATGAATATGGTTTTCGACATGCTCAACTTTTGGGGCCTATCAAACGTGATTAATTGTGTTAATGATGGCTTCATTATTACCAACTTTAATGAAGAAAAGTTCGAACAATTTAAGGACAAATATAGTGGGAAAGTCAAATACCTAACATTTTCAGTTAAACAGTATGATTTTTGCCTTGTGAAAAATGATTTGGAATACCTTCTTATTAATAGCGATGGTGATTATAAATGCCGTAATCGTGAATTTGGAAAAAATGGTGTTTACGAATTGTTAACAGGAAAATCACTAAAAGATGAAACTGTTAGTGTTAATGAAAAAGCATTGTTGGAAGCAGAACGGATTGAAAAGGAGAGCGTAAAATTATGCAAGGATCTTTTTTTGAAAACAACAAACTAAATGGTGATGTCAAGGCACTACATAAGATTTCTAAGAAATTAGATGCAATTTTAACAGATGCTGGTTTTGCAGATGTTGATAGTAAGTTGCCTAAAGAGTACTACTATGCTTTCTCAATCGACAAGGAAAAAAGTAAGGATGTTAAATCTTATATTAATGAATTCACGAAAGCCTCGTTGGTAAATCAGGTGTTTATTTCTAAGACTAAAGTTGCTGATCGGATTAATTTGTTTGGGCAAACTATTTTGGCAAATGAAATTGATGATGTTGATGAGTTTCTAAAATTACATTCTAATTTTAGCTTGATTGACAGCTTGCCAATCACGATTGCTACTATTACCGACGATAAGATTGAAGAATGGTTGGATAATATTATTGATAAGAATAAAGATATCCTAACCAAGAATACTTACCTATATAACGAGCTAGCCATGGTGCTACAGATCTGGGCAGTAGAGCATGATATGGATGCTAATAAGTTAGCTAAAAAACTCTATAATACGTTGAAATACAATGCCTTAAGGAAGCAAATTATTGCTGAGAAAGTATATAACGATCCACGTTCACTACTAGTTGATAATCAACTTATGGTGTTGAATGATCATCATATTTATACTGCTGAACCAACTATTGTTAACAGTTTGATTGATCAATTCCTTCCAAATTCAAAGTTCGATAACATTATTAATGCTCGAAAAAATGTTCACGCTCAATTAGTTGATTCAAAATTTGAAAATGAAGTTTTAGACGACGGCTTTAAGTCACCCCACCAATCTATCATGATTGAAGAAGATGGCAATATTCAAATTGCATCCCCTTTAGTAGGAAAAATGGAAAACTATGTCAACGTTGATTATATTGACATTGATAAGGATTCTAAGCTTAAAGCTAGCGAAGAATATAAACAAGTTATCCAATTCTTGACGCATATTAGTGGTGGCAAGCTAGAACAACTGTTATATATGCTTGGATTTATCCCATTACAAAACACAGGAATTCTGGCTAAGGTACGTCGTTTCTTCATTCTGCTAGGCGTTCCTGGGGCAGGAAAAACTGTCTTAGCAAGCTTGTTAGAAAAGATCTTTAATAATACGCAGAATAATACTTCTTGTATCTTGACTTCAGAGTCAAATATTAATAAGGCATTAACAGATCCTAATCTGATCGATGCAAATGACACTAAAAAAGGGCAACTTACTTTGTGGTTTGACGACTTCCAGACAGATTCACAGAATAATGCTATTAGCTCAAAGGCTGGAACTGCAATCAATGGAATTATTAGTGGTAAGACAATGTCTGGTGCTGCCAAATTCCAACAGTACCATGACGTAAAACTGCCATCATTAATTGTGATTGCTACCAATGCTCTCCCTCAGATCCGTCAAGTAGGTACAGCAGATCGCATGTTTGTCTTTAATTGTAATACAAAGCTATATGATGAGGTTGACATCCCCAATGACGATGCAGCAGCTTGGATTAATAATAAAGAAGTTCAAGAAGTAATGTTCTACCTTATCATCAAATACGCGTCTAAGCTCGTAACTATGAGCAAACAAGATTTAGGCTTGATTTTTAGCCAAGAGAATTCTGCTCAAAGTAGTTTGTCAAACATTAATTCATCACTTTTGGAGTTTCTCGAAGCGCAACACATTACGTGCCCGTTTGATCTGATTGGGATGGGGACAAGTGACTTGTTTGAAACCTATAAAAACCACACTCATATGGTTACTGCGTCATACCGCACTTTTAAAGATCAAATTAAATCGCTAGGACTGAAGTTCCAACGCAAGCATTTTAACGGGGAGTATTATAGCAACGTAATTGTGTCAGGTAATAAGGCCCTTGATAATGGGAAAATGAAAGACATGCTCATAAAATATGCCGTTTTGCCCGATAAATTATTCAATTATGAAACAACTGATGATACGTACACGTTACAACATTGGCATGAGAATTTTGTGATCTACCGTGAAGAACAAGGCAAGAATAAACAAAATTCTAAGCTATTTGTTCCTTTTAACTTTAATGATTAATGTTAGGAGAAAGGGTAATGGACTATCAAAATAAACAAGCAGTGAATGTTAGACAAGAGTTGTTCTTGAAGTGTTTTTCTAAAGTAAATGCGATGGGAAATGCTAAACAATTGCCAATTAATGTGATTAATGGTGATCACTGTATTGTTGGCATGTACTATCCAATTAACGCTTACGATAAATTGGATAAGAAAATTGACGAGTTAAAAAAAGAAATTAAAAAGCTGGAAAGCTATCGTTATGACATGAACAAAGGGGATATTTAGCATGAAACCAATGGTTAATTATAAAGACTTAATTCGACTAGGATTCAAGGAACATCAGGCACGCGATATCATTCACCAAGCTAAAATTAATCTTGTGGAACAAGGTTTGCCTTTATACAATGGGAAAAGGATTGGTGTTGTACCAGTTCGTGCTGTTGAAAAAATTGTTGGGTTTCCGTTATTAAAAGACGGGAATGATAGTATTGGCAAAGACTAAATATCCAGATGTTTATGTAGACAATAAGGGTCATTACTATTATTTAGTTGAATTAGGCCATGATTTATTGACAGGAAAAAGAATTCAAAAGAAAAGTCGACGAGATGCCAACAATAATAGGTTTAGATCTGCACATGATGCATATAAAGAGTGCTTAAGGATAAAGAATGAGTACCAGAGTCAGAATGGTTACGCAAATTACGGACTCTTGTACGGTGACTTTATGGAGAATTACTATATTCCATCTTATAAATCTGATGTTGAACATAGTACTTTTAAGAGTCGTCAAAGTATTTTTAAACATTTAATAAATTGGTTTGGGCAATATAAGTTACGAAGTATCCGATCTATTGACTGTGAGAAATTTAGAGTATATTTGCTCAATAAAAGTGGTTATTCTCAAGGTTTTTCAAGCATGGTTTATGGTTTGTTCCGTAATACGTTAGATTATGCTGTAAGAATGGATTTTCTTACTAAAAATCCTTCTCGTAAGACCAAGGCTATTAATAAAGGTAAATCTAATGTTGAATTCTGGACAAAATCAGAATTTGAGAAAGTCCTTTCTGTCATATATACTAAAGATTATTATCAACACATGTGTTTTACTATTTTATACTTATATTTCACATGTGGGATGCGTGTGAGCGAAGGGTTGGCTTTAACATATGATGACGTCGATTATAAACGGCATCGTTTAAGAATCAATAAAACGCTTGATATGACTAATAAGGAACATTACACAATAAAGCCCTACACCAAGACTATAAATGGCATTAGGACGATATCGTTGGACAACGACACTATTCGAGTATTAAAATCTTGGCAAAAAGATCAACAAGCTCATGGTGTATATCACTTTATAATGTCCTATGATGATACCCCCATGAGTCGAACGACAATTCCGTTGATAATTAAGAGGTTTGCAAAAATTGCTGGTGTGAAACCTATTCAGGCTAAAGGACTTAGACATAGTAATGTTAGTTATTTAATCAATGAGTTTAATGCTGATGTGTTAACAGTTTCCAGAAGACTTGGGCATTCAGGTCCAGATATAACACTCAAGTACTATTCGCATTTATGGCCGCATAATGATGAAAGCATTGCTGATAAAATGGAAGGTAATATTATTTTCAAAAATGCTAAAGAAAATAAGTTGGCTTTTAATGGAAATCAGCATCTCCATTCAACCAAATAATCCTACCAAAACCCTACCAAAAATAGGAAATGACTCTAGAAATGCCGATATTATAGGGATAATAAAGGGGCATCTTCAATTGAATACGAATAGAATTATATAATGTAACTTAGAGTTGGAACTGCGATATGATGGTACTTTGGTAGTTTTAAAACTAAGTCAACTCAATTAAAAACAACATATTTGCCAATGAGAAACATCCAGTGTAAAAGCTGGGTGTTTTTTACTATTAAAGGTAAGTTTCAAGCAGTAATAAATGCTATCGCTAAATTAGATTGTTCGTTTTTTTCTTATTGATAAGTTAGTTGCTCTATGATATTTTTAAATAGACGAACTTATAGAGCTTAATTTATTAAAAAGTTCGTAAATTATGTAGAGAAGGAGTAGTGAAGATGCCGAAAACAAGAAATCGTTATGGAGTAGCTATTGCAGGAGTAATTTTGCATTTGATGATTGGTAGTGTCTATGCATGGAGTGTGTTTACCAAACCAATCTCTGGATATACAGGCTGGAAGGAAACTTCAGTATCGTTTGCATTTAGCTTAGCTATCTTTTGCTTGGGGATGTCAGCTGCCTTTATGGGGCGTTTAGTAGAAAAATTTGGGCCAACAGTTACTGGAACTATTTCAAGTATTTGCTATGGGAGTGGGATTGCCTTAACGGGATTAGCGATTCAGTCTCATCAATTATGGTTATTATATGTCGCATATGGAGTAATAGGTGGCTTAGGATTAGGGTCAGGATATGTAACCCCGGTTTCTACTATCGTGCGTTGGTTTCCCGATAAGCGGGGACTAGCTACTGGTTTAGCAATTATGGGCTTTGGTTTTGCAGCGATGCTTACGGGGCCGATTGCGCAAAGTTTAATGGCGAACGTTGGCGTTGTAAATACCTTCTACATTCTCGGAGGCTTTTATTTTGTTGTAATGCTGGTTGCTGCCCAATTTATCAAGAAGCCACGATCACATGAACTCCCTCCAGCGATTGCTAAGAATGCTGAACGGATAAGTTTGACTGGTCGCGAATTAACTGCTAATCAGGCTTTGCGGACACGGACATTTGCTTTCCTATGGTTTATGTTTTTTATTAATATCACTACCGGAATTGGGCTAGTTTCAGCTGCTTCACCAATGGCCCAGGACATGACGACAATGACAGCGAGTGCGGCTGCCGTAATGGTTGGTATCATTGGTCTATTTAATGGTTTTGGTCGTCTAGCTTGGGCAACTTTATCAGATTTTATTGGCCGGCCACTTACCTATAGTTTGATTTTTGTTCTTGATATTGTGATGCTCTTTGTTCTTCTTTTATTTAAGGCGCCATTTATCTTTGCGTTAGCGTTGTGCTTATTAATGTCTTGTTATGGGGCGGGATTCTCTGTGATTCCGGCATATCTCGGTGACGTTTTTGGAACAAAAGAACTTGGAGCTATTCATGGCTATATCTTAACTGCCTGGGCAATTGCTGGGATGGTGGGACCCCTTCTTCTTTCTTACACACACCAAGTTCTCCACAATTACTATGTCACCTTAATTGTTTTCATAATTATTGATGCTTTAGCAATGATTGTTTCTCTTTTGATTCAACGTGATTTTATTACTAATCGGCAAACGAAACTCGTTATAAAATAACCGTCATGAAAAAGATCGAAAATAAGAGTATACTAAACTAATTCAGTTTTTAAGATAAGGTAAATTCAATATGCATAATTTAATTTTTCTTACAGATCTTACAGGATCAGATTTAGATCCTTATATGCGACTTAATGAAGCACAACTTTTTCATGCTCTTGAACCTAATCCGGGTTTATTTATTGCGGAAAGTCCCAAAGTGATTGAACGAGCTTTACGAGCAGGTTATCGGCCAGCATCTCTTTTAATAGAAGAAAAGGAACTAGAGCGCGACTTGGCTGATTTGGATCATGAGATGGCAATTAACCAAACTAGGGGATTAGAACAAACGCCAATTTATGTAGTTAATAGTAAATTACTTCGGCAGTTGGCTGGTGGTGGTTATAATCTTTTACGAGGAGCATTAGCAGCTATGCACCGCGTCAAACGGCCAAGTCTAAATAATTTTTTGGCTACTATGCCCAGTGACCATCCGCGTATCGCAATCCTGGAAAGTGTTGTTAATCCCACCAACATTGGGGCGATTTTTCGCTCAGCCGCAGCTCTCGGAATTGATGGGGTAATTGTAACGAGCGACTCAGCTGATCCCCTTTATCGCCGGGCCTCACGGGTAGCTATGGGAACGGTTTTTCAAGTACCGTGGACCTATGTTGATGCTAAAGTTTGGCAGTCAGAAGGAGTTGATCTTCTTCATCGAGCTGGCTATAAAACAGCCGCGATGGCGCTCCGTCATAACACGGTTGATATTGATGATCCTCAGTTAGCTGAGGTGGATAGATTAGCCATTATCCTTGGTTCAGAGGGGCCGGGATTAAGAGAAAATACAATTACGCAGAGTGATTTTACAATTAAGATCCCGATGGCTACAGGCGTTGATTCCTTAAATGTGGCGGCTGCCTCGGCCCTCGCTTTTTGGGAATTGGGTAATCGGAAAGTTAAATAATTGAACGAAAAAGGGAATAGAATTAAACTTGCTTGCGAGTTTTTAGCCCCACTCCCGCAAGGATGGCTACAATGCAAAGCTAGTCTACAAGGATTTCCACGATATCGTAACAAGATTCGTATAAAAAAAGAGGATGTTGAAAAAGTTTTCTCGCAGCCTCATAATTAAAATTATTTATTGTCAAACGGATCCTATTCGTATTTTGCGCGCGCACCACCAATCAATTTTGGTCGGTTGCGGAGATAAGTCGTATGAGCCAGTCCGATTTGTTTTATCGAAGTGCGAACTGGAACTTGGATAAACTTAACATGCATGCCAATCGAGGTATCACCGATGTCCATGCCGGCTTCAGCAGTAATGTGTTCAACTTCAATCGAATCGTTAAAGTTTTCAAAAGCAGCAATTTGTCCTGCACCACCTGCATGGAGCGAAGGGAAGACAGTAACTTGTTCAAAGCCGCGCTCCTTAGCTACATTTCGTTCGACAACAAGTGCCCGATTAAGGTGCTCGCAACCTTGGACTGCTAAATGGAGTTGGTGTTTTCGTAAGATATTAACAACTGTCGAAACAATCGCCCAGGCAATCTCAATGTTAGAGTCCTTTCCGATTATTCCGCCATGGACTTCACTAGTTGAAAGACCTAACACTACGAGGTCATCTTTTTCTAACTGAGCTTGATCCAATAATTCGGTTAAACCTGTTGCTGTTTGTTCTTTAATTTTATTTATACGAAAGGAGCTAAAGATATGTCTAAATTTCGCTTGCAGTCCGTTGTTTTTGTCTTAACCGCATTTTTATTAGGATGTAATGAATTTATGATTGTGGGGGTTATTTCTGATATTGCCAAAAGTTACCATGCTTCATTATCAACGGTTGGCTTTTTAGTTACTAGTTTTGCAATTATTTATGCTATCTGCACGCCTTTAATTACCACTTTGACAGGTAAGTTTGATCGTTTTAAGGTTTTGATGGTGCTAATGCTAATCTTTTTAATCGGTAACACTTTAACCGCAGTTGCGCCTAACCTATTTTGGCTATTTGTTTCGCGGATTGTAACAGCTGCGGTCGCGGGGACAATTATTTCATTGATTCTTGTATTTGTAAGTATGATTGCGCCCATTGAAAAACGGGCAATGCTGGTCGCTTCAACTTTCACTGGTTTTAGTATTGCTACGATTGTAGGGGTCCCCGTTGGAACGGCAATTAGTAATGCTTTTTCTTGGCGGGATAGTTTTGCCCTCATTTCGGTTTTAACAGTAATTATTTGTGGCTTTTTATATTGGCCGACACCACGGGACAGTCGTCAAGAAAATGCTTCGTTAAGTAACCAAGTTCAACTTTTTAAGGATCGGCGAATAATTCTTGGGGTTATCGTAATGGTAACATTAATGTCCGCTGAATATACTTTCTATACTTATGTTCGCCCCATTATTACCAATGTTCTTGGGTTTAGTACGACTAACTTAACATGGCTATTAGGACTTATTGGAATTACGTTTATTCTTGGTAATATATGTGCCGGCGTAATCGCAAATCGTTTTGGGATCACTAAACTTACAATTATTAGTAGTACTGTTCTTATTTGTTTGTTGTTGATGAATGCAATGTTCCATGTTGCATGGTTAGGAATTCTGTTATTGTGTGTTATTTGTTTTGTTCTAGGAATGCCCGGTTCAATTCTGCAAGTAATGTTTCTGAACATTGCTGATCGGGAATATCCAGAAGCAATGAATCTGGCTTCTTCATTAAACCCAATTTGTACTAACGTGGGAGTATCGATTGGTTCCTTGACAGCATCGATCAGTATCAATTTTGTTCAAATTAACCAGATTGGGTATGTTGGGGCAATCTATGCATTGGTTGCCGTTTTTGGTTCGTTCTATCTTATTAAAACCAGCGCCAAATAGAAAGGGTCATACCTGCATTTGAAGAATTATTCTAATAGCAGTAAAATTATTTCTGTATTAATAGGTTTGATACTATTAGGGAGGATAATTCTATGAAGTTAAGTAAGAAGCAACTAGCAGCTACTTTTATGACTGCTGTTTTAGCGGGATCAGTAATGATTGGCTCTGTGGTAACTACTGAGGCTGATAATGCCAGTGGATCACCAGAAGAGCAAGCGGATATTACTAATTGGATTGCCAATACCCCCGAACAAATTTCTAATAATATGGCGATGCAACACATTAATACCAATAACCTTAATGGCACTCGTTACATTATTCAATGGGGTGACACTTTATCGGGGATCTCAGCCGCAACTGGAATTTCTGTGGCTAAACTTTGCTACGATAACAACATTCAAAATGCTAATTTAATCTTTGCTGGGGATGTTCTTATCTTAAACCGTGAAGGAAGCGTTCCTGCTGGTTATGATCCCAACGTAAATCCGAATGTTGTTGCCCAGACAAAGATTACAATCAATAATGGCCCAACAACAGTGAATATTGCCGTTCAACCACAATCTGTTGTTAAGAATTACGATAATTCCGACAATTCTGATCATTCGACAACAATTTACAAGGCAGGCGCGGTAAATTCATTTAACAACAACGACAATGATAATGAACAAAGTGCTAGTCAATCCAGCTCAACTAAGTCTGCTAAGCATCAGAAGCATACTTCATCAGTCAGTGCTTCTGACATTGTGAGCGGCTTGAATGATGCCAATAATAATGACAAACTGTCCTTTGACGAAGGGGATGGGGGTAGTGACGCTGATGAACTTAATGTTGATTCAGCAGCTATCTTAAAGGATGCTAAGAAGAATGACTATGATGCGATCCTTAGTGAAATCGAAAGTGCCCTAGGTTCAAAAGCCAAGAAGGATACGACAGTTTACATTGAAAAAGATGGCAACGAGATCCATGTCTACGCTAGTGTTAATGATGACGCTGATAGCAGCAATAGTAGCAGCAATAAGGATGATGAAGATAGCGATAGCAGCAGTAGTAGCGAAAGTGAAAGCAGCGATGACAGCAGTCAAAGCAGCAGTGATGATGAAGATAGCAACAGTCAAGCTACTACAAGTGACCACGACACCGACACTTCTGACGATGAGTAATAGGGGATAAAAATGCAAAAAAAGACAAAAGTTATTATTTCTGTTTTAGTAGCAGTAATGGTTGTTATTGGCGGCTTTTATCTCTATGCTAGTCGGACAGTGGCTAAACGCCTTCCTGGTCACGTTTATGAATATACATCAGTGTCAGGTAATCAGAATGCTTATATGACCTTTGCCACAAGTGGGGATCAGGTTGTTGTTACTCCCGACAAGGATACGGCAATCAAAGCAAGTAATAGTGCTAGCGATTTTCAACAAGCCTACCAAGACAACGCCGAAGATGGCAAGTGGAATTATAAGGCGCAAGGAAATCGGTTGACACTTTCAAAACTGCAAGATGGGAAAGTCTCAATGTGGCAATATAATCATATGCTAGCATTAGGCAAAAAGATGCGGTCTGGTAACTTTACTTATCAGATTGCCAATGCCGGTCAAGGAATTGATCATAAAGCGACTAAGTTTGAACAAATTAGATGATATAAAGTTAAATAAAAGGGTCTCCCAATTCTAAAGGAGGCCTTTTTATTATGGATAAATATGAGATTCCCTCCTTAAAATGAAAACGCTGTGACAAAACACTTAAACTTAGCTAAAGCCCCATCAGTTTAATAATTAATCGTGATAAAATGACCATACATTAATATATTAGAATTTTGTTATTAGGAGTGAGAGATGATTAAGGAGAAAAGATAATGGCAATTTACTTACGACGAGCAACTTTGGATGATCTTCAAAGTGTGATGACAATTATTGAACAGGCACGAGCACAATTAAAAGAAAAGGGTAATCCACAATGGCAAGATGGTCATCCTTTCCAGAAAACGATGGAAAATGATATTAAAGCTGGCTATAACTGGGTGCTAATTGATAATCAAAAAATTGTTGGGACGGCTACCTTACAACTAACCTCGGAACAAACGTATGAAGAGATTAAAGATGGATCGTGGTTAAAACCAAATGAGCCATATGCAATCATTCATCGATTAGCAGTCCTTCCTTCCCACAATGGTCAAGGTTTTGGGAAATATATCTTCTCCAATTTACTTACGGTTGGGTATTTGCAGGGAGTAAGGAATTTCCGTTATGATACTCATTACAAAAATATTCCTGTTCAAAAAATAGGCCAGGAGATTGGCTTTATAAAACGCGGAACGATTTATACTGATGACAAAATTGACAATAAACATATGGGGTTTGAACTGAATTTAAAATAAAAAGTCTACCTGCCCTAAACGGTTATTAGGACAAATGAACTTAATATTCTTTTCCTGTAATTATTTAGCTTAACTATTTTGCTTTAACTAATTTCATAACGCGACAGGTGCCCCATGTCATTGCGATGATGACAATGATGGTAGTAACGGTACTGCCGAGCGGAAATGAATAATTTAGCAGAATTCGGTAAATGATAAAACCAATCAACCAGAGAATTAGGTTAGTCCATTGGCAATTTTGTTGACGATAATCTACTTTCAAAATGAAGTAATCTGTAATTTGAATCGCAATCATTGGTGCAAAAACTGAGCCAATAAGGTAAAGAAAATTACTGAAGTTATCCATGGGGAAAATTAATGCACTAATTGTTCCTAGAATAGTTGCACCAATTGCGGCCATTGTTCCCGACCATTTATTGAAAATCGTTTTTGAAGAAACACCAGCAGAATAAGCGTCCATAAATGTCGTTGTGATTGTGGAAAAAATAATGATAAATAAACCGGCAATTCCCAAGCCGGCCCGTAAAATAATCGTGGCGATGTTAATGTCATGAGTAAGGATAGCAGCTCCTAAACCGATGAAGGCCATCCAACAACTAGTCAGGCCATAGACAACTGCACTAATCCCGCTAGTTGGCACGGGTCGTTGAGCAACACTGGTGTAATCACTAATAAGTGGCAACCACGATAATGGCATGGCGATAACTAGCTCCATCCCCTGAGCCCATGACAATGTACCAGTTGGTGAACTGGTAGAATGATGGGTAAAAATGGCGGCGCATAGGAGACCGCTTAGAATTAATAATGTTGAGATGGTCGCAAGGTTAAGGTAATAAAGGTGCCGAACCCCGACGAGCAGCCAGCCAATAATCAGGGCGCCGATTAAAATGACCCATAATGCCTGATTAAGGTGCCAGACCCCATTGGCTGCTAATGCACCATCATAAATCATGATGCCGGTCCAACCGATCAATTGGAGAACATTCAATAGGGCAAAAAACTTACTGCCATTTTGGCCAAAACTAATTTTTGCGGCGTTCATTGAACTAAGACGTTGCTGACCGCCAATAATTCCAGCTAAAAAGAGCAGAAAACAGCCGATAATGTGGCCAAGGATAATTACGGCGATCCCTTTTGTAAAACCAAGGGGAGCTAAGTAAGTCCCAGTTAGGATTTCGGCAATTGAAATCCCGGCGCCACACCAAATCATGCTGTTTTCGATAATTGTTGTCTGTCGTTGCATAATTCCACCATCCTTAAGTTTGATTTGATTAAGATAGTGCAAAGTAAAAAGCGACCAGTAATCACTTTGATCCTGGTCGTCCTTTATTAATCCTTCCTACGTTGGCATTATCCAAATCAGGTTCATTGGGTCGAGACGCATAGTCCCCTCTCAGCCTGTCTGCAAGCTCCCCGTTTATGCAATTCAATGTTAATCTTAGCAAATCTCAGTTGAATGTCAATTAATGATCTTAATTTACTGATTAAGCCAGACACTGCTCCTGTGATGTGATATAGTAAGGGTGTAATTTTTTAAGTAAAGCGAGGGAAGATCATGGATAAATACACCGTTGAATTAAGTGAAGAAGATATCCAAATGATCAAGGATTGTCATTCAAAGAATCCTTCTATCATGAAGGCAATGAACGACGCTAAAAAAGTTGAAGATTAATAGGTAGACTGGAAAGAAGAGGGAAGCATTCTTTCTGGTCTTTATTTACGTTTGGGGAGGATAAAATTGAAAAAATTAATGGAAGTTCTTGCGATTGCTAGTTTGGGCGTTGCCTTAACTGGTTGTGGCAACCAAAGCACGCAAAGCAGTAGCAATACCGCAAAGACTAATTCAGAAGCTAGCAGTAGTCAAAGTACTGCCACTACTAATAATACAAGCAGTAGTGAATCGCACCACGATAGTTCATTGTGGAATAATCAAAAGAATGAGCAGTTGGCATCGTTTATGCAAAAATGGGGACCAACAATGCACCAATCCTATGAACAATATGATGGTCAAAATGAATTGAAGGTTTCAACAGGAATAACATACCCCGATGGTTTAAGCAAAGAATTAGTAGAAGGTCAGTCTGGCTTGATTGGCTGGGCACCATCAGGCAAGGGTGATTATGAATATAATGTTGTAGCGATCTATAATCATGACGGGACAGAACCGCCATTGCCAAATCGAATTACATACTTCTTTGCCTTCCATAATGGTAAACCGGTTGTGTTAGTTGACCAATCAAATAACGGTGATCCAGATTGTCATCCGACGACTAATATGGATCTTGAAAGCAATTTTGAACGGATCGCAACAGAATCTACTAAATAATCTTGGAAATAGATCCTTTAGTTTGTTATACTAAAATTAGTTTCGCGTATAATGGTCCAGCAAACTCAATTTGAGTGGCTGGACTTTTTTGGCTCTACGTCAAGTAGTGTTGATACGCAAATATGAATCATCGCCAATTAAATTGGTCTAGTTAGAACTGTCATTCGTGACGGTTCTTTTTAGTTAGTTTGAATTTGGTGGCCAATAATTAAATAAATCCAAGTTTTAAATGCCGTAAAGTAACGATAACCACAGGCAACTCGTTTGATAGTCTTAATTCGATTATTAATCCCTTCGGTTCGACCATTTGAGAACTTAGTCTCAAAGCCACACTTAATCCCCTCTTTATAACGCGCTAAAACTTGGCAACGGTTGATCATTTGGGCCACTCGGTACGCTTTAAGCTTTTGCACGAAAGAATGGGCGATGATTATCAGCTCGTTTGTGGTAAGATGGGTGTAAGTCATTTGTGGTTTCCTTTCTTTTGTTTAGGGGTATTCAAAAGTCTACCACAAATGGCTTTTCTATTTTTCTAACTTAATTTTACAAACGGCGAAACAAAAAAAGACAACCGTTCTATGTTATCCCCATAACTACCTCGGTTGTCTTAGAAAGGATATATTCCTCATGACTAATGATATCAACTTTTGGACCGGAATCAAGGACCCTTACTTAATTACCTACACTGTTATTCTCGGCGTAACTTCCAATATCACTGGTTATCCAATCAAGAAGTCGTCGAACGGCTACTCGATTTCTCTCCAGATCTAAGGGCTGCCTACGAATACTATCAAGACTTAATAGCCACGATTAGTAACCGCAGTCAGGCCTTGTTAGATCAGTTAATCAAGCGGAATAATTTACCAAGTGCGATGCGACGAGTTAAGCGAACCCTTGCCAAGCACCGCCAGGAGATCATTGCCAGCTTTTACATCCTACTAACCAACGGGCCGATCGAAGGCGCTAATAATAAAATCAAGATAATAAAACGAACCGCATATGGCTATCGCAACTTCTTCCATTTTCGGATTAGGCTTCTTATTTCGTTGAAGACTTCTAATCTCATGATCCGTGAATTATCAAAAAAGAGAACTAGACCAAAAGCCAAAGTAGCTTAGTATAGTTCTCCAAATTCTCTTCATCCTTACCGATTGACAAAGAGCCAGGGTTCATGGTACGGTTTAATTACCAAAATTAAAGGAGGTCATCATGATGGCTGATAAGGTAATGACGAGGGATGAACTAGCAAAGTACAATGGCCAAGCTGGTCAACCTGCCTACGTAGCAGTTGAAGGTGTAATCTATGACGTCTCTGCTAAACCAGCCTGGCAGGGTGGCCGCCACCATGGAAACTTGGCCGGCCAGGACTTGACAGACGTTTTGCTTGAAAAGTCACCCCATGGTAAACGGGTATTAAAGGATCTGCCAGTCGTCGGTAGACTTGCTGAATAGAACGGATATCTGTCAACTGGTATGGTTGACTAAAAATACTTCCTACGAAAATGTAGGGGGTATTTTTTTACGAAAAAATACAATCGATTCTTAAAAAGAAAAATTTTTGATTGGCAAAACCATAACAAGTTCGTTTTAGAGTTTTGATTTTGCGATTGATGCCTTCTAAAGGAACATTAGAGTATTCAAATTTAGCACTATTTAAGACATATTTTCTGTTTTGACGAAGGGTTTGGATAGCGGTATCCATTTCTGTATTGGTTTTTTGGTAGTCTAAGATGGTTGACTCTAGTAATTCACTATTGCGCTCGTTTAGGGCTTTCGTGATATCTTGGTAAGTTTGGTATACTTCAGCAAACTTGGAAAATTTACTAGTAATGAGATCAACAGCATTTTGGCGAGTCATATATTGCTTAACGCCGCGAAGAAAAACTACTTCTTCAGGGTGAAGATCTTCAGCTTTTTTATGGAATAGCTTCCAATGTGACTTCATAATTTTATATTCTCGGCTCTGTTTATCAAGTTGTTTTAGGATAGAAATACGACAATTGTCCAAAGCGCGACCAGCTAATTGCACAAGATGGAAACGATCAATAATAATGCTGGCATTAGGGAAAAGGCGATAGATAAAGCTTTGATATTGAGCATTTAAATCAATCACAACTGATTGGACGCATTCGCGTTCGGCTTTTGAATAACGACTTTCAAAATAATCAATAATGGTAGGTGATAGACGATCCTGTAACTTTGTGATAATTTGGTGGGTTTCAGCGTCACAACAGATAAAGGACATCACAGACTTAGTTGAACGAAACTCGTCAAAACATAGATGCTTAGGCAACTTAGCTACACGATAGTGTGGTTCCATGCGCTCTAAAATTGTTCGACGAACACTGCTAGGAGAGCAGTGACACATTTCAGCAATTAGCTGACCAGATAGTCCTTTACGAGCCCAAAGCATGATTTGATTTTTAAGATTACTGGATAGGGTTTGATTTTCTTTGGTTAAATTGGTAATAACACCAAAAGTAGTATGGCATGATTTACATTTATAGCGTTGTTTACGAAGCTCTAATTCATATCTTCTCCCGTTTAAACTAGCCAGTCGTACATGAGTTTTGCGAAAGCCATCCTTATTAACTGTAGGAAAGCCACAGTTACGACAACGATTAATCGGATAGGAAAGAGTAGCTGTTATTAGTGTTATATACTCTTTAACAGAATCATCGTTGTGTTCAGCTTCTTCAACAGAAATAATTTTAATATTTTTATCTTTAATTCCAAGAATATTTAGGATAGAATCATTATGGGACATTTGTTTAACCTTCTTTCATGATTTTTGTAGTGAATTGATTGTATAACGAGGGGACAGCAAATGTCCTCTTTTTTGTATAAAAAAATCTGGCATGGAATCTCCATCCATACCAGAAAGTGTATACCCAATAGAACACCAAAACAGCTGCGGAGTGACGTGTACCCTTAAAGTTGGAACCTGTATGTTCTTGCTTTAAAATTGAATAAATATTTTTCTAGGCAACTAGATTCTGCTCATCAACTAGATTCTGCTCATATTGAAGTGGAGTTTGGTTGCCTAGTTTTGTCTGAATACGGCGTTCGTTATAAAAGTGAATCCATTCATTAATTGCTTGGCTTAATTCTTCTTGATTGCAATAACTGGTATCAGGACCAATTTCTGCTTTCAGTTTACTAAAGACTGTTTCACAGGCAGCGTTATCCAGACAGGTTGCTCGATGCGACATGCTTTGCCTAATGTTTCCCTGACGAAGTAGTTTGTGCCAAGCACGATGTTGATAGTGCCAGCCTTGATCAGTATGTAAAGTTAATTGGTATCCTGTATGAGGTAACTGCTTAAGTAATTGCTGGAGTGGATCTAATGCGAATTGAAGATTTGGATGTTGACTGATTGACCAAGTAAGAATCTGGTTAGTTGCCAAGTCCTTAATAATTTCTAAGTACACTTTTCGCCCATCATGAGCCTTTAATTCTGTAATGTCACAAACCATTTTCTGATATTTACGGTTACTCATAAAACGCCGATTTAGCTTATTCTTAGCTTTCTTGCCATTTGGTCCCTTAGAGGAATCATACTTACGGACTCGCCGATTATATTTGATACATTTAAGTCCCATTTCATGCATTAAGCGCTGAATGCGCTTATGATTAGGTGTCTTTTTACCAATTAAGCGATAGTAGTCTCGAATTTGAGTGCTTAAACGGCGTACGCCGTATTCAGCTTGGTAGTAGTTAAAGAGGCCTTTAATAACGGCTTTAAGTTCTTCTTCATCCTCATCCGGATGTTCAAACCGATTTTGCCAATACTGATAGGTTGACATGGAAATGGGAAGTGCATCGATCAAATCCTTTAATAAGTATTTAGCCTTGAGGCCATAAATTACTTGTGCGAGTTCTTTTTTGGACGCTTTCTCAAGGCTGTCAATTTTTTTGAGGCATCGAGTTGTATCTTTAACAATAAGTTTTCTCTTTGTAAAGCTTGGTTCTGTTTTTGGAGCTGAAGAAGCTTGTCTTGATTCTTGTCGTGTCGTTTGACCATTTTTAGGTTTCCTTCCCCGACACAATCTCAGTAAAGCCTGTGGCCCTTTCTTGTTATAGAGACATTCCCACTGATACACTGAACCTGGGGAACGATATCCAAAGTGAATACAAGTTTCTGAGATTGACGCCAAATTTTCTTGTTTCCACTTTACCAGATTTAACCGAAAATCCCCAGTTACTTTGAGTGGATTGAGTAATGGTCCTTTACCAAATCTTGCATAAATTCCCACCCAAATTTGGAAATCATGTTCAGCAATCCCGTATTTATGCCTAACTGATGCTAAAGTAACATTACCGTTGGCATATTCTTCAACAGCTTTAAGTTTAGTTTTAACGCTAATTTTGGTCATATAAAATACCCCCAGAGTTGATTTCCAACTCTGGGGGTACACGTCAGAGGGGAAATCCACAGCTGTTTTTTAGGCTCTTCGTCAAGAAGTACTGATGAGAAAATAAAATAGTTTTACTAAGCAGCTTGTGCCTGGACTTTGGCATGAGCTGTTTGTTTATTTTGCCAAGTTATTGCGATATAGGTATTTGGTAATGCAAGAAGAATTCTAATCCGGAAATTAAAGAAATTACGAAAGCCATAAGCAGTTCGTTTAATAACTTTAATTTTATTATTAGTTCCTTCAACAGGGCCGTTTATCTAGGTGTTATATTTGAAACTATTATAGATTTCTTGTTTATGACTACGAAGGGTACGCTGAACTTTCTGTAGTGCTTGTGGAAGCTGTGTCCATTTAATTACGAGTAAGTTTTTTAATTCTTTCTTACTACGATGAGCAATCGCCATAATTAAGTCTTGATAGTATTCATAAGCTTTTTTTAATTCATTATCAAAACTTAGGAGACGGTGAATAACTTCAACATCGGTTAATTGAGCGTAACTAAAGTTACGTCTTGGTCAATAATTATTATATTTAAGCTCATTAGCAGGTGTTAAAAGTAATTTCCAAAAATGCTTAAGTGCACGCCACTCATGAGTGGCAGCACCAGCGCGATTCATTACTTGAATCCTAATTTTATTTAATGCACGATACGCTTGAGCAACGATGTGAAAATGATCAGCGATAATTATAGCGTGAGGGAAGAGTTCATGAATTAAGTGACGATATGGAGTGTATAAGTCAACTGTTACTGTTTGAACTGCTAGGCGTGCTGAACGGTCATATCGAAGAAAGTAGTCCCGCAAATAACTATTTTTTCGTGACAGGATAATGTCAAGTGTCTGTTTATTTTCAATGTTCATTAGAATCATACTCATTCCACTGGGCGCAAAGCGACCAGATTTAAAATCATCAAAAGCAATATGGCGAGGCAACCAATGATAGTTAGGCTTGAAAAATTGATCAAGGTTTGTAATGACTCGTCTAATTGTCCAGTCAGAGACATTTAGTTCTTTGGCTAAATCACTTTGTGATTCATTTTTCGTCAGAAGCATCATGGCTCGTTGTTTTATCGCTAAAGAGATATGATCATGATAATTAATATCTCTAACAGCCGCTAATTTAGTAATTACTTCGGGACAAGAAGGGGAAGCTTTACAGATATATTTTTGCTTTTTAATCGACCAGATTGTTGGTTTAAAGTGAAGCTCTGGTCCCAAGCAATTAACTGTTTTATAGCCATTCTTACACATTAGCTGTCCACATCGTGGGCAATGCATAGGATAAGTTTGGATGAGATGGACAATGATTTGATTAGGTTGATCTTCAATTGGATTATCAAAGTTCTTTTCATCTAGTTTGAGATAGGGATCTTTAACTCCTAAGATAGTTCTGATAGAATTGTTCATGAAAGATGGTCCTTTCTTAACGAAGACGGGGTCCAACCATCTTTCGCTTTTTTATTTTAAATTTTAAAAAATAAAGCACTGATGTTAAATCCATCAGTACTTAAAATTGTAGAGCCGTTTTTTATATAATGAAATGCTAAACGATTGATAAAACGATAAATAAAAAATCATGACGCCTGCAGAGGTACTGTGCCCTTTCAAGTTTACACATTAAATCTGAAACTTGAAAGCTGATAACCATGTCAAACAGGCGAGGTTATCAGCTTTTTCTAACTTAATTTTACAAACGGCGAATAATAAAAAAAGGAGGTCGTTTCAATGAAAAAAGCTATTTTTGAAAAGGCGGGTCAAATGAAGATTGTTGATGTTGACCGTCCAACAATTGAAAAGCCTGATGACGTAATTATTAAGGTAGTGCGGACCTGTGTTTGTGGTTCTGACCTATGGAACTTCCGAGGAATTAATCCGGTTGAAAAAGATTCTGAAAACTCTGGCCATGAAGCAATTGGAATTGTTGAAGAAGTTGGTGAAGATATCACTACTGTCAAACCTGGGGACTTTGTGATTGCTCCATTTACTCATGGATGTGGGCACTGTGCTGCTTGTCGCGCGGGCTTCGATGGTTCTTGCCAAAGTCACAACGATAACTTTAGCTCTGGTGTGCAAGCTCAATACGTTCGGTTCCAACACGGTCAATGGGCGCTTGTTAAAGTTCCGGGCAAGCCAAGTGACTACAGTGAAGGAATGCTTAAGTCCCTCTTAACCCTTGCTGATGTTATGGCTACTGGTTACCACGCTGCACGAGTTGCTAACGTTAGTGATGGTGATACAGTTGTTGTAATGGGTGACGGTGCTGTTGGCCTTTGTGCGATTATTGCTGCTAAGATGCGGGGCGCTAAGAAGATCATTTCTACTAGTCGCCATGCTGACCGTCAAGCCCTTGCTAAGGAATTTGGTGCTACTGACAATGTTGCTGAACGTAGTGACGAAGCGGTTCAAAAGATCATGGAACTCACTAACGGTGCCGGTGCTGATGCTGTCCTTGAATGCGTTGGTACTGAACAATCAACTGATACTGCCATGAAAGTTGGCCGTCCAGGTACCATCGTTGGTCGGGTTGGCTTACCTCATACCCCAAAGATGGACATGACGGTGCTATTCTACAACAACACTATTGTCGGCGGTGGTCCAGCATCAGTAACCACTTACGACAAGGACGTATTGTTGAAGGCTGTTCTTGATGGTGACATTAACCCTGGTAAGGTCTTTACTAAGAGCTTCGACCTTGACCAAATTCAAGAAGCTTATGAAGCAATGGATAAGCGTGAAGCAATCAAGTCTTACATTATTATGGATGGCTTTGAACGCGATTAATATTTAAAACTGATTGAAACAATAGGGGCTGGGTGAAAATTTTTGTTTTCTCTCAGCCTCAACTACTTTTATGAACAATAGAAAGATAACGTGGAAAATAACCACAAGGCTCGAGTCTAAGTACGAACGATAATCAGCCCGTGCTGTGCTAATCATCGTCCTAGCTTAGCCAACCGCCTTGTCGAGGAGGTTATTTCCCACTCTCTTTTGCATACTTACAAAAATTCAGGACAAGATAAACGCATAAAATCAATAAGCGTGCTAAAATACTGTGATAGAGAATAAGCGTAAACGGGATGATAAAAATGCGTCGGTATGTATTTTTAGCACTGGCGATTGTCTTAAACTCAATTGGTCATTCAATGACGATTGTAACAAACTTAGGGAGTATGCCATGGCCAGCCTCCATCGTCAATATTATGCATATGATGGGCTGGAACATGACAGAGACGATTTTTACAGAAGGACTATTTGTCATTGGCCTTAATATCCTTTTGGTTGGTGAATTTGTCCCTAAAGAATTTGGCTGGGAATTAACGTTTTTAGTTCCGTACAGTATTTTAATGCAACTTTTTGCGAACTTATGGCGCTTTTGGGGAATCGATACGATGAACATTTTCCTGCGCTTCGGTTTTGACCTACTCGGCTTAGTGATTGCCTTTGCCGGGTATGCTCTTTACCAACAGTGTGATTGTTGTTTTCATCCACACGATAAGTTAACAGTCTACTTAAAACGGCGCGCCAGTCTTAAATTCACGAAATACTTTAACATTGTCTTGCCCGTTATCATTATCTTGTTATGTTCTCTTAAAAATCATGCAATCTTTGCTTTTAATATTGGAACGGTGATCGGCTTTTTCTCTCAGAACTGGATTGTCAGTTTCTGGCAGGAACGCCTCGAACCGTGTTGTCATTTCTAACTTTATGGAATGGGGATGATTAAATGCGTCGATTTTTAGTAGCACTCTTAGTCGCTGGCATGGTTGGAATTGGCGATTATCATGTCCTTGCTGATGCAGATGCGCCTTCTCAACCCTTCCAATCATCATTTTTTAGCCAGGATTCTTCTAATAGTAATGATTTTCAGTTTTCTAATGGTGGCCAACGACCAAATGCAGACCGGCTAAGAATCCCAGAAAATACACCGACACCGCTTGAAGGCTTTAAGTGGAAGAAAAAGAATATTACTATTTATATGGAAACGGCTGATCCTAAATTAAAATGGGCTTTTCGTGATGCGGTCAAAAAGTGGAACAAGACGAAAGCAGTTCATATCCGCTGGACTAAGAACGAAGATAAGGCTAATATTATTGCGGCCGATGGTGATCTAGCACGAAATAATACGGGAAACAATGGTGTTGGCTATACAACATCTGAACTCGGCTCAACCCGGACTGAATATGATCCGACTACGAATACCTTGCATAAGGCAACCTCAACTTTGGACCCTAACCAGTTAGACTATACTAATAAAGAATTTCGAAGTGAGGTTGCACAACATGAACTGGGACATGCACTTGGATTAGCCCACGCTCCAGAATATGAGCATAGTGTGATGATCCCACGAAATATCAAAAACGGAATAACTAAAAATGATGCTAAAACGTTAAGAATGTTATATCGTGAATAATTTTGAAATATGTGTTGACAATTAGTAAGGATAAGGATATTATAATTACAATTAAATTAGATATTGCTTAGAAAAGATGAGTAATTATTTAATGCCATTACAGAGAGCTAGGAAAGATGAGAACTAGTATGGTGACGAATAATGAAGATGGTCTTGGAGCAGACTGATGCTGTGAGCATACATGTTAGCAGCAAGCGATTAGCACCCGTTACCGTGCTGGAGTATTTTTATGTACTTTTTGCGGGTCTTATTGTGAGATAAGGCTAAATTAGGGTGGTATCACGTTAATGAATATTAGACGTCCCTAGGAATTGGTTGGATTGCCGTTCCTAGGGATTTTTTAGTTCCAAGATTTATCCTCATCAGGCAGAAAAGGAGAGTTTTACTATGGCTAAAGTTGAAAGTTTTACATTAGATCACACAAAGGTTAAAGCACCTTACGTTCGTTTAATTACTGTTGAAGAAGGGCCAAAGGGAGATAAGATTAGTAACTATGATTTACGGTTAGTTCAACCAAATGAAAATGCAATTCCAACTGCTGGTTTGCATACGATTGAACACTTGCTTGCTGGCTTGCTTCGTGACCGCTTGGGTGGCGTAATTGATTGCTCTCCATTTGGCTGCCGGACTGGTTTCCACTTAATTACATGGGGTGAACACTCAACTACTGAAGTTGCCAAGGCATTGAAGTCTTCACTTGAAGAAATTGCCTACAAGACTAAGTGGGAAGATGTTCAAGGAACAACGATTGAATCTTGCGGTAACTACCGTGATCATTCATTATTCTCTGCGAAGGAATGGTCAAAGAAGATTCTTGATGAAGGTATTTCAGATAAGCCATTTGAACGCCACGTGGTTGACTAATAATAATTTTGGTAAACGCTGACTAAGGATTTCTCGAGAATAACGACATGTCGGATCCCGTTGGCTATTGCGACTAGTTATGACGAATAGCGAAAACAAAAGTAAAGGGGTAGTTATGATGAGAAAGAAAAAGCATACCGGCTGGTGGATTGTTGGTATTGTAGTAGTGATTTTAGTTGCAGCTGGACTTAGTGTGGGCGCTAATGGTGGGTTTACCCGCAACGATGAGATTACTGTTGGAACGATTGGCCCAGATGTCCAGGTTTGGCAACACATTGCAAATAGTAAACAGGCCAAAAGTGAAGGCTTGAAGATTAAGGTCAAGAGCTTTACTGATCCCGTAGCTTTAAACCGGGCGACTGCTAGTGGTGAAATTGACGTAAATGCTTTCCAATCATGGTCATATCTGCAAGCTTATAATAAGGAAAATAGGAAAGCACAATTAGCGGCGATGGGAACTACCTATTTAGAACCAATGGGCTTATATTCGGATAAGTATAAGAGTGTTAAAGACATTCCGGATGGTGCCACAGTTGCGATCGCTAATAACCCAGCAAACACGGCGCGGGGCCTCTTGCTCTTACAAAGTGCAGGCTTGATAAAATTGAAGCCGGGCTTTGGGGCAACAAGTGGAACCAATGAGATTGCGGCTAATCCAAAGAACCTTCAATTTAAAGAAATTGATGATACCACCGGACCACGAGTATTAAAGTCAACTGATTTAGTATTAATCGGTAATACGATTGCTTTAACTGGTCATTTAAATGTGTTGAAAGATTCTATTTATCACGAAAAAGTTGATCAAAGCACGAAGGATAACATTAATGTTTTAGCAACTGCTAAGAAGAACCGTGATAATAAAGAATATAAGAAGTTAGTCAAGCTTTACCATAATAAGCAAATTCAACAATGGATTGCTAAAAAGTATCAAGGAACAAAGGTGAATGTTGATAAGCCATTAAATTATCTAGAAAATTAATAATAAAATTATAATTAGCCAAAAGACAACATTGTGGTAATTTTAAGCCCTTTTTATTCTCAATTATCGAATAAAAAGGGCTTTTTGTGCGTTTATATTGATGAATTGAAGATTATTATGAAAATTAATAATTTTATCTAATCTTAAGATAAAGACTTCTATTAAACAAATTAATAAGAAACGAGTATAATTAAAGTGATAGAAGATTAGGTTTAACTACAAGGCATGATTTAAGTAAGGGAGCTAAAATTATGAAATGGGTAAGAAAACTTGCACAAAGCGTAGTAACGATTGTTTTACAAGCACTGGTTGCCCGACTCGTATATCACTTATTTGCAAAGAAGCAACCGAAAGAAACAACGAAAAGCAATGACTAATGTATTGTGGTAGCGGATGGTATTAAGCGTAGAGCGACCATTCGTTTTTTTATTAATTTTGCTCTTAACAATGCCAAGGATAAATTTTGTTGACCTTTAAATTAGTAGGATGATAAAAAATTAATTTCCCGAAATGTCAATTTAAGTTAGAAAGAAAATAGTTGCTCATTAGTGACGCAAGACATGAATACTTCATATGGAGTTCGATAGCCTAGTGATTTACGGGGCAGGTTATTTCGCTTACTCATCAGTTGGGTTACCAATTCATCAGGAAGATTGCGGAAATCTAGCTGTTTCGTTAAGCCATCCCGACGTAAAAGACCGTTGTTGTTTTCGTTCAGCCCTCGTTGATTGGGAGCACCAACCTCGGCAAAGTAAGTGTGAAGGTCAAATTGATTGGCAATCTCGCGCCAGCCGGCGAATTCTTTTCCGTTGTCAAAGGTAATCGATTTGAAGAAGTGCCGCGGGAATTTCCGAAGCCACTGACTTAAGTGTTGGTTAATCGCATCAGCCGTCTTTTCGTGCACATTGAGTACAATTTCGACCTTCGATTGGCGTTCGGTCAGGGTCATTACCGCCCCTCGGTGCTTTTTGCCTTGGACGGTATCAGCTTCAAGGTGCCCAAATTCAGTGGTATAGTGCGGAAAGTCCTTGTCACGCTCGTGAATACTTCGCCCCAATTGGCCAGCCTTCCCGCGGCGCTCGACATAGCCATTCGGGTACCGCTTACCTCGCATCGGCAAGGAACGGACATCGAAGCCGAACTGGCCACGTTCAAACATCCGGTAAAGAGTTCGCTGGTTACAACTAATTGGGCGCTCAGCGCGCCCAATAATGGTATCAGGCGTCCACCCCCCCGGGCAATTTTGTCGTTGATATAAGCGAGTTCAGCCAGTGACAACTGAGTACGTTTTCGGCCACAACGTTGCTTATTACGCATATAGTGATCTTGATAATCAGCAATTGAGGCACCGGTTTCCAGGTAACGATAATCGCGATAAACGGTTTCGGCACAACGGTTGATCATTTGGGCCACTCGGTACGCTTTAAGCTTTTGTACGAAAGAATGGGCGATGATTGTCAGCTCGTTTGTGGTAAGATGGGTGTAAGTCATTTGTGGTTTCCTTTCTTTTGTTTAGGGGTATTCAAAAGTCTACCACAAATGGCTTTTCTATTTTTCTAACTTAATTTTACAACCGGCGTTATAATAAAAATTGATTTTAATGATTAAATAAAGGATTGATTTCTTTACCTAGTGATATATTAAGAACGAAATACTTAACGATTAACAAATGATAAAATTATCACTTGTTAATGAAGCTTTAATATATTTTTATGAAAAGGTTTTCTTTTGATGTAATTGAGAATGAAATGTTTATTAAATAAGAGATTTTATTAACATTAAAATATAATTAGAAATATAATTGACTTTTAATTATGAGCCGATTAAACTAACAACAATTATTAAACAAAAAATAAATTATAAGGAGGCGTTAATGATGGAAAATCGAGTTAGCAATTCTAAAGCTAATGCAACTTATCAAAATTCATCAAAGGTCAAGGAAGTGGCCTATCGAATTTTTGCGGCGGTGGCTAATGCTATTTTGGTCGTTCTAGGAGGAGGATTATTAACTCAAACAATTGGTAACTTGACAGGTATCCATGTCCTTACCCTAATTGGTGGTGAGGCTCAAGCATTATTAGCGCCTGCTATTGGAGTTGCGGTTGCTTCACAGATGAACACAAATACATTAGTTACATTTGCATCAATGGTAGCGGCTACCGTTGGATCAAATGGTGTTCATTTTACTGATACGGCGGTTAAAGGAATGACTGCAACAGGGCAAGTAACTGCGGCGGCAGCGGGAGCACCGGTTCTTACTACTGGCCAACCTGTTTCTGCTGTTTTAGCGGCACTTGTTGCTGTTCTTGTCGGTAAGTATTTAACTGGAAAGACGCCACTTGATATGGTTCTTGTTCCATTTGGTGCGTTAGCCGTGGGGATCGGTTTTGGTCTAGTCGTTGCGGCAGTTGTTACGCCGGCGCTTCTTGCTGTGTCCGCCTACATTGCGCATTCGATGCAAGTTTCACCAGTTTTAGGATCAATGGTAATTTCCGTTGTGTGGGCCCTATTTCTGATGACGCCTGCCTCTTCTGCAGCCTTGGCAGTTGCCTTGATGCTTGATCCGATCTCTTCGGCGGCTGCCTTGATCGGTACTACTGCTCAATTTGTTGGTTTTACTGCGATGTCATTTCGGCAAAATAACCTTGGCGCAAATATCGCCCAAGGACTTGTTACCCCTAAAGTTCAATTTTCCAATCTCCTCATCAATCCTTATCTTTTAGTTCCAACGGTTGTTTCAGCAGCTGTTTGTGCACCAATTGCAACAGTTCTGTTTGATTTCCGTTCAACATCGACCTTAGGAGGATTGGGACTAAACTCCTTGATTGCACCAATTGCTTACTTATCACGTGGCTGGGCTCAGTTCAGCACATACATGGTTTTCGGCGTGGTAGTACCCGCTGTTCTTTCAATTGCTCTTTACCTTGTTCTTAAGCGCGCTGGATTCATCGGTGAAAAGCAATTACATCTTGAGCTAGTTTAGAAGTATCGATCAAAGAAAAAAGCTGTTTGTCTATTGAAAATTATGAAATAGGCAGACAGTTTTTTATTGATAAAACATCCTAACAACTGCTATTGTTGTGATTAGGGAATGTGATACAATAGATAGTGAATGTAAATTATAGATGGTAACTATCTATGATTAACGGCACGGAACGAAGCCAAAGATTAAGGCTTGCTTTAAAGCAAAGTCCCATTAATCGGTAAAAGAGTTCAGTTTTATATGAAGGAGTTTTTATACTATGATTCAAACAATTGATTTGAAAAAAGGTATGGTTTTTGAACGTGACGGTAAGTTATTAAAGGTTCTTCAAATCAACCACCACAAGCCTGGTAAGGGTAACACTTTAATGCAAATGGACATCCAAGACCTCCGTTCAGGTTCAATTGTCCACACTACTATGCGTCCATCTGAAAAGGTTGAACAAGTTAACGTTGACAAGCGTTCTGCTCAATACCTTTATGATGAAGGTGACTCAGCCGTATTTATGGACCTTGAAAGCTACGAACAATACAGTTTAAACCATGACTTGCTTGGTGACGACAAGAACTACCTTGTTGAAAACATGAAGGTTATCTTAAACTTTGTTAACGGCGACATTATTGGTGTTGAATTACCAACTACTGTTGAATTAACTGTTGCTGAAACTGAACCAATGATTAAGGGTGCTACTATCGATGGTGGTGGTAAGCCTGCTACGATGGAAACTGGTTTAGTTGTTAACGTTCCTGCATTTATCAAGAACGGTGACAAGTTAATCATCAACACTACTGATGGTAGCTACAAGTCACGGGCTTAGTTAAATATGGAAGTGGGAAATAACCCCCTCGACAAGGCGGTGGACTAAGCTAGGACGGCGATTATCGTCCTACTTAGACTTGAGCCTTGTGGTTATTTTCCATGTTATCTTACTATTGTTCATAAAAACAGTTGAGGCTGGAGAAAACAAAAATTTTCTCCAGCCTCATTTTTTTATAGGAGTATATTAATATGAATAAGAAAATAGGATTTTTAATGGTTACGGGGATGGGCCTATTATTAGCTGGTTGTGGAAATCAGGCTAACAATAAAGCGGCTAATTCTTCATCTGCCTCAAGCAGTAGTTTATTAGTGGCTAAAAGTAATGTGAAAGTTAATAGTGATAACATGAGCCCCCAAGAAGCTGTTAGTTTGATTAGTACGTATTGTGGCCTTCGTTATGGTGGAAATTGGGCTGCCATGGTTAAAGAAGCGCAAAAAGAGGGATTGCAGGTAAATCTTTACCCAAGTTCTAAATACCAATTGAGTGATGGAGGACAAGGAGTAGCTTACGATGTGACTGCTGGTGGAAAGTCACAGGGCTTGGTTTACACTGTTAATAACGATGATGTAAACATCTACCAAAATGTCAAGGAAAATCAAAAGAGTACTAAACTCGCCACAATCTCAAAGTCAGAAATGGCCAATTATGTTAATCAAGAAGGTCAGGGAAAGCTCGTTAATGACTTAGCTGCTAAGGCACAGGTAGTCGATAAGCGCAGTGGGGATAGCAATTCCTCAGCAAGCACCAGTAATTCTGGCAATGATCATAAGTATGGCCGCAGTGGTACTATTGATGTTCCAAGTGAAATGCAGGGAACATGGTATTCGGCAGATAATGATGCTGATTCAACAATAACATTTGGTTCTCATACCTTTACTTACAGTGGCGAGAATAGCAGTACAACAACTCAACTCTTTAAACAGGATTCTGAGTGGGGTGAAAACGAGGATAACTATACTAACGAAGGAATCCAAAACGCTACTAAGAACTGGGGGAAAGCCAGCTTCTTTAACATGGATGGATCACGATGGTTAAATATCCGTGGTTGGGTTCAAAATGCCGGTGACGGTTCATCATATACTGTTAAGACCGAAACAATCGATGGAAAGCAGGTTAAAGTTCTTGTATCAGCCGGGGGTGCCGGAAATTGGGTAGATGCTGTTTACTACCAATCAAAGGATATGGCGCAACAAAACGCTGATAAGAAGTTTGACGATCTTAATTACCAATAAAAAGAAAAAACACGGCTGAAAATTTCAGGCGTGTTTTTTGATAAACAGTTATTTAATTTCCTTCTTTATCTTAGCAAGCCAATTGGGGAGAGCTTCACTTAAGCTATCATAGGTATCTTGGAATCAGTGAGTGATCCAGGGGTCAACGATATAGCAATTTTCTTTTCCTGGGGTAGCTTCAAAGATTCCATGAACCTTATTTTCTAACCCAGCTGGTGCCATATCTTTTGCGTCCCGGACATTCATCTGATCCATTGCGATAATATAATCGGCATCATAATAATCCCTGTCCTGCAATTGACGGGCAATCATTCCGTCGTCTTTAATGTGATATTTATCGAGAATGGCTTTTGTTCGACTATCAGCAGGTGAACCTTCTGCAATGTTACTTGTTCCGGCTGAATCAATAGTAATTTGATCAGCAAGGCCAGCTTCTGCAACCATTTTTTGAACATTGCTTCCGTCATTGGTGAGCGGCAAATATTACCAAGGCAAACAAAAATTACTTTCATAAAAACACTCCACCTAATTATTTAGCTAATTCAGGATCAATTTTGATGATTGGCTTAATAACCTTTCCGTTTGTTGAGTCAGCGATAACTTGGTTAATATCAGCAAAATCGTAGTACTTAACAAGCTTATCAAGGGGGAACTTGCTTTGCTTGTAGTACTTAACTAGTTGAGGAATAAACTCTTGGGGATTGCTATCTCCTTCGACAACCCCAGAGATTTTCTTAGATTCTGATAAGATATCATTCATTAAGTCTAAGGTAATATCGCCGCCAACTCCTAAGAGGACACATTCTCCAGCGGTGGCAAGACTATCAATTGCTGATTTAATTACACCGGTGTTTCCGGTAGTATCGATTGCATAAGTTACACCACGCGGAACGATTTCTTTAATTGCTTTGACGGGATCTTCAGCCGTATTATTAATCGTTTCAGTAGCGCCCAATTCCTTCGCCAGGTCAAGGTGGTTACCGTTACGATTAATCGCAATAATATGTTTAACTCCAGCAATTTTAGCAGCCATAATTGCGGCTAAGCCAACAGCACCAGCACCGAAAACGGCAATTGCATCTTCAGGAGCAGGTTTAATATAATTTAGAACGGTTCCAGCACCTGTTTGCATTCCACAACCGAGTGGCCCTAATAAGTTAAGATCAACATCTTGATCAACTTTAACAATATTATGGACATTGGCTGTTACATAGGTCGCAAAGGAAGACTGACCAAAAAAGACACTGACTGGCGTGCCATCATCTAAGTGCAGGCGGTGAGTACCATCATAGGTTTTTCCTTCAAAGTTTAGCTGATTGAAGTTTTCGCATAAGCCTTGATGATTATGAGTACAGTTATAGCAATGGCCACAGTAGCTAAATGATAGAACAACATGGTCGCCGGGTTTAACGTCCGTAACGTTAGCTCCTACTTTTTGGACGACGCCCGCACCTTCATGCCCGAGGACAACGGGGAGAGGGGTAGTGGCACCGCTTCGACCAACAATATCTGTATGACAAAAACCTGTTGAAGCAATTTTTATTAATACTTCATTTTCTTTTGGTTCATCCAATTCGACGGTTTGAATCTCTAAATCAGCGTTAGGTTTGGTTGCAAGAGCAGCTTTAATTTGCATATTTGGCTCTTCCTTTCAATATAAATACTCTGGATATTAAACAAAATTATTGTAGCATTAGAAAGAAAAAGTGTAGACTGTTAATGGAAGTCTACACCCGAATTAAAATGTTCGCCTAGGAGATAAAAATGAACGAAGAATTATTACGATTATTTTTGGATGTTGTTCAATTAGGCAGTTTCCAAAAAGTAGCGGAAAAGAATTACGTCTCACAACGGGCTGTTTCGCGACAAATTCAACGGTTAGAGCAAAATCTTCATACTCAATTGTTCGAACGCAAGAAAAATAAAATCGTTTTGACGCCAGCTGGTGAATTCTTTAGGAAACGCAGTGAGGCAATTATTAATATGCTAGATGCAACCGAACATGAGCTCCACCGTTTTTCTTACCGGGGCGCAACTAACTTGTCAATTGGCTACTTTTCGCCTTTTGATGGCCTTTTTATCCATAAACTGCTTGCTAAGTTATCGCCCACTGTAAATGCTTTTGTAAGCGAAGAGAGTGTGGAACATTTGGTCTCAGATGTATTAATGGATAACCTTGATTGTGCCATTGTGATGGATGATTATGGATTTAACAATAATTATGCACAAATGGGATTACAAACGGTTACCATCCACCGTGACCGAATGATTATCGGAATAAGCGAGCGTTTAAGTCATAATAATGAAGTTGAGCTTGCCACTATTCAGAAAATGCCAGTAACCTACTATAGTAATGAAGATTCATCATATTTAAAACAAGCCTTTACCAGTAGTCTCCAAGGAATTGTACGACCTGCTGAGGTATTACGAGTGCCGACTTATGAGCAGATGCAGATGTTAGTCGGATCAGGCCAAGCCGTAGCGTTTTATCCTGAAAAGCTGATCAAGGTTCTCCAAAACCCACTTGAAAATATCTGCTATTTACCGTTGGCCGGGAAAAGCAATCAGTCGTTTGAGTTTAAATTAATTTTTAAAGCGGAAAAACCGCATGATATTGTAAAACAAGTGGCTAAAATACTGCAGATAGCAAATGATTAATCTGTTGGTTCAGAAGCAATGGCTAAAAGCTCACCGTCCATCGTCCAGCTTTTAACGGTTGCAGGAATGATAAAATGATCGCCTTTGTGAAGTGAATATTGTTGATCATCAACGGTTAAAATTCCATTACCATCAATAATGGAAACCAGAGTATAGGGACCATGATCGTGGGTCAAGCTGGTTTAATCATTGATCTCCCACTTGTAGACGGTAAAGAATGGTGAGTCAGGTTGAGAAATTAAAGTAGTAATTATTGAACTATCATCATGGACGATACGGGGATTAATTTGTGGCTCAGTAAATGGCACTGTTATCACGTCTTTTGCTTGTTTTAAATGAAGCTGGCGTAGCTGACCTGTTTTTTATCTCGACGGTCATAGTCGTAGATCCGATAAGTGGTATCAGAACTTTGCTGGGTTTCTAAGACGATAATTCCTTTGTTTAAGGCATGGATGGTTCCGCTTGGCACATAGACAAAGTCCCCCGTTTTTACTGGCTTTTTACTAAAAAGTTTTGACCATTGATGATTATTGATCATCTTAATAAGCTCATCGCGCGTTTTTGCGGTATGTCCGTATGTTAAATAAGCTCCAGGTTCTGCATGAATGACATACCAACACTCTGTTTTACCTAGTTCGTGCTCATGTTCTTCGGCGTAAGCATCGTCGGGATGAACTTGAATTGATAGACTAGCATTAGCATCAAGAATCTTTGTTAATAATGGAAAAACAGAAGAGCGTGGATTACCAAACAGCTCTGGATGTTGCTGATAAACTTTTGGCAATAGTTGGCCTTTGTATTGACCATTGGTGATGATATTTGGCCCATGAGGATGTCCAGAAATTGCCCAGCACTCCCCAATTGTCCCTTCTGGAATTTGGTAACTGAAATCAGTTGCAAGGTGTCGACCACCCCCCAAAAAAAATTTTTCTCATGAAAGACTGGCTTTAAAAATAATGGTTCTACCAATGTTATCACTTCTTTATGTATCCGCTTGCATAAATTGTAACGCTTTTGTAAACCTTATTTTCTTGACAATAAAAAAGGCTGTTGAAAAAGCAAAAAAGCTTTTTCTCAGCCTCAAACTAGTAAAATCGAAACATTTATTGAATCAACCAACCAAGCGGCCATGAGAACCACTCGAAGGCCTTATCAATCTTTCGTTGGTTGATTTTTTTATTGGTTGCTAAAACTTGGAATGTGACTTTTTCCTCTTTGAAAAGTTTTGGAGTTGGGAAAAAGCCATTGCGCCGATAAAATTTAAGTCGTCGTAACCGCTGCTGGTTATTTGCAGCTTGGGGATTAGGTTGCTCAACATCCAGGGCAAGTGAATCTTCAGGGTAAAGGCGACGAAGCTCATTAATAATCCGTGTCCCATATCCTTGAGAACGGATTTGATCATTAACTGCGAGATACAAAATATAATGCATACCGTGACTGTGAATAACGTAAGCAAATCCAACAAACTGTTCCTGGTCATAGAAGACCATGAAGTCAGCGCGTTGATACTTACTCTTGATGAGCAACCACGTCCACGGTTCTCGCTCATATTTCGGAAATGCGCGCATATATAATTGTTTAACTTGTTTATATTCTTTTAAACTCAACCTCACGGGCTGTATGTCTAAATCCAAATAATATCACTCCTTGTAATTAAATATTTTACCAGAAAAGGATTAAATAGACAATTTGAAACCGAACGTTTGTTTTGATATAGTAATACAGTAATTTAAGAAAAGGGATGAGAGGATGGATAAAATTATTGCGTTGACTCGTCAACAGCGAGAAGCTATTTTACAACATTTAACGGCCAATCAGGTGCAGGCGTTGAGTGAGTTTACACGTTATGCGATGCTATCGCGTTTTCATACTCATCACTATCTTAAACAGACTGATTGGGAGTTTCAGGGAATGGTAATTGATCCTTGGTATCAGCGACAGCATGACCACCCTGGCGACAACCTTTACTGTGATTGTGGTCGGCGTTTAAAGAATCAATTTATCTTACGTTCTCGTACAAGTGGACGCCAACTATTTCTAGGTATCTCTCATTTTCAGCAGCATGCCAGTATTCCTCAAAAGGTTGCAAGAGAGATTCAGGCCGGAATTAACGAAATTAATCTGTATATGGATAGCATTCTTTTGGCTTATCAAGCTGGTCGGCGTTTTCCACAAGAGATATTCCAGTTTATTGTTGATCAGCAGGGATTTAAGAACCACGAAGGAACGATCTTTTACCAGCGATGTAACTTGTTTAGTCGAGTTGACCTTCCACTCCACCAACGCGATTATCAAGATTTGCAAACCTTATACCATCAATTAAAACAAGGAGTTGCCCACCGCCTTACCAAAAAAGAGATTAAGCAATTACGAGACGATATTGCAACGGATTGGCGACAAGTCGACCAGCAGATTACGATGTTTAATTATCTTCTTCGTCAACACGGCCTCACAGTTCAAGATCTTCACCGGATTAAGAGCAATTCAATTAACTATGCTTTACAGCGCCGGAAAACTCGTTTCATGATTCATGATTATAAGCAGTTTAAGGATGTGACTTTGACGAAGGCGCGGAGCCAGTTAGCGATTAAATTACGGCAATTATCATTCTATCTGCAAATATTCCAGCCAAATGAGTTAGCAAAAGTACAGTGTGAACAAGCGCAACAAATATTGATCGCTCATAAGATGAGTAGTCCTAAATCACATTTCTTTGGAATAAAAGAGGCACAAATTTTACTAAAAAGTAAATATACAATATAATGGTTTTGATAGCGATTTCAACGAGTAAATGAGCTTTAATAAGAAATCTGTCTTTTAAATTAATAATTCGATAAATAAATATGGGTTATCTTTTGAGATTGCTTTTTCCTAATGTTATAATTTGTGATGAATATTACAATATTTTGTACGCGGGAGTGGGTTAATGATGAATCAAGAAACTAATCATGGAATTACTTATTCTTTAAGCTTTTTGCGTAATGCTGATTACTCTAAAGTTCTTTTTTGGCTAGGAATAAAACCGCTGGACTTTGATGATTTACACGAATTATTGACTAATATTTCTGATAATCAATTGATAACGATAATTGAGGAATTGCAAGCCAAATACTTAATCAGTCCGATCTGTTCCTTTTGATAGGTTGTGTATGGGATAACCGGCTACTTTTCAAACTGATCAAGAATCATTGTGTAATTGTACTCACTACCATAGCCTGCATCGGCGACGATATGTTCAAAGAAATCTAAAGCATGAAACTGGGTAAGGAATGGCACTAAGGTCCTGGTGTCAGTTGGATTTGAAAACAGCCCGTAATCAAGGACAAATTGCTTATGGGTAGCGATTTGCAGGTTATAGCCGGGCTTCAACTCCCGATTCATCATTGGATCTTCCTTCATACACATGAAGGTCGCATCGTGGTCAGCTTTTGGAATAGCTATTACGACCTTGGAAGATATTTTCGGCACGTTCATACTTTTTGGCACGCGGAATTAGGTCGTTGCTTAATTGGTGACGAAGCTTTTTAGAAAACGACGGCGCCGTTTTCTCACTGAACCACCTTTGATGATTTTTGGTTCTTGCTTAATCTCTCCATCTAGCTAAGTGATTTTCTCCGCCAGTTCTTGTTCCATTACGTCCATGCCTTCGGCGGAAGTAACCAGCTCCGGTGCCATTTCTTGCACCACTTGCTTTTCTACTAGTTCCTCATAAAGCTTACTTGTCTTTTCTCTTAACTTAGCGTGATACTTTTCAACTGCCCGTCGCCAAGTAAATGAATATTTATTGGCATCGGCTTCTACCTTGGTCCCATCGATAAAAACCGCATGGTTTTGAATTAGTCCGTGATCTTTCAAAACCATGGTAAAGTAGACAAAGGCATGTTTAATTAGCTTACTGGCGTGCTGACTGCGGCGAAAGTTATTGATGGTATGGTAGCTATAAGTATAATCATAAGCTAACCAACGCATTGGTAGGTTCTCATCCAACATCATTTCAATCTTTCTTCCAGAATAAGTTTGGCGTGCGTAGGCAAACAAGAGAATCTTAAGCATAATTGCTGGATGCGATGAAGGGCGGCCGGTAGCCGCTACTGAATCTTCTAATAGCACATCTTGTGGAATCGAGTCGACAAAATCACTAATTAGTCGCGCAACATGATTCTGTGGTAAATCATAGTTATAGTTTAGTACGAATTTGGTTTGCCCTATGGTATAATTTTGATACGTGGAACTCGCTCCCTTTGGTTGTTTTTAGGGGTAATTACATCATATCAGGAACGATTTCCTGTGTACATAAAAACCGGATGATGAATTGTTCAAAAAATTTATCATCCGGTTTTATTTTGGACTAGGAGTTTTTTTCCAGCCGCGCTCATTTTTTATTATTTTAAACAAATTTATAGCCAAATCCCCGTACTGTAAGAAGGTGAGTAGGGTGTTGGGAGTCATCTTCAAGTTTATCGCGGAGGTGGCTGATATGAATGTCAACGATCCGTGAAGTATCAAGAATATCATATCCCCAAACTCCATTAACGAGTTGATCCCGATTTAATACCTGTCCTTTATGGTCAACTAAGTAGGAAAGTAGTTGAAATTCCTTGGGTGTTAAAGCGATTGTTTTATCATTTTTAGTAACAGTATAGGTTTCTTGATTAATTTCCCATGATCCAGTAGTTATAACTGGGTCATTTTTTGTCATATTATCATCAGCTAATGAATGCATCTGTGGATAGTGGTAAGTCCACAAGCGATGCTGAATTAAGGAGCGGAAAACACTGAGGAGGAGAGGGAATGCAATTACATCATCAACATGTGCCCGGTATAATTTTCGTTGAATGTGTTCCGTAAAGCGAGGAGTAAAAACGGTAATCGGTCCTTGGACTTGCGACCGAATAAGGGTCATGGTAGCAATCGTAGTGTCTAAGCTTACCTCCGTCATATCCCACCAAATTCCGCTAATTTGATTTTTTTCTAAGGCTACTACTAAGCCAGTTGGAGTAGTTACGAGCTCATAGGTCCAGTGTTCTTTTTTACAAATAGCTTGTAACTGTTGGACGAGATCGTCTTGCTGGCTCATTAGCAAAAATTTCTTGGTCATAATACTTTCTCCAAAATTTACATAACCTTTACATTACAAAGATTAAAAATTTACATCGACTTGCTATTCTCTATTTGTACCATACGAAATATATGAAAACAACTAATAAACAGGTAGGAATAGTAATGAAAAAAACGATTATCGGGGTTGTTATCGTCGCAATAGTTTGTTGGCTAGGCGGGTCATGGGTACTCGCTAAGCAACAACCATCACAAGAAAAAATTACTATTGTCGGCTCAACAGCTCTTCAACCATTAGCTGAAGCAGTTGCAAATAATTACCGAACTAAGCATCCCCAAACCAGCATTATTGTACAGGGTGGTGGTTCAGGAACCGGTCTTAGTCAGGTACAAGCAGGAGCAGTAAATATCGGATCTGCTGATATCTTTGCTGACCAGCAAGATGGGATTAATGCCAATAAATTAGATGACAATATTGTTGCTGTTTCGGGAATAGTACCAATTGTTAATGAAGAGCTTGGCATTAAGAATTTAACAATGAAACAGCTTCAACAAATTTTTACTGGTCAAATTACGAATTGGCAAGAAGTTGGCGGACCTGATTTGCCAATTACAGTTATTAATCGTGCTCATGGGAGTGGAACACGGGTTGCGTTTGAACAGACGGTATTGAAACCGGGGATGCAGGCGGTAAATGCTCAAGAACAAGATTCAAACGGGACAGTCAAAGAAATTATTAGAAATACACCAGGGGCAATCAGCTATATTGCATTTGCTTATCTTAATGACCAAGTTCAGTCAGTTAGCCTTGATGGAGTAGCGCCAACTGCTGATAACATTACGACTAATAAGTGGCCATTATGGTCATATGAGCACATGTATACGCAAAAACAGCCATCCCAATCAACTGCAAATTTCATTAAGTATATGCAAAGCGAGAAAGTTCAAAAGACGCTTGTAACAGAAGCTCACTATATTAGCATTCATGATATGAAAGTTGAAAAAACACCAACTGGGAAAGTAACTGAAAGGAAATAGTACGATGGAAGACTTACGACAACGTTTGACACAGCCCTCGGTTGAAAGTAAGCAGGAAGCCTCAGGGAAAGTAATTAGTTATCTTGCAATTACTTTAATTGGGGGACTAGTGGCAACGATCTTAATCTTTTTAACTTGGAAAGGAATTGCCCTCTTTACTGGCAATCACTATTCATTGTGGGATTTTCTAAGTGGGATTAAATGGCGGCCAAGTGATCATGTATTCGGGGCCTTACCGATGATCGCCACTTCTTTTAGCGTTACTCTTTTGTCAGGAGTAATTGCTTTGCCGCTTGCCTTAGTAGTAGCTATTGCAATCACAGAGATTTTGCCATCAACCGCATATAAGTTTCTTCAACCGACCATTGAATTATTAGTCGGAATTCCATCCGTCGTATATGGCTATGTCGGTTTAACAGTAATCGTTCCCTTCTTACGTCGCATTTTCGGCGGCACTGGCTTTGGGATTCTCGCTGCTACTTGTGTATTGTTTTTGATGATTTTACCAACAATGACCTCGATGACAATTGATAGTTTTAGGGCGGTTCCTAAACAATATCGCAATGCGTCTGCAGGGCTGGGGGCAACTCGCTGGCAGACGATTTCGCGGGTGATTATTCCGAGTGCTAAAAGCGGGATTTTAACTGCAATGGTATTCGGGATGGCTCGGGCATTTGGTGAGGCCTTAGCAGTCCAAATGGTAATTGGAAACACGACGGTAATGCCAACGGGATTGATGCATTCAGCGGCAACCTTGACTAGTGTTTTGACTACCGGAATTGGAAACACAGTCATGGGGACGATCTCAAACAATGCACTCTGGTCCTTAGCTTTAATTCTGTTGGTAATGTCCTTGGCCTTCAATCTTTTAATGCGGCTCGTTAGCCGGAAAGGGGTAAAATAATGCGTCCAGAAAAAGTAGATCGGTTGGCAACCGTGATTATTTTAACTTTAACCGGTTTAGTAGGGTTAGTTTTATTTGCCTTGTTAGCGTACCTATTACTATCAGGAATTCCCCATATTTCTTGGCATTTCTTAACGTCAAGCGCTGAATCATTTAGAAGTGGTGGGGGGATTCGTGATCAATTATTTAATTCTCTTTACCTGGTTGTTTTAACATTAATCGTTTCGATTCCTTTAGCATTGTGTGCTGCCATTTACTTAAGTGAGTATGCACCAGATAATCGGTGGACAAACTTATTACGCTTGGCGATTGAAGTTTTAAGTTCATTGCCATCAGTAGTAGTGGGATTATTTGGTTACTTAGTCTTTGTTTTGCAATGGGGGTTAGACTTCTCCTTACTTGCGGGGGCACTAGCATTAACAATTTTGAACTTGCCGATTTTAACGCGGGCATGTGAAGACGCCCTTTGCCAAGTTCCTTATCTTCAACGCCAGGCCGGATTGGGATTAGGAATGTCAAAGTGGCGCGTAACAACTAAAATTGTTTTACCGGCTGCTTTACCGGGAATTATTACTGGAGCGATCCTAAGTGCTGGCCGTATCTTTGGGGAAGCTGCTGCCTTAATCTACACGGCCGGGCAGAGTTCACCGGCAATTAGCTATACCGATTGGAACCCATTTAGTCCTACCAGTTTCTTAAATCCATTACGACCAGCCGAAACTTTAGCTGTCCATATCTGGAAAGTTAACAGTGAGGGATTGGTTCCAGATGCCCGTGCTGTTTCAAATGGTTCAGCAGCGGTTTTGATTCTAACAATTTTAATCTTTAACCTATTAGCTAGATATATTGGTTATTTAATTAAGCGACGACTTGCAAAGTGAGGATAAAAGAATGGAAAATTCAGTTGCTCTTGAAGTGAAAAATTTACAAGTATTATATGGTGACAAACACGTTGTTCATGATGTTTCAATGAAATTTCCGGCCAATAAGATTACGGCAATGATTGGGGCTTCTGGTTCAGGAAAGTCAACATTGTTACGAAGTCTTAACCGGATGAACGATGACTTAGCAACGGTCAAAGGTGAAATTAATTTTCATGACTTGAATATTAACCAGCCTAAAGTTAATGTTTACCGGATTCGTCAACAAATTGGCATGGTCTTTCAACAACCGACACCGTTCCCCTTATCAATCTATGAGAATGTTATTTATGGATTACGGCTTGCCGGAGTAAAGGACCGGCAAATCCTTGATCAACGAGTAGAGGAGAGTTTGCGTCAGGCCGCTTTGTGGAAAGAAGTCAAAGATCACTTAAAAGAAAGTGCGCTCGCCTTATCAGGAGGGCAGCAACAACGACTTTGTATCGCGCGGACGCTGGCAGTTCAGCCAGAAATTATCTTAATGGATGAACCGACAAGTGCCCTCGACCCGGTTTCGACTTCGCAAATTGAAGATACTCTTGTACAATTAAAAGAGAAATTTACAATTATTATGGTTACCCATAATATGCAGCAAGCATCACGTTCAGCAGACTGGACAGCTTTTATGCACCAAGGAAAATTAATTGAATTTAACCAGACGGCAGATACTTTTATGAATCCTCAACAACAACAAACGGCGGATTACCTTAGTGGAAAATTTGGTTAGGAGTGAAAACATGGGAGCAATTTTTGACGATGAATTAAAACGGCTGCGGAGCCACTTCATGGAAATGGGAATTGACGCTAGTGAGCAGATCTATCAAGCAACAAAGGCATTTACGGATCATGATGCGGACTTAGCAGATAAGGTTTTAACAACTGATACAAAGATTAACGATGAAGAAATTCATTTGGAAAAACAGGCGTTGAAGCTAATGGCATTGCAAAACCCGGTTGCAACCGACTTTCGGAAAATTATCAGTATCTTAAAAGCTAGTACTGATATCGAAAGATTAGGAGACTATTCCACCCATATTGCCCGTGCTGCGATTACCTTGAGTAAATTTGAACATCATGAAGACATCGAACAGCCAATTGAACAGATGATGATGATTGTTCGCAAGATGCTTGAACAAATCCTTGATGCTTATGTCTATACTGATGAGCAGGTTGCCTATGAGGTTGCTAACGAGGACTTGAAAGTTGATTTACTTTATGTAAAATTACAAAAAGAAATCATGAAAGCACTGGTTAAAGGTGGCGAAGATGTAAAAGCCTATGAAAGTTATTTAGCTGTTCTTCGGAATTTAGAACGTGCTGGCGATCATATTGTTAATTTAGCCGAATGGATTATTTATAGTGGATCGGGAAAACTGGTCGAATTAAATCCAGGAAAGGCTGATCCAACGTTAGTCCGGCGAAAATTAACTGGAAATCAGTAATTAAATTAAAAAGCAATCTCAAGGTCAAAGGATGACGCTGAGGTTGCTTTTTGATTAGAAAGCTTAAATATAGAGATTGCTTTGTAACTGCGTATTAATGAATATTCTATTTTTGGATCAAACAACAGCGCTTCTAAGAATAATGAGAAACGCTAAAAGAGAATTACTAGGTTAAAAGTATTAGTGATATGAATCCAAGCAATTTAATCAATTTGATAAAGGAAGAAAAGTAGCTATAAAGTAAATTAAATAACTCAAATGATACCCCTAAGCTTAGCTAACAAAGTAAAAAAACTCTGCTCCTTTCTATAAAAATTGATAAATAAAATCCAATGAAATAGTAGTTTATAAATAGCTATAAAATCATCGCTGCTGACCGTATGGGGTGTGATCAGGAATAATAAATTCATTTCTTTTAAACAAATTTATCAAAATTTATTTATCACCTTTATCTTAGCCTTTTTTTAACACCAATAACATAAAAATATTTATTTTTATAAATTGTAATATAATGAACTAGATATAATGAAAATTATTAAATAAAAGCAATGATATTATCTATAAAATACCGAGGAGAATTTTAATCAGAGATAGACAAGGTAATTTATTATTTCTAAATTTAATTAGAAATAATGTGATATTGTGATGATAATCACTGCTGGAAAATAAGATAAATAGTAGATAAATAAGAAATTGTTGCGAAAAATATTTAATCATCCTAAATCTTAGTTAACATTTTCACAACAGGTGTGCTATAATACTTACAAACAAGAAATCCACTTGTTTTTTAAGTTAGATAAAAGACTCTTCATTGAAACAATGCATCCCTTTATCCAATTAACATCAGCAACATTATGTTTCATCGATGAGTTTACTAAGTTAAAAGCCTGATTTTTCCTGCAAAGTTAAATCAGGCTTTTTTGTTTACCTTAATTATTGTACTTTTGCTTATCAACGTACAAAAATAAAACATATCTAATATGAATGTCTATAAATTTAAATATAGAAAAGAGTAATTTTTTTCAAGGGAATTTACTTGTTATAAAATGATAAATTATTTTTACAAACAAAGCATAACTCCTTATTTACCAAACTTTTAAACTAGTGAAATCTAAAAAAGGTGTGCTAAGATATTAGTTGCTAATTTATAGGAAGAAAGGGAGAACATTCTTATGATTCGGCGACATGTTGTAGAATCAGGGCTTATTGCGCTTTGTGTAATATTGACTGCAATTGTGTTAATGATGTGGTGGGCATCCCAATACGCCCATTTTATTACGACGGCCATGATGATTATGATCATTTTGGGCTTAATGGTAGGGAGCTTAGTACCAAATATTATTTTAACCTGGCTTGCAATCGGCCTAACAACGATTGGTAGTGCCATTTTATTGCTAGGTTATGTGGTAATGGATAATTCAATCAAAATAATGCTACTGTTTGCCTTTCCAATTACCGCAAGTTTAGCTTACTTTAGTCGTTATATTATTGGGGAATGGGGATGGCTTGACCGTAATCGCGCAGAGATAGAAAGCTATGCGACCCACTATAATCAAATAGTAAAACTTCAGACGGCATATAATGCTAATAAGATTTATAAAAAGGAACTTCAATTCATTACTAAAGAACAAATTGCTGATTTGTGGATTGATGTTACAGCGATTCACTGGGTTCATAATCACCAAATACGGCAATTTCATCATAATGATTACAACTATGCTCTTCAGCAAATTGCGAAAGTCTTAAAACGGCGACGATTACCATCTGAAGCCTTGTACTATTTAGAAGATGGTACTTTTTTAATTTTGTCATATAATTTACCAGCTATTACATTTGCTTATCAGAACCAAAGCACGCGTGCAGGACTTGATGAATTACAAATTAATAGTTCAAAACCTCAGTTTAAATGGGGACATTTGAAGGTTGATGATATCAATGCGACTTCATTTAAGAATCTGAAAAGTGTAATGCGTCATATTGAAAGAGATATGGAAACAGACCTTGTCGTTGAGTACCTAAGAGGGGTTCAGAGATAATGGTAAGGATTTTCTTTTGGTTAGCGCTCGTGATTACCCTGATCTTTTTTGTTCAGGCATTAATATTTGCGGTTCTTCAGTGGGTGATTTATTTTCGCGTTGAACAGACAACACTAAATGTAAAAAGGGAAAGGAAAAAGCAATGACCGAGTTTGTAATGATTGTGACCCTGATCTCAATTTGGAGTTCGCTATTAATGTCATCTATTACATTAGGTGGGGCAGTTCACTTTTGGCTTGAGCATAGTAGAAAAATTGTGGATATTGTCCCATTAAAACGATATCCATTAATTACGATTGTTGTTCCCGCTCATAACGAAGCAGTAGTTATTGCGCAGACGACCCAAGCAATCCTTGAATTAAACTATCCAGCAGATAAGGTCGAATTATTAATCTTTGCGGATAATTGCAATGATCAAACTGCTCAACGGGCCCGAACAGTGTTACAGCTTCCAAAATATGAGAAAAGAAAAGCAAAGGTGATAGAACGTCATGGTAGCGGAGGGAAGGCCGGTGTCTTAAACGATGCCCTTAAAATGGCTCATGGTGAATATATTGGTGTTTACGATGCCGATGCAATGCCGGAAAAAAACGCCCTCTATTTCTTAGTACGAAAAATTCTCGAAAATCCAACACGGTACGTTGCAGCATTTGGCCGGAATAAGACACGCAACGCCGAACAAAACTTTTTAACGAAGTGCATTAATCAAGAAATTGTTGTTACCCAACGGATCCAGCACTGTGCAATTTGGCATTTATTTAAAATTGGCCGGATTCCAGGAACTAACTTTATCATTCAAAGTAAATATGTCCGTTCAATCGGGGGCTGGGCAAATGGAGCCTTAACAGAAGATACTGATATTTCATTTAAGATTATGCAAAGTGGAAAACTAATCGCGTTAGCTTATAATTCGGAAGCTTTTCAACAGGAACCAGAACGTCTGCATGATTATTATTATCAGCGCCTACGGTGGGCAAAGGGAAACTACCAAGTTGTCCTTAAAAATTTTAAGTATCTCTTTAGAAAGAGCAATTGGCGAGTAAAGTTAGAAACCTTTTATTATTCCTGTACTTTTTTCTGGTTTAATGCGGCAATTGTTCTTTCTGATGCAATCTTTTTAGCGAACGTAGGTTTTTGGATTGTTCATCTTTTCAATCCACAGGTAATGATTCCCTTTATATTCGGGGAAAGTAACATCCTAATCGCCCAACTTTTGCTTTTTAATTGGTTATTAATGATAATCTTGTATATTTTACAAATTACAACAGCAGCAGCTACGCAATTTGGGCAAGCGACGAATAAGCAAATCTGGTTAGCGCTTGCTTCATACTTTACCTATTCGCAATTATTTATAATTGTTTCGATTCATGCGGTAATCTCAGTTGCACTTGATCGACTATTACGGCGTGACGGGACAAAATGGGTAAAGACTAAGCGGTTTGCTGACTAATAAGGGGATTAGTTATGAAACGTCCAGTATATATTTGGCTTCTTACGCTCGTTGTTGCAGTTATTTATATTGCAACGCTCGCGTTTGTAAGAATAAAGAATCCTGAACATATTCAATACGAAGCTTATCGGCGGTGGCAGGAGACATATTTGGTCCGCAAAAATAATAAGCAAACGTATGTTAATACCAGCAACGACCAAAAACATCCTGTTGCATTATCGGAAGGACAAGGCTACGGGCTGCAAGTAGTATCTCGCGCTGCTGAAAAGGGCTGGGCAAGTGAAAATGACTTTGATAAGTTACTTAACTATTACCTTGCACATCGCGATTATGTTGGAAAACACCATGACCAGCTAACTTACTTAATGTCCTGGCGTCAGTCTTATAATAAAGAAGGTCAATGGGTTGATGATCATAATAGTGCGACTGATGGTGATCTTTACATTGCTGCGGCTCTTCACCGGGCTGCAAAAGTTTGGCCACAAAAAGCACCTTATTATCATAAGCTAGAGCAACAGATTGCCACTGATATTATGAAATATGAATATAACCCAACCACGCACATGTTAACAGTGGGTGATTGGGTTACGAAGGATTCTAAGTTTTATTATTTATTGCGAACTTCAGATGTAATGCCGACAGTTTTTGATCATTTATACGATTGTACTCACGATTCAAGGTGGCAGATGATCAAAAATAATATGCTTGACCGTCTGACTGCATTAAGTAAACAGCACCGAACAGGACTAGTACCTGACTTTGCCTGGGCTCGACCAGGGAGTACCAAGCCAGTGGGGCCGAATACGGTTGCTGGAAAATATGATGGAGACTATAGTGCGAATGCTTGTCGGGTTCCAATGATGTTGGCAAAAAGCAATGATCCACGAGCTCAGAAAGTCTTAAATAAAATGATGAGGTTCTTCAGTGAACAGTATTATATTACGGCTGGCTATTCATTAAACGGTCACCGATTGGTTAAATATCAATCAAATAGTTTCAGTGCGCCGATTTTTTATGCGGTTAGCTGCAATCGTAATGAAGGGTATGATAATCTGTTTGCTAGCCAGAAACACATTTTCAGTAAACCCTTAACAGAGAAAAATTATTATGATGCGACCTTAACGACATTAGCTGCTCTTGAGGGGATGAACTAATCAATTCCTTCATCAGTGCAAAGACCTTGTCGGTGTAACACCTTCATAATTTCATCGCGCTTGGTATAGTGGCGATCGAGTTTAGCCCCCGCAATCTGGTTGGTGAAGGAATCAATTCGTTGGTTGGCATCACGAAGGTCATAGTAGGTAGTAACTTCTTGATCATAATCGCTTAAGTCACTGAGCTTGATCTCTTTTGGATAGTCATTATCAAATGCGATAAATTTTAATGGCAGGCGGGGCTTTAGTTGAGGTTCTTGGTCAGGTATACCGATTTGTAAGCCTAAAACTGGGAAGGTCATTTTAGGGAGATTAAGGACTTCGATGATTTTTTGCGGCTCATTTTTGATTGAACCAAGGGGAACAACGCTGAGGCCCATACTCTCGGCAGCAGTAATCATGTTTTGGGCAGCCATGATTGCATCATCAAGGCCTTGGAAGAAAATATCAGCGGTATGTAAACGGCCATCATCCTTGCCCTTTTGCTGTCGTATTTGTTGGTTACGATAAAGGTCAACTAACAAAATGAACAGGTCACCGTTTGCACCGACATACGGTTGCTTACTAATTTCTCTGATTACGGCCCGTTTATCTGGATCGGTAATGTGCATAATTGACATTTGCTGCATAAACATACTGGTTGGCGTATGACTAGCAACAGAGTAAAGAGTATTCAATTGTTCTGTTGAAAGAGTTGTGGGCTTAAAGGCCCGAATTGTACGATGGTTTAATTGGTGCTTAATCGTTTCATTGGTCATAAAAAAGACTCCTTTATATTAAATTGAAGGGAGTGGGACAAAAGTAGAGATACCTAATGCCTCACTCCCCTAGTTTTTTAAAGTAAATGTTGTTCTTCCATTAATTCGCCAATCCAATTCTTCTTGATTTTCTTGAGCAGTGGTTTCTCAACAATCTTTGGAATTGGCAAGTCCATTTCTTCAAGCGGCTTTTTATCGTTCATATAGTACATTGCCCGCATTAATTCGCGAATATCATAGATCGAATTAAAGACTTCTGGTACCCCGCGATCAACGTTGAGGAGGCTATAAACAGCTTCCATTGCCGTCCGGACTGAATATTCAGTTGTAAAGACGGTATCCCGAGTTGGCGATTCGGCAAAGTTACCAATAAAGGCTAAGTTAGCGGACCCCTCAGGAATAACATCAGGACGATCGCCTTTTACCCGTGGCATAAAGTAGCTAGTAACGAATGGCATATAAACAGGGACGGTATTAACCGACTCTTCTTTTGCTAAATCGTCAATTAAAGCTTCTGGAACACCGAGATGGTAGAGCCATTCTTTAGTAATTTCTTCCCCAGTACAATCAACAATTCGTTTCTTGATGTAATTACCTTCTGTATCAGAATAGAGACCATAAATCCACACAATGGTTTCATTTGGCTTTTGACTCTTAAAATGAGGTTGCCGGTGGATGGTCCAACTCATCATCCAATTAGAATCAGTGACGGTGATAATTCCACCAGTGTTTACCTTTCCATCATGAAGGTCACGCTTAGTTAGTCGTTCAATGTATGGTTCAATTTGTGGATTCTTAACGGTCGCAGTTGCAGAAATGAACCAACTGCGGTTAGGAATGTTTTTACAAAAGACATCCGGGTGACCGAATGCTGGCGATTGTTTAGCAAGGTTTTCCCATAATTTCCAGCTGCCGCCAAGGGCTCGGGTTGGTTGTGCTACCTGGTGATGACTCCCATAATTTGAACTTTCCGTGATTGAACCATTAGTAACAAATACCAGATCATCGTCAGTTAAGTTGATGGCTTTATCTTCGCCGCCTTGCTTAAGAATAATCTTTTTAGCGTGCTTTTCACCATTCTTGGTATCAACCAGGACGTTTTGGACTTGGGTATCGTATTCAAACTTAACACCATGATCTTTAAGGTATGCAAGCAATGGTTTAGTCATTGATTCATACTGGTTGTACTTATTAAATTTAAGAGCAGTAAAGTCAGGCAAGCCGTCAATGTGGTGGATAAATCGCATTGCGTATCGCCGCATTTCTGCTAACGAATGCCACTTCTCAAAAGCAAACATGGTTGACCAATAAATCCAGAAGTTACTCTTGAAAAAGTCCTCAGAGAAGTAATCACCGATCGTTAAGTCGCCGAGCTGGTCTTCAGGTGTAAGGATCAGTTTCATCAATTCCTTAGTTGACTTACCGAGAAGGTATTTGCCGTCAGTTGGAACCTCATTGCCCCGTTTATAAGTTAAGCGACAATTTGAACTATTTGGATCATCCTTATCTAGCCAATAATATTCATCAAGATAAGATGCACCGGGGATTTCCAAGGATGGAATTGAACGATACATATCCCACATACATTCAAAGTGGTTTTCCATCTCACGGCCACCACGAGTGACAAAGCCAACATCGGGGCGATCTTGACCATCTAAGGAACCACCAGCGATTGGTAACTCTTCAAAAATATGGATGTTTTCGCCTGGCATTTGGGCGTCACGAATTAGGAAGACAGCCGCAGAAAGACCTGCTAAACCAGCGCCAACAATGTAAGCATGTTTTTTATCCACTCCTGCCGGCTTACGGGGACGAGCAAATGCTTCATAATTTCCGTTTGAATAGTACATAAAAGGATCTCCTTTCAGGAAAAGCAATCGGGTAATCTACAGTTATATTGTAGCGCTTTCTCGAGATGATTTCCCGGGAAATAAAATAATGGTTTAGAATTTAACAAAAACGCTTATAATTAGTTGAGTAATATTGATATGAGGAAGGATAAAAGTGATTGAAATAAATAAACATAAATATACATTTCCCAAAATTCTTACATTTGGGTTCTTAATTGTTATTTTTATGGGAACAATTTTACTCTCCTTGCCGTTTGCAACACGACCAGGAGAAACGACAAATTTTATGACTGCTTTCTTCACTTCAACGAGTGCAACCTGCGTAACTGGATTAACTCTTGTTAGTACAGCTCATCACTGGACATTATTTGGCCAGATTGTGATTGCAATCTTGATGGAAGTGGGAGGCTTAGGTTTTATGACGTTTGCAGTCATGATGTCGTTACTGATCCGGCAACGAATGCGAATGTCAACACGATTATTAACTCAAGAAGCCCTTAATCTTGACCACTTATCCCAATTGAACGTGGTTTACCTTATTATTCGGCTTTCATTACTTATCCAATTAGCGGGTGGAATATTTTTATTTTTTGACTTTTATCCGTGTTACGGACTCGGTAAGGGAATATGGTTTAGTATTTTTCATTCAATCTCAGCCTTTTGTAATGCCGGCTTTGACTTGTTTGATAATAGTATGGCAAATTATGCTAATGACCCTTATATGCTATGTGTGCTTGCTGTTTTGATTGTTGCCGGATCATTAGGATTTTTAGTATGGAAAGATATTCTCAATTATCCTAAATATCACCGGCTATCCTTGCATACGCAGTTAGCGTTACGTACTGGAGCAGTTTTATTCGTTGTTTCTGTGGTTGTTTACTTTATTACCGAGAAAAACTTAGCACAATTAAGTGATAAGTTAAGTTTTTCCAACCGTATTCTCAATACTATTTTTATGGCAATCACGCCACGAACTGCCGGTTTAATTACTTTTCCTTATACTGATTTAAGTGCTGCCGGCCTCGCGTTTACGGTTATTTTGATGTTTATCGGAGGAACGCCGGGGTCAACTGCTGGTGGGGTTAAAACCACAACAATCGGTCTATTAACGATTCAGAGTTTTGCAACTTTGCGTGGACAGCGAGACACGACATTTGCTCATCGCCGGTTTACCCAAGAAAATATTTATCGTGCTTTGACATTACTGTTTGTTGCTTTATTTATTTTGCTTGTATCAATTTTGGTGCTTGTTGAAACACAGGATTTGCCAAAACATGATTCGTTGGCGTATGTTACTTTTGAGGCAGTGGCAGCCTTTGGGACAACTGGAATATCGTTGGGAATTACAACCCACCTTAATTTATTAGGTCAATTTATTATAATGTTTTTAATGTTTGTGGGCCGGGTAGGAATTTATACTGTAATGTTCTCAATCCTAAATGCAAGTACAGCAGCGAAGAATTATCGTTATCCAGAGGAGAGTGTGTTAATTGGCTAAAAAAGAAAGTTATGCTGTTATTGGAATTGGACAATTTGGGGCCTCAATATGTGAAGCTTTAGTTCAAGCAGGCCAAGAAGTATTGGCGATTGATTCTAGTGAAGAAGTGGTAAATGAATTTGCGGGGTCAGTTATGCGGGCGGTAATTGCGGATGCGCAAGATGAGGATGCTCTGCGTGACCTTGATATCGGTAGTTTTGATCATGTGTATATTTCAATCGGAAAAAATGTTGAAGCAAGTATCATGGCCACGCTAATCGCTAAAGAACTTGGGGCGCCAGATGTAATCTGTCGGGCTGAAAATGTTAATCATGCGCGCGTTTTGGAACGAATTGGTGCTGATATGGTTGTTCGTCCAGAGCATGATTTAGCTAAGCGACTTATTTTTCAACAACTAAACCCAAGCGTCGTCGATTATGTCACCTTAAGTAAGGAAATAACTTTGGCAGAAGTAAATATTAATAATCCCAAGTTCTTTAATAAGACCTTAGACGAACTGGATTTTCGTAATCGTTATAATGTCAATGTGATTATCATTGTTAGTAAAGATGATGAAGTTAATCAAATGCCGCAAGCTAATGATGTTATTCAACCGCACGATAAAATCACAGTTGTTGGGCAGTTAAAGGATATTCGGAAACTAAACGATATTGTTAGTTAAATAATGGGTGAAGAGAATTGATAGTCGTTATTGGGATCATAGTTGTTATAGTTGTTGGAATTATTGGATGGTTGATCTGGCAAAGGCAACAGGTCTGGAAAAAGATAAGTACTGATTTATCGATACGCGGGGATGTGCAAATCCTTGATATGAGCATTGGTAATGGAAAAACGTTTATTAACCTTGCCAAGCAATTGACTGCTCCCGGCAAAATTATGGGAATAGTTAAAAATGAAAAGCAAGCACAGCAAGCGAAAGGACTGATCAAAGAAGAGGCAGTAGCTGATCGCGCGAAAGTAGAATTGACTGATAACACTAATTTGCCTTTCACTGATCATCAGTTTGACTATGTTCTGATTAGTGATTTGCAGCAGGTGAAACCGGCAATTACGCAAGGACGTGTTTTGCAAGAGGCGATAAGGGTTCTCGCTTTTAAGGGAACCATAGTGATTACTGCTACTACTGTGCAACGTTATCGTCAACTACTGGAATATTATCGTTTTAAAGACATTAAAGTTAAACAAATAGGTGGACAGCGCGTGATGGTTGCGCGACGAAACTAAAATAAAGAAGCAGGGTTTGAACATAAATACCGTTCAGCCCTGCTTCTTTAATTCAGTTGTAAAATGAGATTGATAAAAGCGTCACACCAAAGATAAAATTTTTAATATCAAATTACTCTCCCAAAAGTAAATAGTGCCCAGTCTTTTATTGCATCAACAATTACAACAAAATTTATTATTATCTTACAATATTTGATTGCTTTTTTAAACACTGATAACTGAAAATAAGGGTATCTATCTATTGGGTTTATAATGATAAACAAAAATTATACCAATACCAGCAAGTTCAACCCAGTGACCAAACTAGCTAAAATATATCCAAGGACCGTTTGCCATCGTGAATTAACGTGTGGTCCCATCAGTTTCTTATTACCCGTCAAGGCAACAAGGGGATAGAGGGTAAATGGTAAGGCGATACTGAGGACGATTTGCGCATAAATGATGAGTTGCTCAAATTGTTCTTCTTTGAAATTAATCATGAAGCCGATAATTAGGATTGGCACAAGGGTTACAGCTCGAGTAAGGAGACGCCTTTTCCAGAGTGGAAGGCGAATATTGATAAATCCTTCCATGACAATTTGACCGGCCAAGGTACTAGTGATTGAAGAAATTAAACCAGTTACCAGTAGAGCGAAGGCAAAGAGCCAACTCATTAATGGACTAGCGAGGCTACCAACGATTTGGGGATTCTTTAGTCCGAAAAAGACATCCTCGAGACTACCGAGACTTGCTGCATGAAAGAAGAGGGTGCCACCAAGGATAAGCAGAAGGGCGTTGACGATGAAAGCCGCAAAAAGGTGAATTAATGAATCCCAATTAGCAAAACGGAGCGTTTCTTTGACTTGCTTTGGATCATGTTCATCGTAGCGTCGACTTTGCGCCAGGGAGGAATGAAGATAAATATTATGGGGCATAATTGTGGCCCCGACAATCCCTAAACTAATTAGCAACTCACTGTGATTAGTAAAAATTGTGGAACGAGGAACAAAACCGTCCATGATCGCGGAAAATTCAGGGTGGGCCCGACAGACTTCAATCGCAAAGATGGCGCCGACAACCAGAATAGCAGTTAAAACGATAAATTCAATTCGGCGGATCCCAAAATGAAGGAAAAATAAGACAACTAGCACGTCCGCAATTGTTAGCAGGACGCCGATAAGTAAGGGCAGCTTGAATAACATGTTTAAGGCGACAGCAGTTCCAACGACTCCGGTTAAGTCCGTTGCCATCATCGCTATTTCATTAAATAACCACAGGGCAATCCGCAGGGGAGTAGGTAAACGCCGCGCAATTGCTTGGGCGAGGTCGGTTCGGGTGGTAACGCCGAGTTTGATTGCTAAAGATTGCATATACATAGCGATTAAAATGGCAGTAAAAAGGACCACTAATAGCTGATAGCGATATTGGCTCCCACCGGCAAGCGACGTTAACCAATTACCTGGATCCATATAACCAACGGCGACTAAAGCACCGGGACCACTATAAGCGAGAAATTTCTGCCAAAATGCACTTTGATAGACATTTGGAACATCAACACTTCCATTGATTTCGTCTAAACTTTTTCGTTCCATTTTTATCCCTTTCGTTGCACAAGATCAGTAATAAACTGAGCAAATTCTGGTGAGTCATTGAGTGAAGGCACCATTACAAGGTTATTTCCGCCATTTTCACGAAAGACCTGATAGTTTTGCACTTGATCTTCTTCTAATGTTTCTAAACAGTCCGCCACAAATGATGGAGCGACGACTAACACATCACGATGTCCAAGTTGTGCCTCATTAAGTAGCGTGTTCCGGAGGTAAGGTTTTAACCATGGCATTGGGCCAAACTTAGATTGGTAAGCCATCTTAATTTGCTTTTCAGGAATGTCAAGACGTTTAATTAGTTCCGCGGTGGCCGCTTCTGTTTCATCGCGATAAGGATCACCGTGATTAACCATGGCAGTCGGAATTCCATGATACGAAATGAGTAATTTGTCATATTTTCCTCTATCCCATGCCGTTTGGATTTGCTTAGCCAATAAGTCTAAATAATCTTCTTCGGCCGAGAAACGATCAATTATTTTCGCTTCTGGATCAGCATCCTTTACCTTGTCAATAACCGTTTGAGTTGTACTTTTAGTAAAAAAAGGGAAGAGCGGCAAAACTGTAATATTTTGACATTCCTTTTTCATTCCGGTAATTGTGTCGCTAATTTTAGGCTTGCCATAGGTCATTGCCATTTTGACAACCCATTCCGGCATTAATCCCTGAACCTTAGCAACCAACCGTTCTGTGTAGACAATTAATGGGGATCCATCTTTTGTCCAGCAATTACGATAAAAAGTCGCTGATCGCCATGACCGAGTTGGAAGAATAATCCCACGAAGGAGTGGCTGCCATAATGCTGGGGGCATTTCAATAACATTCCGATCACTGAGAAATTCTTTCAAATAACGTTTAACGTCGGGAGTTGTTGGCGTATCGGGTGAACCGAGATTGACTAATAGTAGTCCATTCTTTTTCATAGGTATCGCTCCTGCTTTATAAAATAATTCTTTTTTATTTTACACCTGTCCATATAAATTTTCTTGACAACTTACTTTTAACTAGTTATTATTACTGTAATTTGAAATACGAGGAAATTACCAATGGAAAACAATTATTTTGTTAACGCAAATATTTGTTGTTGTGAATCGCGTCTTATGCGACTCACTTTTTGGTATACTCATTTTTAATTGAATTACTATCAAGTTGATAACACATAAGGCGAGGCTGAGAAAAAACTTTTGTTTTTTCAACAGCCTCGTTTTTTATAGGTATATTGTTACGATATCGTGGAAATTAACCACAAGGCTCGAGGCTAAGTTCGAACGATAATCAGCCCGTGCCGTGCTAATCACCGTTCTATCCTTAGCCCACCGCCTTGTCGAGGAGGTTAATTCCCACTTACTTTTCTGAGGAAGAAGGAACTATTATGTTAGTTGAAAATACTTATGATTTGATTGGTCACACCCCCTTAATGCACTTGCCGATGAAGACTCCGAATGACGTTAATATTTATGCTAAGCTCGAAATGTTTAACCCAGGTGGCAGTATCAAGGATCGTTTGGGGATGGCGCTAATCCAGCGAGGAATGGAAGAAGGAAAAATAAAAGATACAACGACAATCATCGAGCCAACTGCCGGAAATACAGGGATTGGAGTCGCTTTAGCAGCACTAAAATACCATTTACCAGTTAAATTAGTGGTACCAGAAAAGTTTAGTTTTGAAAAGCAAACATTAATGCGTGCGTTGGGAGCCGAAGTGATTAATACTCCGAGTGAAGAAGGGATCAAAGGAGCAATTGCGGCCGCCAAAGAATTAGCTGCTGAAATCGGAGATGCTTACGTGCCTTTACAATTCCAGAATCCAGCAAATCCTGATGTTTATCAACGCACCTTGGGACCGGAAATTTTAGCTGATCTTGCTAATAAACCGCTGGCGGCCTTTGTAGCTGGTGCAGGAAGTGGTGGCACTTTTGCGGGAATTCAAAAGGCGCTCCAAGATGCTTACCCAGAATTAAAAGGCTATATTGTTGAACCAGCCGGATCGATTTTAAATGGGGGTCCAGCCCATAGTCACCGTACAGAAGGAATTGGAGTGGAGTTTATTCCACCGTTTTTCAAGGACTTAGATTATACCGGGGTAAAAACAATCAGTGATGAGGATGCATTCTATTATGTTCGCTGGGTTGCTAAAAATCTCGGCCTCTTTATTGGTAGCTCTAGTGGGGCTGCGCTCGCGGCAAGTTTAGAAGTTGCTAAAGAATTGCCACACGGGGCTAATTTAGTCACGGTATTTCCTGATTCAAGCGAGCGCTACCTTAGTGAACATATTTATGAGGAATAGGCATGAATATCTTTCATTTCATTACGGATCGTTCATACATTAAAGAAGAACAAAAACGAGAGCGTGCTAAGTTAAATTGGTTAAAAATTTTTAGTTGGCCTCGTTAATTCATTTTAGTTATCTATTAATATTCAATGTTTCTATTTCTAATCTGGTCGAATTATCACTATAATTAAGTAAGAAAGGGCGGGATCATGATGAAGATTGTTGTATTAACAGGAAGTCCCCATCATCCAGGAACTTCTGAGCAATTAGCAGATGCCTTTGTTAAGGGCGCTACTGAAGCAGGAAATGAAGTTTATCGCTTTGATGCTGGACGCCGGACTGATGAATTTTCGATGATTGAATTGGAAGACAATCATCCCGGACAAGAAGTTGCGATTGAACCGAATGATGTTATTACTAATGAAGTAATGCCTAAGCTGTTAGCGGCAGACATGGTAGTCTTGGTTAGTTCGCTATATTATTATGGGATCAATGCAGCCCTAAAAGCAGTGATTGATCGTTTCTACAACTATAACCATGAACTTCATGGCGGAAAGAAAGCTATTACTTTAGTGAGTGGCTATGGTCAAGAAGATGCCTTTGCTTCACTTGACTTATATTTTAAGCAATTGCTTGAATATATGCGTTGGGATAAAGTAGGAGAAGTGCTTGCGGCTGATTCTTGGAATAATCAAAAATTGGCTAAACACGTTGAAGAAGCTTACCAGCTGGGAAAGAGAGTTAAATAGAAGAATATAAATAAAAAGCGTTAAATTGGAGGAAAGGCGATATGCCCTTTTAAAATAAATCCTCAATTTAACGCTTTTAATAATTAGAAGAATATTTTACTCATAATAATCATGAACACCAATAAACAGGTTGAGCTAATCGCAGCTGCGCCAAAAACGGCTCCTCCGCGTTTAAAAATAACTTTAAAGTTTACTGAAACACCTAATGCAGCCATTGCCATTCCTAAAAAGATATAGGCTGCTTGAACAAGTGCATCAAGAAAAGCTGGTGAGAATGGAAGAAAGGTTCCTAACACGCTAGTTAAAATAAAACCGCCAAGGAACCAAGGAATTGGTAATTTCTTTGGTTCTTTAGTATGTTCTTCTTCACTTTCAACTACAAGACGGTGTTAATACCAGTAACCAACAATTAAAGCGACTGGCGCCAAGAGAAGAACCCGTGAAAGTTTCATAATAAGGGCGTTATCTAAGCTTGCTTCACCGAAAGCACCTCCGGCAGCAACGGCATGAGCAATTTCATGCAATGAACCACCGGCAACAATTCCAAACTGTGGGTCAGTAAGCCCGATTAATGGTTTGATTCCAATTTCAACTAAAGTAAAGACTGTTCCCATTACACAAACAACAGCAACAGCTAATACTTCATTTTCTCGTTTGCGCTCCTCGTTGTCGGTTTCAATTTGTGGTGAAACCCCCATTACGGCAGCCGCTCCACAAATACCACAGCCGCAAGCAGAAAGGATAGCTAATTCATCTTCTGCACCAAACTTTCGACTAAGCCAATAAGTGAGGACAATCGTGCCGGTAACCCCAATAGCTGCAACCAAAATAGTCTTAACCCCTGCGGCCGCAAGTTTTTCTAGGTTTAAGCGGAAACCAAGAAGAATAATACCAAGCCGTAAAAATTTGTTAGAAATAAATCCGATGCCGCCTTGAGCCTCATTCCGCAAGCTAGCAGGAGTCAACTGCATGGCAATACCTAATAATAAAGCAATGACCAATGCTCCAATCAAGTTGACATAAGGTAGTTTTGCTAAAAGCACCCCAGCAACAGAACAAATTAAGGTCATAATGGCAGCAATCCAGAATGACCTAGTCTTCATAATACTCATTAGATTTTCTAACCCCCAAATAATAATTGATACCTTATCACTTTAACAAATGTATCATAATAAACAAGGGGAAATTTGTGAATTAATAACATTTTTTTACCTGTATCGTTTATCTCAGATTAAGGTTATACTATTCATTGTAATTTCGACATTTAAAAAATCAAAATGAGGTGAGAAAATGGAAATTAAAAGTGTTAACTTAGATCAACCATATTCGTCTCTAGATATTTATCATAGTAATACTGATAAAGCTTTGCCCGGTCTTGTTATTTTACCAGGAGGCAGTTATAACCAGATCATGGAGCGAGATTCTGAACGGGTGGCATTAACGTTTGCAACCCATGCATGGCAAACATTTGTTGTACGATATCCGGTAGTTGAGCATAAGAATTATGAAGAAGCCAAAATAGCGGTTCACCAAGCATTTGAATATATCGTCAACCATGCAGCTGAATTAGATGTTGACGCTGATCGGTTGGGGATTATTGGCTTTTCTGCAGGAGGCCAAATTGCCGCTGCATATAGTAATGAAAAACTAACACACGCTAGATTCGCCGCATTAGGATATCCTGTTATTCAACCCTTGATTGATGAACGTATGGGGGTTACAACAGAGAATGTAGCGAAATTAGTAAATCCGCAAACACCACCAACCTTTATGTGGGGATCGGCAAAAGATGAACTGACTCCCTTTGTTGATCACCTTCAAGTATATGCAGATGCGTTAATTAAGAATGATATTCCATATGAATTACATGAGTTTGGCACTGGGGGACATGGAATCGCGTTAGCTAACGAATATACTGGTATTGTTAATAATGATCGGGTAGATAATCATATGGGAAAGTGGTTCCCGCTATTTCTTGAGTGGTTAACTGAACTGAATTTAATTTAGCTAATGATTGTGAGTGGGAATTAACCTTCTCGACAAGGCGGTGGGCTAAGGATAGAACGGTGATTAGCACGGGCTGATTATTGTTCGGACTTAGCCTCGAGCCTTGCGGTTAATTTCCACGATATCTTGCTATTGTTCGTGAAAACAGTTAAGGCTGGGAGAAAAACAAATTTTCTCTCAGCTTTTTAACACTAACTTTGTAAAGTTGATTATTTCCCAGGAAATATTAAATTTCAATTTTCTTTGTAGCAATTTGCTTAATGAAATTTTGATCATGTTCAACAATTAGCATTGGTGATCGCTTTTCTTGAATTAACTGAATTAGTTGTTGCTGATTATAGGTATCAAGATAGTTTAGCGGTTCATCCCATAAATAAAGGTGAGCGGGTTCAGCTAATGACCGTGCTAGTTCAACCTTCTTTTGTTGTCCCATACTCATTTCTTCAATCGGAACATTAAAAGTAGCACGTTCCATTCCTAATTTACGAAGAAGGTTAAGAAATTGATCGTAGTTAATTTTAGAAGAAGATACAAAACTACGTAAACTTCCATGATTATCAGAATAATCTTGACGCACTGTGCTGATTTTAAGGGCACTGCTAAAAAGTATCTCTCCGCTTTGTTTACCACTGAATGTCCCGATGATTGCATTAATAATACTAGATTTTCCAGTACCATTATTCCCACAGAGCAGGACCTGGTCATTTTTTTCAATGGTTGTAGTGATATTAGAACAGGGTTGTTTAGTTGGATACGATAACGTTAGATCATTAATGCTTAACAATAGTTGATGATTAGTGGGGAGGACATTAATTGTTAGCGGAACAACGTTTTCAATCTCTTTTAAAAGTCCTTTTCGTTCCTCGATTGCGGTGTCTAAGCGTCCTTTCATTATGGTTGCTTTTTTCATCATTTTTGCAGCTTTGGCACCAATAAAGCCTTTATCCGCATGCGAATTATTCTTCTTTTCATTTTCTGCTTGTTGAGCCCATTGAGATTTTGCCTGACGTGTTTGCTTTAAATGACGAATATCTTTTAATAAATTTTCGTTTTTCTTGATGGCCGTAGAATCTCGTTGCTCCTTATGAACGAAATAATCACTGTAATTACCACGGGTTAAAACAAGCTGGTGTTGTTCAATCACTAATGAATGGTCAATGACTTTATCGAGAAAATCTCGGTCATGGCTAGTGATAATGAAGCCGTTTTTTTCGCTTTTAGATATTGAGCAATTTGTTTTCGACCATCCTGATCAAGGTGATTAGTCGGTTCGTCAAGCAGGGGGAAATATCCATCCTGGGCAAAAAGGGTTGCTAGCATCACATGTGTTTGTTCGCCACCACTAAGACTACTGAAAGGTTGCCATAGTAATTCTGTGGGAGTTGCCATCAAATTTAATTCTCGTTCGATTTGCCATTGCTCACCTTGATAGCCACTTCTCATAAGGACATTCAATGTGTAATCATTCGGTTCACGAATTACTAATGGATAATAGTTAAACTTAAGATTGGTTTGAATACTTCCTTGAAAGGAAAGTTGCTTTTGCAAGATTTTGAGTAGTGTGGTTTTGCCCCGACCGTTTCGTCCAAGAAGACCAAGTTTCCAATCGCTGCTAATATTAAGATCACAATGATTAAAAAGCGGTTCTTGTCCCGGATAAGCAAAAGTTAAATTATTTATCGTGATTGGTTCCATTAAAAAATCACCCTTTCGTTACTCGCAGAAAAGGTAACGAAAAAAAGCCCACCACTACAGGTAGACTTTTAAACTAATGGTATTGGCCCATTAGTTCTCATTTATTGATCAATCATTGAAAAATAATTCTACCCGTAGTATCTTTCTGCGTGAATCCACAGTTCCAGATACATTAAATTGTGTAGAATTAAAATTTCAATGGATGATCCCTCTTAAAATTTGCTACTAATAATATAGCAATTTGCCTTCAACTTGTCAATCAACTAATTTAATTCGCCTTCAGCAATTTGATCCAACATTGGACGCGAAGGAATAAAGAAGAGTTGACCACCTAAAATATCAGAGAAAGTTAGGAGATAATCGTTTTGCTCAAGCATATTTTCAAGCATCTTCTTAGTTACAGTCCAATGCCTTGAATAACCAATAAAGAAAGTTCCAGTATTATCAGCGGCAGGGTCTGAATATGGAACATTCATGCGCACAATCTTCTGTTCAATACCATCAATTTCCGCTTGGGAAGCGACATTATGAGCATTCTTAAACTTCTCTTTTTCGCTTAATTCTAAGTCAGAAAACTTCTTTCGTCCAACAGCTTTTTCTTGCGTTTCAGTAGTTAGCTTATTCCAAATGTCCATGTTATGCCGCCATTTTTGTGCAAAGGCATATGAACCATTTTCAAACGTAGGATCCTCATCACCAATAATTGCGTATTCAGCAGCATCCTGAGGTTCCGGATTTTCAGTTCCATCAATAAAGCCAATAATGGCCCGGCCTTCAAAATAGCGAAAGCCCTTTGTTTCATCAACAACATTAGTAATATCTCTAATAAAGAGCATTACTTGAGCCATGAATTCGTAAACTGCAGCCTCATCGTTTGCACGAATATGGAGGAAAATATCTCCTTTTGCGGCAGGCATTTTGTATTTTGGCCCGGTTAATGTTTGGTAAGTTTCTAATTCTTTGGGTTTAGGGGCATTTGGGAAAAGATAGTCCCATGCGTCGTTGCTAAAGCCTAAAGAAACTTTAAGATTACCCTTATTATCCCGAATTCGCAGTGATCGAGTAATTGCTTGGAACCGTTCAACAAATTCTTGAATTGCTTCTTGTTCCTTTGCTTGATTTTCTCGTTTTAATTCTAATACAGTAAATTGGACATGTTCACCGGCGTCTTTCCAAACGTCTTGTGCTTTATTAGGATTCATTACCATTAGCTTCATCCTCCTTAAAATTACTACAAGGCAATTATAGCATTCTTTAAGGATAATTCTTAGATTAAGTTGAAGCCGCTTTCAAACTGAATTAAAATAAAATTGATACTAATTTTACAAAAGAGGCGGTTATTGTGCAGGAAACGCAAACGAAGAAAAAACATCATTTTCATATGCCCTCTGCGTTTACAATTTTATTTTTAATTATTATTTTAATTGCAATTTTAACGTGGATTATACCAGCAGGGACATATGAGACGGATAAAGCTGGAAATATTATTTCTGGCACATATAAGGCGGTGACAAATAAACCCCAGGGAATTTGGGATATCTTTATGGCACCCGTTATCGGGATGGTCGGTGATAAAAAGACAGATGGAGCTATCTCAGTATCACTATTTATTCTTGTTATCGGTGGATTCCTAGGAGTGGTTAATAAGACAAATGCATTAAACGAAGGGATCGGTTCAATCGTTCGCCGGTATAAGGGACGAGAAAAACAATTGATTCCAATTTTAATGCTTCTGTTTGCTCTTGGTGGATCAACATATGGAATGGGGGAAGAAACGATTGCATTCTATCCTCTCTTGATCCCCGTGATGATGGGTGTTGGCTTTGATTCAATTGTAGCGGTTGCGATTGCTTTAGTGGGAAGTCAAGTTGGTTGTTTAGCATCAACTGTTAACCCGTTTGCCACAGGAGTAGCTTCTCAAACGTTAAATATTTCTCCTGGTGATGGTTTAGTTTCCCGGGTAATCCTTTTAATTATTACGATAACGATTAGTATTATTTATGTTTACCACTATGCATCGGTAATTGAAAAAGATCCAACTAAATCATTAGTTTACAATCAACGAGCAGAAGATGAAAAGCACTTTTTAGTCAAGGCTGATCCTAATGACGACCATAAGATGACCGGTCGTCAAAAGACAGTTATTTGGCTATTCGGAATTACTTTTGTTGTGATGATTCTAGGACTAATTCCATGGTCAAACCTTAATAGCCATTGGACATTTTTTGATAAATTTACAAAGTGGTTGGTTAATATTCCATTCCTAGGCGATTTATTAGGGCATGATATGGCACCCTTTGGAACATGGTACTTCAATGAAATTACCATGCTCTTCCTCTTTATGTCGGTCTTGATTATGGCTGTTTACCATATGAAGGAAAGTGAATTTATTGATGCTTTCATGTCAGGAATGGGAGATTTCTTAAGCGTTGCAATTATTGTGGCAGTTGCACGGGGAATTCAAGTAATAATGAATAATGGGATGATCACTGGAACAGTTCTTCACTGGGGAGAATTGGGCCTTCATGGATTATCACAAACGATCTTTATTATTTTGACTTACATTTTCTATATCCCAATGTCATTCTTAATTCCATCAACGTCTGGGTTAGCTGCGGCAACGATGGGAATTATCGGACCAATGGGACATTTTGCGCATGTTTCTGGTAGCCTTGTTATTACTGCTTATCAAGCAGCTTCAGGTTGGGTTAACCTTATTACCCCAACTTCGGGAGTTGTTATGGGAGCATTAGCAATTGCGCATATTAATGTCGGCATTTGGTGGAAGTGGATGCTGAAATTAATGATTTATCTCTTTGTTGCTACTTGCTTGTTCTTAGGAATTGCTGCCTTGCTCTAGGAGGGGATTTGAATGGATAAAATTATTACAGAAGATGAACAAAAAGCTGCTGTTAAAATTTTAGAACGACTAATTTCTGTTCCATCATATAATCAACCAGCAGAAGAAGGCGCACCATTTGGCAAAGGAATTCGTAACGCCCTCGATGAAATGATGAAGATTTGTGATGAATTAGGTTTTAAGACCTATGAAGATCCAGACGGGTACTATGGCTATGCAGAAGTTGGTAGTGGGGACAAAATTTTTGGTGTAATTTGTCATCTTGATACGGTTCCTGCCGGCGATTTAGGCAAATGGAAACATGATCCATTTAAAGGCACAGTAATCAATGATGCAGTTTATGGACGAGGGTCACAAGATGATAAAGGTCCAGGAATTGCAGCTTTATATGCTGTTAAAGCATTGATGGATCAAGGTTATCACTTCAATCAACGAATTCGTTTTATTTATGGAACTGATGAAGAAATTCTATGGCGTGGAATTGCTGAATATAATAAAAAGGAAGCGCCGATTGATAGTGGAATTTCTCCTGATGCTGAATTTCCATTAATTTATGCTGAAAAGGGGTTGCAACAATCTTATCTCGTTGGTCCAGGAACAGATCAACTAAAGATTAACTTGAAAAATGCGTTTAATGCGGTCCCTGATAGTGCAGTGTACGATGGTCCAAAGCAGGATGAAGTGAAGGCGGCTTTAGATAAGCATGGCTTTGAATATACAAGTGACGGTAATTCAATTACTGTTATTGGCAAGTCTGTTCATGCGATGATGGCACCGGAAGGAACGAATGCTGTTTTACGGTTAGCGATTGCGCTTGATGATGTTTTTGATTTTAAGCCACTTGATTTTATTGGCAAATTATTTAAGGAAGATGCAACGGGGAGCAATGTTCTCGGTGATGTTCGCGATGAGTCTGGACAATTAACTTTCAATATTTCTAGTCTTGAAATTAATGAAAATGAAACAAGAATGCAGATTGATTTACGAATTCCCGTAACGATCGATCGCGATAATTTACTAGCAAAACTAAGTAAACAGGTGGCAGCTTATGATTTGAAGTATGTTCATTTTGATTATTTAGCACCCCTGTACGTTCCAAAAGACAGTAAATTAGTGCAAACTTTGATGAAAGTTTATAAAGAACAAACTGGGGATGTTGCTGCTGAACCGCAAATTTCTGGTGGAGCAACATTTGCCCGAACGATGAATAATTGTGTTGCTTTTGGGGGAATGTTACCAACAACTCCCGACTATATGCATCAAGCTAATGAACAGTGGCCATTGCCAGACATGTATAAAGCAATGGAAATCTATGCTCAGGCAATCAAGAAGCTTTGTGTGGATTAAGTAAATACTAAGTTGAAAAGAGTAAAACGATGAATCGGTCATTGCTTTACTCTTTTTTTATAAAAAATAATGCGTGAAAATTCACAAGCAATCCCGAAAGAGACCTAAAATAGCGTTATCATCCGTTTTCATCTATTTTCATTTAAGGCGCGTTATAATAACAATGTAATGGATTACAATTTTTTGTAGGAAATCTTTGTTAAACGTTTGACATTTTAAAAACTTCATTGTATATTATTGATGTACAGTAATGATAAACGTTTATCAAATACCTATAGAAAGAGTACCTACTAATTATGAATAACAAAAATTCTCTTGTTACCAAATTGGCGTTCCTGTCAGTTTCATTCATGGTTACGAGTGCTTATGCCATTCAAGGTTCTTTACCGCAATTAAAGGCGGCACTCGGAATCTCACAGACACAGTCAGAATATTTAGTTACGACTCCATCATTTGCTGTAATGATTTTTGTTGTCCTTTCACCATTACTTCAACAATGGTTCAATATTTCTGATAAGAAGATTATTATGGCCGGGGTTACAATTGTTGGCCTTGCCGGAATTGTTCCCATGTTTGCGAATGACTACACTGCGATTTTGATTTCGCGGTTAGTTTTAGGAGCAGGGTTTGGTTTATACAATTCTCAAGCAATTTCGATGATTTCAGTTTGGTATGAAGGTACAACTCGAGCTCAAATGCTTGGTTGGCGTGCTGCGGCTGAACAAATCGGTCAAGCTTGTACCCTGGCAATTGCTGGGTTAATTCTTAGCTATGCAGGTTGGCATGCATCATTTGCCGTCTACCTTCTTGCCTTTGTTGTTCTCTTCTTCTTTGCCGTTCGTGTTCCTGACGATAGCAAAGCACAGGATAATAACGTTGCCGAAGATGATCTTGCTGAAGAATTAACTGAAGTGGAAGAACCAATTAAAAAGATTAGTCCAGTAGTTTACCTCCTTGTTCTCTTTGCCTTCCTCTTGGTTGTAGATTATGTTGGAATGGAAAATCGTTTCCCTGGCTTAACCGTTGCAATTAAGGGAAGTAGCTATACTGGTTCATCAATGTTCCTTTCCTTAATGTTAATTGGGGCAACGCTTGGTGGTTTATTCTACGGATCAATTAATAAAGCGTTAGGTTTTAACACTGTTTACCTTGGTCTCGGGTTAATGGCCATTTCAAACTTCTTATTTGCCTTCGCAAACGGCAACTTTGCAATGTTAGTAATTGGTTTGCTTTTAATCGGCTTCCCACTACAATTAGTTTCTCCGTTGATTTTTAACTTGTTGCCGGATTTAGCTCCTGCTAAGCGTCAACCATTAGTAACTTCAATGGTACTGATTGGTTTTAACTTTGGAGCTTTCTTCTCACCAACAATTGCTGAATGGATGAATCGATTAGTCGGTCGCCCAATGAGTGGCCTTGATCTTGCCGCACCATTCCCAATCTACGGGGTAATGCTAATAGTTATTGCCTTAATTATTTTCTTTGCAACTCGTCATTCTAAACAAGCTAACTAAATTTAAAATTATTGGAGGATATCATTATGCCAATCAAAAATGAAGCAATGTTAATTACTTACTCTGACTCAATGGGTAAAAATATTAAAGAAACTCATGAAGTATTAAAGAACTATATCGGTGATGCAATCGGCGGTGTTCACTTACTTCCATTCTTCCCATCAACTGGTGACCGTGGTTTTGCACCATACCGTTACGATGTTGTTGATTCTGCTTTTGGTAACTGGGATGATGTTGAAGCATTAGGTGAAGACTACTACTTAATGTTTGACTTCATGATTAACCATATTTCCAAGAAGTCTGAAATGTACCAAGACTTCAAGAAGAAGCACGATGATTCTAAGTACAACGACTTCTTTATTCGTTGGGAAAAGTTCTGGGAAAAAGCTGGTAAGAACCGTCCAACTCAAGAAGATGTTGATTTAATTTACAAGCGAAAGGATAAGGCTCCTAAGCAAGAAATTACCTTTGATGATGGTACTACTGAAAACTTATGGAACACTTTCGGTGAAGAACAAATTGATATTAATGTTAAGAGTAAGGTAGCTAACGAATTCTTCAAGGAAACATTAATTGACATGGTTAAGCACGGTGCAGATATGATTCGTCTTGATGCCTTTGCTTACGCTATTAAGAAGGTTGGTACTAATGATTTCTTCGTTGAACCTGAAATCTGGGATCTTTTAAATGAAGTTCAAGATATTTTGGCTCCTTACAAGGCCATCATCCTTCCTGAAATTCACGAACACTACACCATTCCACAAAAGATTTCACAACATGACTTCTTCATCTATGACTTTACCTTACCAATGACTACTCTTTATACCCTTTACTCTGGTAAGACTAACCGCCTTGCTAAGTGGTTAAAGATGTCACCGATGAAGCAATTTACTACTCTTGATACTCATGATGGTATTGGGGTTGTTGATGCTAAGGATATCTTAACTGATGATGAAATCGAATATGCATCCAATGAATTATACAAGGTTGGTGCTAACGTTAAGCGGAAATACTCAAGTGCTGAATACAACAACTTGGATATTTACCAAATTAACTCTACTTACTACTCTGCATTAGGTGACGATGACAAAGCTTACTTGCTTTCTCGGGCATTCCAAGTATTTGCACCTGGTATTCCAATGGTTTACTATGTTGGTTTACTTGCTGGTTCAAATGACCTTGAATTACTTGAAAAGACTAAGGAAGGTCGGAACATCAACCGTCACTACTACACTAAAGAAGAAGTTGCACAAGAAGTTCAACGTCCAGTAGTTAAGAATCTCTTAGACTTACTTGCATGGCGGAATAAATTTGCAGCCTTTGATCTTGATGGTTCAATTGAAGTGGAAACACCAACTGAAACAACTATCAAGGTTACGCGGAAAGATAAGGATGGCAAGAATGTGGCTGTTCTTGATGCTGATGCTGCTAACAAGACTTTCACTATTACAGCTAATGGTGAAAAAGTGATGGAACAAAAATAGACATCAAATTAATTAGTAATCTCTCTCAAAACAAAATAGGTAGTATTCCTTTCCAAAACGCTTTATCTCTCTCAATAAACTACCTATAAAAACTGGGGCTGGAAGAAAATTTGAAGTTTTCTTTCAGCCCCTATTTTGTTTATCATTTCAATTTAGTCTAATATTGGCTTTGTTACACGAGCAAGTTGTTCAATTACTTGTTGTCCCGCGGCCATTGATTGATTTTTATCCGTATAAACTGCAATTGTGTAGTCTGTTCCGTTACTATTTTTTACGTAGCCAATACTATTGACGATCCATTCATCTTTACCGTAATTTAGCCAACCATTTTTTAATGCAAAATTATCGCTACTTGCTGAGATCCCCCACGCTTGATCACTTTCAACATTACCCATTAAATCACGAATTTCACTTCTTTCGTCATCAGATAAAACTTTAGACTTATAGAAAATATTATTTAATAGTTTAACTTGATCTTTTGGAGTAGTAACAGTTAACCCCCAACTGCTATTAGCCTGAGATTGGGTCATGCCAAATTTTTCAAAAGTTTGTTGGAGACCGTTTTTTCCGCCGAGATAATCTTCAAATAATTCGCTAGTTGAATCATTGTCACTTTGTTCAATCATTTTAGTAGCAAGCGATTTCTGATGACTTGTAAGAGGACTTTGTTGCTTAGCAAGAATTCCCGCTAGAATACTAACCTTTACTGTACTAGCAGTTCGAAACTTATGCTGGGGTACATTACTAGAAGTATAAATTTGGTGGGTCTTTGGTGAGTATACCGCAATACTAACATTATTATTGGAAGTGAAAATGATTTTATTCCATGCGGATTTTAGGCGGGCACTTGTCGAGCTGAAGTGCCGGACACCCATAATAATGAGCAGAATAGCGATGATAATTAAGATAAGTCTGCGCGGTTTACGACGATGACGTTGCGATCTTTGCATTTTTTAACCGACCCTTTCTGATTAAAATTAGCATACTTATTAATAATACAGATAATTTATGGAAGTTAAAAGGTGCATCTTCTTAATTTAATGAAAAATAAGGATTTCATTTGAATTGTTACCAAATCGTTACACCTTTTTTAGGCAGAATAGGATATGATAGTTAAATGTGTAAAGGAGAGAAATTGTTATAATGAAAAAGGTTAAATCTTTTTTTGCCAAATTATTATTAATAACGGCAATAATTAGTATCTGTTTAAATGGCTTGGGGATGTTCGAAAAAGTCCATGCTGATACTGCAGCTTTTCAGATGGATGCACGAGCAGCTTATGCGATTGATGCAGAAAGTGGCCAGGTTCTATACCAAAAAAATGCAACTAAACGCTATCCAATTGCATCTGTAATTAAAATCTTAACTTTAGGAGTAATTTTACAAGATATTCGAAACCATCATTTAAAATGGGATCAAAAGATTAAGATTACACCAGCAGTTGCCAAGATGGCGGATGATTGGCACTTTTCAAATGTCCCATTAATGAATGGGGAAGAATACACAGTCCGTCAGTTAGTTGATTCGATGATGCTCGTATCTGCTGATGGAAGTACAGAAGCATTGGCATTAGCTGACGCGGGCAGTACAGCAGCCTTTAATAAAAAGATGATGGCATTTGCGAAAAAGGCAGGAGTTACAGATATAAAAATCTACAATATGATCGGGCTGCCTAACGGGGACTTAGGAAAGCATAAACTTAAGGGCGTAGATAAAGACGCAGAGAACTTATTATCTGCTAAAGATGTTGCGCTTATCTCAAAGTATCTTGTTGAAAATTATCCTGAAACTCTCGACATTACAAAGCAAAAGTTTGCTAACTTTGATGTAACTAAAGATCAACAATATTTAATGACAAATGTGAATGCTCTTTTGCCACAAAACGGTTTTGCTCCTAAGGATGGGGAAATTGACGGCTTAAAGACTGGAAATACTGATCGCGCGGGTAAATGTATTGTGTCAACAGGAACCTTTGCAGGACGCCGGATTATTTTAGTTGCCTTGCATACAAAAGGGGAATGGAATGACCAGTCGAAGATGCAACAAGACTTTTATAATAAATTAGTCGATGAGTACCAGCCAGTTGAAATCAAAAAAGTAAGTGATCTTTCGGCCAAGCTTACTAGTGTAAAAGTAAAGAATGGTAAAAATAAGAATAAGGCTAATATTAAGCTAACAAAGAAGACTACCGTTTGGCTTCCAAAGAATATGAAATTACAAGCAACTAAACCAACATTACGAGTGCAGGGAGATGATCAAAAACAACTAACTGCACCGATAAAGAAGAATCAACAAGTTGGCTCAATTGAGTTGCATATTCCAGGACTGCCTGATTTTAATATTCCAGTAAGTACAAGCCAAAGCGTTGCTAAAAAGTCGATGTTTTAATAAATAGATGATTGAATAGGAGAATTTCTATCAATCATCTATTTATTTAGGCGCTGAAATTACCTCATAATAAAATTAACTATAATTTTAAGACGTATTATTTTTATAATTTAAATTATAAAAATATAATAAAAGTGAATTAGGAATTATAGCTATTATATTAGGAGGTAATTATTTATGGCTGATTACGCAAAACGTCAACTTAAGGCTTTGGATCGTATTGCAAAGAAGATTGCAGATGCTGAAGGACACTTAACAAAGATTGAAGATAGTGTTGACAATGAGAAGCACCGTACTGCTCAACACGAAACAATTAAGGATATTAAGTCAATCCTTAAGCATGCTTGGAAAGTAGATAAGGACTCAGTAAAGCTTGAAGAACGTGCTGGTGAAGGTCGTAAAGATCCAGCAGAAAATCACTATGTTTACATGGAAGATGAAGAAGGCGTTATTAAGGACCTTAACAAGGAATTTAAGGAACTTGATGAAAAGCTAGCAGCTCTTACCGATGATGAAGGTGGCAAGATCAAGGCATTCCGTGCAGAACACCACTACCTTGAAAAGGCAAAGGAAATCCTTCAAAAGGCTGGGAAGTATAACCCAGATGACAAAGACTAATTTATAATTCCTAACACATAAAAAGAGATCGGCAAATTGTCGATCTCTTTTTTTAGTGCATTTCACTTGGTAATTTAATTAGTATTCAACGTGCCATTTAATGGTGTATGCTTTTTCTTCGCCCGGATGTAAAGTAATATCGCCAAATTCTGGGTGATGAGGTGCATCCGAAAGATTTTGCGCTTCCATTGCTAATCCAAGGTGGGGATGAACTTGTCCGTGATTGTAAACCGCTGCATCATCTGAGTTCATCGTATACATAACTAATCCGTTACGATCGGAGTAAAGACTCATCTTTCGGCCGCTTTCTGGATCTTCAAGTGTGGCAACTGGCTTTGTGAGACTAGGAGTAACTTCCCAAATATCGTCAAAACCGTTTTCCTTAGTTGAACTCATTTTTTCTAGCGCATCGCCCATTGTAGTTGGGGTACTAAAGTCAAATGGAGTTCCTTCGTTAGCGATCTTTTCACCAGTTGGAATCTTGCCGTCGTCAACAGCTAAGTGATTTTCGGAGTTGACATAAAGCTTTAATTGATCCACCGTTGGAACATTTGCTGCTGCCATATTCCAGTATGTGTGGTTGGTAGGGTTGAACAACGTATCTGCATCAGTAGTAGCCGACATCTTAAGTGAAAGAAAGTCGTCATTAGTTAAAGTGTAGGTTGCAGTGACATGCATCTTACCAGGATACGTATCAACTTCAGGACTTAAGGTTAAACTAAGAGTGATTGAAACAGAATTGTTAGTTGCTTCTGTGCTGTCAACATGCCAAATATGATTGTAAAAACCATTAGTTCCACCATGAAGAGCATTTTTACCTTCGTTTTGTTCGGTTTGGTAATCTTTACCGTTAATACTGAACTTACCATCTGCAATTCGTCCAGCAACCCGGCCGATTAAGCGATTAGTACAAAAGCCATTATTAGTAAATTCGTCGAGGTTTTCAGAAGTCAAAATCATATCGGCCTTACCACCATCTTTTGTTGGAACTTTAAAAGATTGAAGTAAACCGGCAAAATCAAGAATTCCTACTTGAACACCATTATCGTTCGTTAAAATGTATTTTGTTACTGGATCGCCTTTGTAGGTTCCAAATGGTACTTTAGATATTTCCATAAAATATTTCCTCCTTGAAGTAAGCGCTTTTACAAATTCTATTTTACCACAATTTTATTTTAAAATTACGCAATCGTTTGCACAAAAATAGATATGCTAGAATAAATAAAAGCAAAGATAGATGATATTTATGAGGTATATAAAATGACCAAAAATAAATGGGACAAATTTAAAAAGAATTTTAGTAAAAATTTTATCGACTTTTTAATGATTTTCGCTGCTGAGCAAGATTTTATTAATAAGCATCGCCGTAAAAGCAGTGTAATCAAGGAACAAGACCGTTATGGAAGTGATCAGCGAAAAAATTCTGAAAAATAGTATTAAAAATAGTATTAAGGAAGGACTTGCAAAACGATGAATGCAAGTCCTTTTTAATTACAGTTAATTTATTAATTTTCCTTTAGCGATTGCCAATTTGAATTGTCCATAGTCTGCTGTGACTTGATCTACATACCTTAAAGCCCAATTTGGTAAAAGAGTATCTAATATCTTTTGATGTTTTAAATAACCACGGATCATCGGTGCGGTGGGACTTTGGAAATGAGCCATCGCTAGCAAGTAAGCACACGTCTGGCAGTAGAATTGAAAACTTTCAAAGTCAAGTTTATTAACATTAATTGATTCTTTCATATCCCGGAACTGTCGAATGTAATAACTACGACCGCCGAAAGTAGTGCTCCCTAAAAAGCGATCGGATGAGGATTGGAGAACCCGTTGCGCTGTTACAATTCTTTGACCAGCGATCCCTCCATTTCTAATCACTTGCTGTACAGGGAGGGAAAGTAAGTTATAACGCAATGGCATAGCTTCTTTGACTTGTAGAACGATGTGACTATTATCGTTGCCAGTAAGCATGATTAAGTAACATCGTGTTCCGAAACTGCCAACCCCGACACTGTAGCGGATAATATCAGAAATGTGAAAGTTTGCTAAAAGGACTCGAACATCTTGCCGAACATTTTCGCGATATTTGTTATATCCTTTAACAATCTGTTGATAACGCACAGCACTAAGATGACGTGCGCGTGGTGGATTATCCCGAAAAACAAGGTGCCCTTGGTTATTGATAGTCGCCATTTTTTGGATTATTTCTTCTGAATTGCTACGCTGACTCTTTTTAAGAACCTTATTAAGGACTGTTTGCATTTGCGTTGAAATATCACCAAAAGACTCAATCGCTTTCCCCATGTCTTCATAGGCAAATGAAAAATAAAACAGTTGGGAAAGGCTCATCTTATTGGCGCTTTTGATAGTATGGCGGTAGGTCTTAGTGGTTAATTGAAGGAGGTGGTAAAGGTCATTGCGATCAAAACCGTTCTCTTCGCCTGCTAGTTCAGCACTAACTAATAACCGTTTCAAATCACTTTCCCAATTTCCGATTCGAGCTTCATCAAAGTCATTAAGGCCAAAAAGAAGTTTGCGTTCAGGGGAGGCGTAAAAGCCAAAATTATTTACATGAGCATCCCCGCAGATAATTATGGGAAGATTGCTTTGAGCCTGTCGTTTAAGGTCATGTTCCATTAATTCGGCAGTTCCACGGAAAAATGAAAAGCGACTGGCAATCATTCTTTGGTGACGCAATGGAAGCAGCTCGGGGATCATGTTGGCTTCAGTGATCTGAATTATTTTAACGGGGTCCCGATCAACTGGCGTGAAGGTTCCTAACATGTCACTAGAGACTACTTTTTGCTGCCGTTTACCATTATTTTCCAATTCAGCTTTGGTTTTATTGATTTGAATTTTTCGTAAGTCAAAGATATCGAGATTTTGATTAATCAAAAGTTGCGCATCCTTTCAGAGACAATACTTATGTCTTATTTTAAATCTTCTAATTTATTTGTAAATATGGTTTGATTAAGTTGATAAATAATGCTTTTCAAAATAAAATTAATATAAGCGAAATTATAGGAGGGGTTGATAGGGTGATTATTGCAGTGGAAAATTCACTTGCCCAACATTTGCATGTTAATTCACAGGTGATTGCTCCATCTGATCTATTAGAGACAAATGTTTGGACAATTCGTGTTACTGGGGAATTCATGATTATTATGAATAACTTAATGTCGTTGCCAATTATTGTACGCTATCCTCAACGCTTTAATGACTCACGCTCTTTTATTGCGGCATTTAAGCGTGAATTCTTAAGTTTATTAGAAGTTTCGCCAATTCCCCATGCAAAAATTAGGATGATTCGTGACGCCCAATTTAGCAAAGTAGTATTTACACGTCAAATTCAGCCAGAAACTCAACAGCAATTGCAGATGTATGAGAACCTTATGATGGGGCCTAATTCAATTATTGATTGGGAAAAAGACCCGACCAATGCTGAAATTGCACTTCAATTAGCGGAACAGACACGGATTACCAATAAGACAACGGACGAAGAATATGTTGTAATGGATGTTTTTGAAGATTATTCAGTTACGGACTTTAAGGTGGCTACTCATCCTAAACTTAATGAACATAACCGTCGCTATCTTTACCGCTCACTTTCAATTAACGATATCATGAATGCAACAGCGGTAGGAGAAAAGATTTTAGATGATTATCAAGGTTATTTAGAAAGTCGTGGAAAAAGCGAGAGCATCGTTGATCGGGATTTGGATTGTGCCGCAGATTACATCGGTTACTGTGAAGCCCTGGGCGAATCTGTTCTTGATGATATTACCTTGGTCTATCACTATTTAATTAACTATGAAAAACTACATAATGATCGTCCTACTGATACCGGCTTTCATTCTAAAAGTGATGCCTTTCGCGAATTTGGGAAGTTTTTACGGGCAGAAGATCTTTTCTCTAGTGAAGACTACGATTTGTTTGTTCAAGCAATTAGTCAGGGGATAAAAGATCTTGGTTCTAAACAGCGGATGTATCACCTGCAACGTATAATTCGTGATATGCAGCGGCAAGTAAGAAACCAACGCGAGCATGCAATCCAATATGTTAATAAACAATATACTATTTATGTTGAGCTTAGTGATTACCATCCTAAAATGTGGCGGCGATTTACCGTCAGCGGTGATACGCGTCTGGACATGTTGTGCTTTGCAATTTTAGCAGCATTTAACGCGGACGGACACCACTTATTTGAACTGCATCAGGGGAATACTCATTATCAGTTGCCGATTCTTGATAGCGGCTTTGGTCAATCAAAAGATATTACTCAAAGTTGGGTAGGCGATTGTAATCTTGACCATGAATATAACCTAGTATATGACTTTGGCGATATGTGGAACTTTAAAATTAAATTTGAGGAAGTAAAACCTAAGCGACTTCCGGCTCATACTGGTCCCCAAATTGTTAGCGGTTTTGGAAATGGAATCCTAGATGATATTGGAGGAGTAGAAGGGCTGACCCAAGCGGCAAAAGATGATCCAGCTATTAATGAGCCGTTAAACATTCCAAAATTTAAGGATCAATGGTCTCGTCAAATTGAAAAAATACGACACTCTTATGAATAAAAAGCACTACAATAGAGAATGAAATATTTAATTAATCGAGGTCTTTAAGGATGGAAAAACGCGAAAATGCTATTCCGAAAACAATGAAGGCTTGGGCAGTCACAACTCCTGGGCCGATTGATGGTAAGGAATCACCAATCGAATTTACCGAAAAGCCTGTGCCGACTCCTAAACGGGGAGAAGTCCTTGTTAAGGTAATAACGTGTGGAGTATGTCATACGGACTTGCACGTGACTGAAGGAGACTTGCCGGTTCACCACGAACACGTTACTCCTGGTCATGAAATTGTTGGTAAAGTTGTCGGCTTTGGACCAGAGACACAACGATTTAAGTTTGGTGAGCGAATTGGGATTCCATGGTTTCGGCATGCTTGTGGTGTATGCAAGTTTTGCCGATCAGGTCATGAGAATCTCTGTCCTCATTCACTTTATACCGGTTGGGATCATGATGGCGGTTATGCAGAATATGTCACAGTTCCAGAAGGATTTGCATATCGGCTTCCAGAAAAGTTTGATTCCCTAGAGGCAGCTCCGTTATTATGTGCAGGGATTATTGGTTATCGGGCCTTTGAACGTGCCAATGTTCCGGCTGGCGGTCGCCTAGGATTATATGGCTTCGGTGGTTCAGCTCATATTACAGCTCAAATTGCACTTGCTCAGGGAATTGAAGTGCATGTCTTTACGCGTGGTGAGGATGCCAAGAAATTCGCCCTAGAATTAGGTTGTGCTTCTGTTCAGGGCTCCTATGACCCAGCACCAGTTCCTTTGGATTCATCAATCATTTTTGCGCCGGTTGGTGATATGGTCTTGCCGGCTTTAGCTAGTTTAGTTCCAGGGGGGACATTAGCATTAGCCGGTATTCATATGACTGATATTCCAACAATGAATTACCAAAAAGAAATATTCCACGAAAAGACATTAACGAGTGTTGAGAGTAATACTCGTCGTGATGGGGAAGAATTCTTAACATTAGCTGATCGTCTTAATATCCATCCTGAAGTCCACGAATATCCCCTAGCAAAGGCTGACGAAGCATTACGCTATGTTAAGCACGGTGATATTAAGGGAGCTTGTGTATTACGTGTTAGTGAGGACTAATAATTGTCTTTTCCTTCTGATTCCTGCTAAGATAGTTAGAGAGGTTTAGAAGAGAAAAGAGGAGGCTTTATTTATGAAATATCCCCAATTATCATTGGATGAAGTTGAAGGACCAAAAGCAGTAATTGAAACTACAATGGGAACAATTACGGCCCAACTTTTTCCAAAGTACGCACCTAAAACAGTTGAAAACTTTGTTAAATTAGCAGAGAAAAATTATTATGATGATGTAATTTTTCACCGGGTTATTCCGGATTTTATGATTCAAGGTGGCGACCCAACTGGAACCGGCCGTGGTGGCGAAAGTATTTATGGTCACCCGTTTGAAGACGAGTTTTCTGAAGAACTATTTAACTTCACTGGTGCTCTTTCAATGGCTAATGCTGGTCCGAACACAAATGGCAGTCAATTCTTTATTGTCACTAATGAACATGTTCCAGAAAATATGATTGATCAAATGAAGGCCGTTGGGTACCCACAAGAGATTATTGATTATTACGAAAAACATGGTGGTACACCGTGGCTTGACTTTCATCACACCGTATTTGGCCAAGTGTTATCCGGGATGGATGTTGTCGAAAAGGTCAGCAAGGTTAAGCGGGATGCGATGGATAAGCCTAAGAAAGACGTTATTATTAAAACAATTAAGATTGAAAAAGAGAAGTAATAAAAAGGGATGAGGCTGGAAGAAAACTTTTGTTTTCTCCCAGCCTCAACTGCTTTTATGAACAATAGTAAGATAACGTGAAACTAGCTTCGCGTCGCCACAAGGCTCGAGGCTAAGTACGAACGCTAATCAGCTCGTGCCGTGCTAATCATCGTTCTAGCTTAGCCCACCGCCTTGTCGAGGAGGTTATTTTCCACTCTCATTCTTTTTTTGTAGTTAAGAGATCCCATAATTTCTGCTTGGAGGCTGTTAACAGTTCAGTTGAACGGGTAACAGCTGACAGGCGAAATGATTGTTTTAACGGGCTAGTAACATTTAATGAATGAATGTTATCTTCTAGGGTAATCGCTAAACTTGTTAAATAAGCAATTCCAAGATTTTCCGCAACCATGGTTTTGATAACGTGAATGTCAGCGGTGCGGTAGATGACTTGGGGACGAAAATGAGCCAAATGAGAGATTTGCTTAAAGGCTTGCTCATGAAAAAATTCAGTATCAGGAACAATAAAGCGTTCATTTTTAAGGGTAGCAAAATCAATCTCCTTTTTAGTTGCGAGGGGATGATGCTTACTAACGATAATCTTAAAGGGATACTCAGCTAGTTCGGTAGTTTTTAAGCCCACTTCTTTTAGGGGATTAAGCGATCCAAGTAATGCCATGTCAAGGTTGCCGTGCTTAAGCATCTTGAGAATTTCCTTAGAACCGTGCTCAGAGGTTTCCAAGTGACTTAAAAGTCCTTCTCTCATTAATAGCGGGGTCAATGGCGGAAAGTAGTAATTGCCGATAATAGGTGGCAGGCCAAAGCGAATACTGGATGATTCAGCTTGATTGATTTCTTGGCGGGCAATCCTTAATTCGTTTAAAATAACGTCAACGTGAACGGCAAATTGCTTACCGGTCGGCGTAATATGCAATTGTTTATGGACATGGTCACGAACAAAAAATGACGTGCCAAAATCTTTTTCTAGTCGTTGGATAGCCATTGTAATAGTAGGTTGACTGACATTGAATTTTGCTGCAACTTGCGAAAAATTTTTATATTTTACCAGTGCTTGATAATATTTTAGGTCGTTTAATTTCATAGTAAATGCCTTTCTGTCAGTAATTATAATGGGTACTATCAATTTTATTTATATCATAGCATAAATTTGACTATAAACTAGCGCTGGAATTACCCTAAGATTGTTGAAACAGATAAAAGGTAAAGGATAGGCGATAATGTTGCGTAAAGGAATGCAAATGTTGAATGATCCCTTTAAGAATAAGGGAACTGCTTTTACAATTGAAGAACGAAAAAAGTATGGTTTATTAGGCTTGTTACCATCTTGTGTAAGAACGATTGAGGAACAGGCAGACGAAATCTACCGGTTATATCAATCTAAGAACTCACGGATTGAACAACGCCACCTGTTGATGGAAGTATTCAATACTAACCGTACGCTTTTCTTCTACTTGATGGAAAAACATATTGCGGAGTTTATGCCGGTTGTGTATGATCCCGTAATTGCTGAGGCGATTGAGCAATATAATGAACGTTACATTAAGCCGCAAGATGCTGCATATTTGAGCATTGAGCATCCTGACTTAATTAAAGAGGAACTTACTGATGCCGCCGATGGTCGTGATATTCGCCTCATCGTTGTTACAGATGCTGAAGGAATCCTTGGCATTGGTGACTGGGGTGTAAATGGGGTTGACATTTCTGTTGGGAAATTAATGGTTTACACGGCAGCGGCTGGAATTGATCCATCCCAAGTTCTCCCAGTTTCTATTGATGCAGGGACTAATAATGAAAAATTGTTGAAGTCCGCTAATTACCTAGGAAATCGAATTAAGCGGGTTGAGGGACAACCTTACTTTGACTTTATCGATAAGTTTGTTGATGCAGTTGAAGGATTGTTCCCTAAGAGTTTATTACACTTTGAAGATTTTGGTCGGGGAACGGCTGCACGGATTCTTGATAAGTACCAGGATAAGATTTTAACCTTTAATGATGATATTCAAGGAACCGGGATTATTGCCTTAGCTGGTGTGCTAGGAGCCATGAATATCTCAAAAGAAAAGTTAACGGACCAAACATTCTTAACATTCGGTGCAGGGACCGCTGGAATGGGAATCGCTAAGATGCTTTATGACGAATTGATCCGTCAAGGCCTGACCCCCGAAGAAGCAAAGAAGCACTTCTACCTTGTTGACAAGCAAGGATTATTATTTGACGATACGCCCGGCTTAACACCAAAGCAAAAGCCATTTACCCGTCAACGGAGCGAATTTGCTAATGCTGATGAATTAACTAATTTACTTGCGATTGTTAAGGCTGTTCATCCAACAGTAATGATTGGTACATCCACTCAGCCAGGAAGTTTTGATGAAGCGGTTGTAAAGGAAGTGGCAGCCCATACTCCACGGCCTGTTATTTTCCCACTTTCTAACCCAACTAAGTTAGCAGAGGCAAAAGCAGCCGACCTTCTCAAGTGGACTGATGGAAAGGCATTAATCGCAACGGGAATTCCGGTTAAAGATATCGAGTATAATGGAACTGTTTACCAAATTGGGCAAGCTAACAATGCGTTAATTTATCCCGGAGTTGGTTTTGGTGCCTTGGCTGCTGAAGCCAAAGTGTTAAATGATAATATGCTTGCTGCAGCTGCTCATGCTTTAAGCGGCTTAGTTGATCCTGAAAAGCCAGGAGCGGCGGTGTTGCCTCCTGTTTCTAAGTTAACAGAGTTTTCTAAGCGAGTAGCTGAACTAGTAGCCGAATCTGCTATCGACCAAGGCTTAGCAGGCGATGAAATTACTGATGCGAAGAAAGTGGTAGAAGAGAAAATTTGGAAACCACGATATTAATCAGTCAGCTTTCATCTTTGTGAATAATAAAACCAGATTATTAGACAAAAATAGAAAAGCATCTAAGAAATTAAAAAATCTTAGGTGTTTTTTTGTATCGAAGTTTGTGAAACTTTTGCAAACACGATTGAAAAAAGCTATTATAACAGTTTGTAAGGCAATAGCTATAAGTGAAATTTATTGAAAATTAAAGATTTGACTATAGCTTTACTTACAAGGTAGGATATACGTGTAAATGATGTGTAACATTTCACAAGACAAAATTGCTCAATTAATATATTGGAGGTTTTTGAGATGTCAGAATACCGTACTGAAGAAGATACGTTAGGTCCTGTTAAAATCCCTGCTGAAGCATTATGGGGACCACAAACAGAACGGAGTCGGAATAACTTCCCAACCGGTCAATACATGCCATTAGCAATCATCCGTGCTTTATTGAACATTAAAAAGGCAGCGGCCCAAGCTAATATGGAAACTAAAGCTATCTCTGAAGAAAAGGGTAATTTAATCGTTAAAGCGATTGATGAATTACTCGCATTAAGTGATGAAGAATTGCGGAAGGACTTCCCATTAAAGGTTTACCAAACCGGTTCTGGTACCCAAACCAACATGAACACTAATGAAGTTGTTGCGCACAAGGCTCATGAAATTAACCCTGACATTGAAATCTTACCAAATGATGATGTTAACAAGGGTCAAAGTTCAAACGATACATTCCCAACTGCGATGAATGTGGTTGCTTTAGAAGCGCTTGATAAGTTGAAACCAGCTGTTCAACACTTGATTGATGAATTAAAGGTTAAGGAAGAAAAGTACATGAAGACTGTTAAAGTTGGACGTACTCACTTGCAAGATGCTGTTCCATTGACATTTGGTCAAGAACTTTCTGGTTACATTGCTTCCTTAGAACATGACCTTGATTACATTAAGACTTTGGAACCAACATTAGATGAATTGGCAATTGGTGGTACTGCTGTTGGTACTGGTTTGAATGCTGCAGAAGGAATGCCTGAAAAGATTGCTGAAAAGCTTAGTGAAGTTTACGGCTTAAACTTGACTGCTGATTCAAACAAGTTCTACGGTTTAGCTAACCACTCTGGTTTGGATGTTGTTCACGGTGCTTTGAAGACGTTAGCAGCCGACATGTTCAAGCTTGCTCAAGATATTCGTTTCTTGGCTTCTGGTCCTCGTGCAGGTTACGGTGAATTAAATATCCCAGCTAACGAACCAGGTTCATCAATCATGCCAGGTAAGGTTAACCCAACTCAAGCAGAAGCTGTAACAATGGCTGCTTTACGGGTATTCGGTAACGATACTGTAGTAACAATGGCTTCATCACAAGGTAACTTTGAAATGAATGTTTACAAGCCAGTATTGATTGATGCATTCCTCGAATCAGCTGATTTATTAACTGGAACAATTACTGGATTTGCTGACAAGATGATCCACGGAATGACAGTTAATGAAAAGCGGATGGAAGAATTAGTTGATAATTCATTAATGACTGTTACTGCCTTGTCACCACACATTGGTTACCATGACAGTGCTAAGATTGCTCAAGCTGCCGATAAAGCTGGTAGCACATTAAAAGAAGCTGCTTTGAAGTCTGGTAAGCTTACTGAAGAACAATACGATGAATGGATGGACATGCTTAAGATGACCAACGTTGATCGGGATAAATAAGAACTGAGTTAAAAGTAATGCCAATTTTGGCAAGAGTGGAGATAAGCAATAAAAAGAACTTGTTCCACTCTTTTTGACTGTTAATACATTTAAATATAATTAAAAGGAGAGCAATATCATGGCTGAAAAATTCCAACCATTATCTGTAAGCAAGTTAGATAATGATTACGATGTTATTGTAATTGGTTCTGGTGGAACTGGTCTTTCCGCAGCAATTCAAGCAAACGAATTGGGAATGAAGACGGTCGTTCTTGAAAAGGAAGAAGAACTTGGTGGAAATACTAACCGGGCTTCTTCAGGAATGAACGCCGCTGAAACCAACGTGCAATTACAACATGGAGTAATTGATAACGTTGCCGATTTCTACCACGAAACATACCAAGATGGTGGACGTCTAAACGACAAGGATATGCTAGGTTACTTTGTATATCACACAGCCCCAGCAATCGACTGGTTAGCTGATCATGGGATTAAGCTTGATGACATTACAATTACTGGTGGAATGTCTCGCAAGCGTACTCACCGTCCAGCAAGTATGGCGCCAATTGGTGGTTTCTTAGTAAAGAGTTTATTGGAAGTTGTTCAAAAGGAAAACATTCCAGTATTCAACAAGGTTAGAGTTAACAAGCTCTTACAAGATGATGAAGGCAAGGTAATCGGTGTTGAAGCTAATGCTGATGGCCTGATTAAAACCATCCACGCAAAGGCTGTTATCTTAGCTACTGGTGGATTCGGTGCTTCTAAAGAATACATGAAACGGTTCCGCCCTGACCTTGCTGATTACAAGACTACCAATCAACCAGGAGCAACTGGTGATGGCTTGAAGCTTGCTGAAGGCGTTGGCGGTGAATTAATGCAAATGGATCTTGTACAAGTTCACCCAACTGTTCAACAAGATAATCCTCATGTTTACCTTATTGGTGAAGCTGTCCGTGGTGAAGGTGCAATCTTAGTTAATGCTGAAGGTAATCGGTTTGTTAACGAATTAAACACTCGAAAGATTGTTTCTAATGCGATTACTGCCCTTCCAGAACACAGTGCTTACTTAATTTTTGACCAAGGTATTCGTGACCATGCTAAGGCAATTGAATTTTACGATAAAGTTGGTCTTGTTGTTCATGGCGATACGATTGAGGATCTTGCAAAGAACCTCAACATGGATCCTGAGAACTTAAAAAAGACAGTCGCAACATGGAATGAAGCTGTTGGAAATCATGACGATAAAGAATTCCATCGGACAACAGGAATGGATCGTGGAATTACTAAGCCAGGATTCTTCGCAATTCATATTGCACCTGCAATTCACTACACTATGGGTGGTATTCATATTAATACAAAGACTCAAGTGCTTGATGGCAATGGGGATGTAATCAAGGGATTATACGCTGCAGGTGAAGTTGCTGGTGGTTTACATGGTAATAACCGTGTTGGTGGTAACTCAATTGCAGAAACAATTGTCTTTGGACGGCAAGCAGGTCAACAAGTAACTGTTTACGCCCGTGGCTTAAAGTAAAAAATAATGGGCAGGGAGAAACTGCCTAGAGCAATTATCAATTAATTACTTAACTATATAAGGGATAAGGAAATGAAAAAATTAGAAAGTGTAAATTATAAGGGGTTCATTTGGCCTGTTATTATTGGTTTGATTTTATGGTTTATGACTCCTATTAAACCGGCTGCCGTTCCAGTTGCTGGTTGGCATATGTTTGCTTTGTTTGTCGCTACAATCATTGCATGTATTACCCGTCCACTTCCAATTGGTGGTGTTTCAATTATTGCTTTTGCTTTAACTGTTTTAACAAAGACAGTTCCAATGGAAAAAGCAATTGTTGGTTTTGGGAATGCATCGATTTGGATGATCGCAATGGCCTTCTTCATTGCCCGGGGATTCATTAAGACCGGACTTGGTCGGCGGATTGCATTGAACTTTGTTAAGGCATTTGGTAAGCGGACTTTAGGACTTGCTTACTCCTTGATCGGTGTTGATTTGATTTTAGCACCAGCTACACCAAGTAACACTGCGCGTGCTGGTGGTGTTTTATACCCAATCATTGAATCATTGTCTCAATCGTTTGGTTCAGATCCTAAAAAAGGAACAGAACGTAAAATCGGTTCTTTCTTGATCTTTGCTGAATATCATGGTGATATGATTACTGCGGCAATGTTTATGACAGCCATGGCCGCTAACCCATTGGTTCAAACACTTGCCAAGAGTAATGGTGTAAACATTACTTGGGTTGGTTGGTTCTTAGCTGCCTTGGTACCAGGGATTATTTCCTTAATCATTGTTCCATGGTTGATCTACAAAATGTATCCACCTGAAATTAAGGAAACTCCTAATGCTAAGCAATGGGCAGAAGACGAACTCTCTAAAATGGGAGCAATGACTTTACCAGAAAAATTAATGGCTGTTATCTTTGTTATTGCCTTAGTTCTCTGGATTGTCGGAAGTTTTATCGGGATCGATGCAACACTTGCTGCATTTATTGCATTAGGGTTGTTACTCTTCTGTGGTGTGTTAAGTTGGCAAGATGTTCTTCATGAAACGGGAGCTTGGAATACTTTGACATGGTTCTCTGTTCTTGTTATGATGGCCGGTCAATTGACAACTTTAGGATTTATTCCATGGTTGAGTAAGACTGTTGGTAACTCGCTTCACGGTATGAACTGGATTTTGGTATTAGTGATCTTAATTATTGCTTACTTCTACTCACATTACCTATTTGCTAGTTCTACTGCTCACGTAACTGCAATGTATAGTGCATTCTTGGCTGTTGCTATTTCAGCTCATGTTCCACCAATGCTTGCAGCTTTGATGCTTGGTTTCTTCGGTAACTTAATGGCATCTACTACTCACTACGCTTCTGGTCCAGCTCCTGTTCTCTTTGGTTCAGGTTATGTTCCACAATCGAAGTGGTGGTCATTAAACTTAGTCCTTGGTATTTTCTACCTTGTCGTATGGATCGGTATTGGTAGTCTTTGGATGAAAGTTATTGGAATGTGGTAAAAATTTATCTTAAAAGAAAACTACTTGGTGAAATTTGCCAAGTAGTTTTTTGTTAGGCCAAAGATGAATACAAGCATTATAAGAATATTCAGAATCTTAATTGCAAATGAATACTTAATTGACGTAAGATAAAGATATTATTTCGACATAGAAAGGGTTAAGACGATGAATACTCGTGATTTACAATACTTTGCCATGTTAGTTAAATTAAAAAATTATACGCAAGTAGCAAAGTATTTTAATGTTTCTCAACCTAGTATTACCCAGGCAATTCGTCGCCTTGAGCAAGAATTTGACACAAAATTAGTGCGCAAAGATCGTGTTCATAGGGATGAAATGATTACGCGCAGTGGGCAGTTACTATATGAAAAAGCGTTGGCGATAAACAAAAAAATAGATATTGCCCATCAAGAAATAGCACGGTCCGATCAACGACAAATAAAATTCGGTCTTCCGCCAATCATTGGAAAAATGTATATTTCACACATTATCGGCAATCTTTCTAAGCAGCTTCTTCAACGAATAAAAATCGTTTCTGTGGGGTCTCATGAATTGCTAAGTGAATTACAAGCAGGAAAGATCGATATTGCCATGCTGGGGTCAATTGCGCCAATTGATCAAACCGGTATTTTTGCGGAATTAATAACTGCGCGACCATTTAGTATCATCGTAAGTGCTGATCATCCGCTTGCAAAGAAAAAGGCAGTTAGTTTTCAAGACTTAACGAACGAAATCTTTATTAATTATGACCAGCAATATGTGCATAAAGCTGCCTTCCAAGCTTATTCTACCTATGCCCAAATTAATCCACAAACGGCAATTTATAAGGTGCCAAATGTTTCCTGGATTAAAGAGTTGGTACGGCAAAATAAGGGAATTAGTTTGATGGTTAAAGATGCGGTAAAGGATGAACCAGGAATTGTTGCCCTCGATATTAAAGACCCAATTCCGGAAAAGTTTTTTATTTCGCTTGCCACACGGGAGGATTACATTTTAAGCGATGATGAACAGCAATTAATCACTAAATTAAAAGAAATTACTCCCATCGCTTGACAGTCGCCGTATAATTAAATAGTTAAGAGAATTTATACGAGGAGCTGGATGGGTTTTGAGTAAGGATAAAGAGATCTCAGCGAATGATTTTGAGCCGACTGAACATTTGTCTGATAAGCATCATATGGCGATTCCATGGCATGACTTTTTTACAAACGATAATTTCACCCCTGCGTATGAGGCTAATTTAGTAGAACGAGCAGCGATTGTCGGGCGAATTGGATTAATGATGCTTTCTTATGGAACGGGGGCATGGCGAGTCCGTGATTCAATGAATACAGTTGCCCGGACGTTGAAAATGACTTGTTCAGTCGATATTGGGTTAGTTTCCCTCGAATATACTTGTATGGATGCCCACCATAGTTACACGCAGGCAATATCTTTGCCAAGCACAAGCGTAAATACGACAAAACTTTCGCAGATGGAGCGATTTATTAAAGAATTTGACCAGAATGGGAGCGAGATGACAATTGGAGAAATCCACTCCCGTTTGGAAGAAATCGCTCACTCAAAAGGAAATTACGCTCCTTACCAAGTAGGACTAGCAGCTGCGCTGGCATGTAGCGCCTTCGTATTTCTGCTGGGGGGTGGACCAGTTGAAATGTTTTGTAGTTTTATCGGAGCTGGCCTCGGAAACTATGTCCGCCGTAAGATGATTGACCATCACATTACCTTATTTGCGGGAGTAGCGGTCGCGGTTGCAGTTGCGTGTCTTTCTTACCTGCTGGCCTTAAGTTTGATGCAATTAACATTTAATGTGAGTTCGCGTCATGAAGCAGGGTATATCGGCGCAATGCTGTTTATTATTCCGGGATTTCCATTTATTACTAGTGGCCTTGATATTTCAAAACTTGATATGCGGTCCGGGCTTGAACGGATGACCTATGCAATCGCAATTATTACAGTTGCTACATTGGTTGGGTGGATTGTAGCATTAATGGTTAACCTGCGTCCTGAGAATTTTCAAGCATTGCCCCTATCGGCATTAATGCTCTTTTTACTCCGGCTGCCAGCCAGCTTTTGTGGGGTATTTGGCTTCTCAATAATGTTTAACAGTACGCCTAAAATGGCAGCTATTGCCGGTTGTATTGGTGCGATTGCTAATACCTTACGCTTAGAATTAACGGACTTGACCGGAATACCGGCAGGAGCAGCCGCATTTTTAGGGGCGTTAGTTGCCGGGTTATTGGCATCGATTGTTAAACGTAAGATTCAATATCCGCAAATTTCAATCACGGTTCCATCGATTGTTATTATGGTCCCGGGACTTTATATGTATCGGGCAATGTATAATATCGGTTTAACTTCGATTAGTGTAGGAACGCTTTGGATGACCAAGGCGCTTATGATTGTTGTATTCTTGCCAATGGGATTGATTGCTGCTCGTATTCTTACAGATTCTAAGTGGCGACATAATGGATAGGAGATTGAGAATATGATTGCAGAATATCCGCCAACACTCCTGGCAGAGGTAAAAGAAAAAACAAAGGATCGACAATTAACAGGCTTTACTCCAGGTCAAGGACCACTTAATCCAGACTTGATGTTAGTAGGAGAGGCTCCTGGTCGTCATGAAGAAAAGGTAAATATTCCTTTTTCTGGTGCTTCCGGTCAAGAACTGATGAAATTGATTGAATCAATCGGATATTCGCGTTCAACCGTTTATATTACCAGTGTAGTTCGTCAACGGCCTTATAGTATTAAAAAGGTAGTTGATAAGAAGACGGGTGAAGTAATTGAAAAAAAGCCTAACCGTACTCCCACTAAAAAAGAAGTCTTAGCATTTGCCCCTTTGTTTGATTGGGAACTAGCACAAGTTAAGCCGAAAATTATTGTTACGCTTGGCAATACGGCTTTACAACGGCTGCTTGGTAGTCAGGCTAATATTAGTAAGCTTCATGGGCAACTTCTCCACGAAAAAATTCAACGAACTAATGATGCGCATGATGGTTATGAGTTGACGGCTGACAAGCATTGGATTATGCCAATGTATCATCCGGCCGCAGTACTCTATGCCCGCCGATTGGAGCCTACTATTAAAGCAGATTGGCAACAGTTAGGGCAGGATATTAAGAAAATGAAAAAATAACCATTATACTTTTTATGCCTAAGGTCGTATAATGGAAAACAGTTTGTAATTCAAGAGGATGGGACAACGCACTTAGATGCTCTGTTCCATCCTCTTTAGTACGGAGAGAATTAAAGGGGATGAAAAAGTGGAATTACAACAACGACGAACAATTGTTACTGGTGCGTTGTTACTATCTAACATCATGGCGGGAATGGATGGTACGATTGTAAATACAGCCTTGCCAGCTATTACCAGTGACCTTCATGGGTTGCAATATATGGGGTGGATCATCGCAACTTTTCTTTTGGGAATGGCTGTTGCGACCCCATTATGGAGTAAGTTTGGTGAGCATAAGGGAAACAAGCAAGCCTATATTACTGCTACCTCCATGTTTTTAGTTGGAGCAATCTTTCAAGGATTAGCTCCTAATATTTTATGGTTTATTATCGCGCGAACTGTAATGGGAATTGGTGCTGGAGGAATGAATACAATCCCGTTTATTGTTTTTGCTGAATTGTACGACAACCTAAAAAAACGAGCTCAAGTATTGGGAATTGCCAGTGCTTGTTTTGGAACTGCTTCGATTATTGGTCCCCTCCTCGGTGGATGGATTGTTGACGCGTTGAGCTGGCACTGGGTTTTCTATGTTAATGTACCGATTGCTTTAATTGCGATTACGATCATTAGCTTGTTCTATAAGAATGTGAAAAAGCAAGCTGCCGGTAAGCCAGTTGATTATCTTGGAGCGACTTTACTGGTAGTCAGTTTAGTAATTATTTTAGTAGCTGTTCAATTGATTGGTTCAGCTTCTGGCTTAGTAGTGGGCTGTTTAATAGTTGTTGGTCTCTTATTGCTTGGCGGAATGATAAAAGTTGACAGTAAGGCGGTCGACCCAATTGTTCCTAGCCGTCTGTTTAAAAATCGCGAACTAGTAATTGATTTTACTTTATTCGTCATAATTTGGGGCTCATTTATTGCATTTGTCACTTATATTCCAATGTGGGCTCAGGGAATTTTAGGTTTAAGTGCGCTGCTTGGCGGAATGACGCAAATTCCAGGTGCGGTTACTAACTTTATTGGTTCAGAATTAGTACCGGTATTGCAGGAACGGTGGGGAAAATACTGGATTGTTACCTGTGGTGCAGCCTCAATTTTTATTGCTTATTTAGGAATAATGATTGGGGGACAAAAAACACCATTCTGGCTTATTTTATTCATGGGTGCTTTTGAAGGATTCGGTGTTGGTCTTGTCTTTAATATTTTACAGATTAATGTTCAAACAGATGCTGAATTACGGGATGTGCCAATTGCTACTTCACTAGGATACTTATTGCGAATTTTGAGCCAGACCCTTATGTCCGCGGTTTATGGCGTTATTCTTAACCAAGAGCTATTCCAGGGTGTTCAAACGCACCGCGGAATTACCTTAAGAATGCTAAATAAATTATCGAATGCCCAAACTGCTAGTAGCCTTCCAGATAAGCTTTTACCAACCATGCGTACGATACTTTATAATGGATATCGCGACATTATCATTGCGGCAGTAATTTTAATCGTTATTGCCTTAATTTTGGTTGTGATTTTAGGCTGGCAAAATCATTGTCACCAACGCGAGCTAATGGCTTTAGGTAATCTTAAAGACACAAAATCTTAAATCATGATAGGATAATAGTAAGATTATAAATGAGGAGCGATCGTTTCAGTGGAGAAAATAAAGAAATTTAATACTCAAATTGCTAGTCATTTGGCTAATAATCTTGAGAATAGTTTGCGAGAGTTACGACGATGTGGTGCTCATCGTTCTAGTAAAGCAACCTTTGCTGAAATGGGAATTCAATTAAGCGGATTTAAAAACGATCTTGCAGAAAATAATAAGTTTAATGCCTTAGTGGGGAACGCATGGATTGACAACGAGGCTGATTACTACTTGCCTGCTGCTGTAGTGACGGTTGATGTTCAACGTCAAGAACAGGAAGTAACAACATATGTCTTAAATGATCATGGAGATAATCAACGAGTAATCATGTACCTAACCGGGGGAGCCTATATTCAGCGCCCCGATAAGACTCATTGGCAATATTTAAATCGGTTGGCAATCGCCACGGATGCGAAGATTTATGTCCCGATTTATTCGTTGGTTCCGCATGCTACTTACCGTACCGCCTACCAAGAAATTGCTAGTTTTTATAGTAAAATTTATACCCTTATGCCTGCTAGTAAAGTAACTATTATGGGCGATTCAGCTGGTGGGGGATTAGCAGCTGGCTTTTGTGAATATCTTGGTAAAAAGGGGCTTCCACAGCCTGGTCACCTCATCTTATTTTCTCCTTGGCTCGATCTTGACCTTACAAATCCTCTCATTAGCAAATATGAGGATAAAGATGTTACACTAGCAGTGAACGGTTTGCGAAAAATTGGTACGATGTGGGCCGGTGATACGGATCATCAAGACTATCGCTTAAGTCCTTTATATGGGAATCTTGATCAGTTGCGCGATGTGACTGTTTTTGTAGGGACAAGGGAAATAATGTATCCTGATGTGACCTTGTTTGTTCAAAAATTGCGTGACGCTGGGATCACTGTAAACTCATATACGGGTCGTGGACTGTTTCATATTTACCCGCTTTATCAAATTCCAGAAGCAAAGGGTGTAATGAAACGGGTAGTTGCAATAATCAATAATTGATGGGGTGATATTTTGGCTAAAGTTGCTGTAGTGTTTGCACCAGGTTGTGAAGAAGTAGAAGGACTTACAATTGTGGACGTTCTCCGGCGAATGGGGATTGAAACCACAATGGTCGGATTAGAGGATCTTTATGTTCCTGGCGCTCACGGAATTGAATTAACTTGTGACGAGGTAATGAGTGATCGGCTCCTCGATTATGATGTGGTAGCCTTTCCTGGTGGTCGCGGGGGTGCCCAAAAGCTTCGCGATAATGATAGGTTGATGAAATTGATGCAAAAACGCAATGCAGAAAATAAGTGGGATGCCGCAATGTGTGCTGCTCCGATTGCCTTGGCGCGGTATGGTTTGCTTGATAATCATAACTATACTTGCTTCCCGGGAATTAACGAGGAAATTGCTAAGGTTGCCCCAACAGCAAATTTTGAAGAGGATATTACGGTTGTTGATAATGACGGAAAAATCATTACCAGTCGTGGTCCCGCAACTGCCTTAGCCTTTGCTTATCAGATTGCAGAGGTATTAGGATACAACACTGATAAGATTAAGCATGAGATGCTATATGATTATTTAATGGATCAAAAATAGGCGATAAAAGTAAAGAGGGTGAGGAAAAACGGAAAAGTTTTTCCTCACCCTCTTAACATTATTTAATCAACCACCAGAAGATTGAACGGTGGTTTTGCTGATCAACACGTTGGTTAACGACACTAACTAGAATCATCATTGTGGCAATGATTGAATTCTTCTTACGGAAGGCAGTATAACGTGAATACCAAACTGTCGCATATTTATCTTTGTATCGCCGTAATCCTTGAAAGCCATACAAATGATATCCATATTCATAGATGAAGTGTGCAGCTTTTTCTTCAATAAAGCTAAATTGATATTCACCAACATTCGAAAGAGGTGCCATTCCGAGATCAAAGTAGGTATAACCGTTTTCCTGCCCGTACTGGAACATACTAATGAAAATTTTATCCATGATTCCAGAAGGGGCATCTTTACTATGACGCATGAGGTCAATTGTTAAAATCTTTTTACCCCCTGTCGGCATAAACGTTGCAAAGGCGACCATTTTGCCGTCTTTATCACGGATAATGCCAACAGGTGCTTGATTAATGTAGTAGGAGTCAAAGAAACCGAGAGAGAATCCTTTTTCTGTTTCGTTTCCTAACCAGCTATCGGAGACTTGTTTCATCTCTTGCATTAATTCTTTACTAAATGGTGGCTTTTCAACAGAGAAGGTATAGCCTTCACGATCAAATTTATGCATCAATGTTCGTTGTGATCGTTGTCGCTTACCAGCAAGCGTAAAGTCTGCCAGCTTAACAAGGCCAGCTTCACCGGTTTTAATAAAGTCGAAGCCAAATTCATGAAGAAGCATTGTCATATCGCTGGAGACTTCATAAAAGACAAGCTGATAGCCATACTTATCAGCTTCTAAGACAAATTGTCGAAGAGCTGGTCGCCAACTATCCTTATCTCCAACTGGATCGCCCATTACGACCAAGCGATCATATTTACGGCGATACATGAAAAAGAGCTTATCATGATCGTCAACACTGTAATAATAGATACTTTTATCTTTTAAGAAGGCGAGGTGACTAGTTTCATTTCCTCCATATTCTTTAATAACATTGCGGATCCGTTCAGCATCAAATACGTTTGGAATATTGAAAGGATCAGTCCCGGCCATAAAGTAGCGCAGAATAACGAAAATTAATAAGAGGCCGAGGATTAATCCGAAAAGTCCGGAAATCCAAATCTTTTCACCAGGGAAAAATAGAAAATCAGGGATGTGGTGCTTACTGGAATATTGAGGAGCATTAATAACCCCGACAATTACATAGAGGATACATGCCCCAGCAAAGATAAGACTATCAATTGCGAATTTTCCAATTGAATATTCCAATTTCTTCCGGTATAACACATGGCGAGAGAGTAAAACAAGTATCAAAACAATGACGAGGTAAATTGTTAAGCTCAATGTTCCCAGGTTCCAAATGGTATTAGCAATTCCAATTACCAATAATATTAAAGTAGGAAGGTATGCCTTTTTCACCTTTGATTGAAGACCGCGAGCACAGGCAAGCATAGCCAGTGCAAATAAGATGGTTGTCAATTGGTGGAGGAAGAAGAAGGTATAGGGATAAAGGTTCGCGATAATCTTATTTTGTGCTGTGATGTCTGGAATTGAGGCAGTAATAAGCATCAGAATCCCAGAAACATACATAAATGTTGTAATTAAATAGTAAGCAAGTTTGCGGACCATTAGCAATGGTAATCCGTCGAAAAACTGGTTAACTTGGGATGCCAGAGAGTGCAAGAACATGAATCCGGCAATAATTAAGGGAACGATGTAGTAAAAAATTCGGAATAGTAATAACCAAATAACAGAGGTAGTTTGGGAAACGCCAAGTAATGACAGTTCTAACATCATTAAAAGGTCAAACGAACCAAGTGCCCCCGGAATCATTGAAAGAACCCCGAGAACTTGGGCAACAACGTATAATGGCAGAACGCTAATAAGGCTATGCCGAACGTCTAAGCACCAACCGACTAGTAAGAAAAAAAGTGCTACAAATAGCCATTCACAAGTTGAACTGGTGACTAAAAAGGTCCCTACTTTGGGCGTGATATTCTTAAATATTTTACTATTATGAATAACAGTAAAATAAAAAACGATTGGAAAATATAATCCGCCTCCCACAAGCCAAAGTGCGTATTGGTTGAAGTGGCCGCCATCGTGAAACACAAACATGATGATCAAAGCTACCCAACAAAGAACAGATAAACCAGAGAGTAAGAAAACAGCGATTTTAGAGATAGCAAGTAGAATCTCTTTCTTAGTTGCGTTCTTTCGATAGAAGTATGCTCGTAAAGTAGAACCAAGAATTCCGCCAAATCCGGCAATATTTGTTAAAGTATTAGTAATCCATCCACAGCGGATAATATATGATTTCTTAAATTTCCCGGGTAATAAATGAGTGATTGCAAAATCATACCCCAACATAGGAATGACTGCGATGCATCCCGTAATTAGTAGCAGGATGATACTTTCCCAAGACAGGTTTGCTAAACCAACTCCTACTTCATGCCATTTAACTGTTTTAAAAAAGTTACCTAACGCGAGAATAACAAAGACTAGGACTGAGGTTACAAACACTACTTTTATGATTTTTGAATACTTAGACCACCAGTTTAATAGGCGATTGCCCAACTGCTGCATTAAAAACTCCTCCTTAATAATAGCTAGTACTTTCATTATAAACTATTGATAATTTTTACGGTATAGATAGGAAAAACGAAAAATCAAAAATAAATCACAAATTTTTGTTGACTAATTTCGATAAATCTCGTATACTTTTATTTGTTGTCAAGTTGGTCCGTTGGTCTAGTTGGTTTAGGACGCATCCCTGTCACGGATGAGATCACGAGTTCGAGTCTCGTACGGACCGTTCAATATTAAGGAGCTGTGATTTAGGTCATCAGCTCTTTTTTTGTATCTTTTTCAATGTTGATGGAGGAAATTAAGATGGAAAATACGTGGATATACCGAGGAACCGAACCGATTAAAATAAAGAAGTATCTTCAGTCATTGGGGATGGGGCATCGTTTATTTAACGATCTTAAAAACGGTGAAGGGGAATTCCTTGTTGATCATCGGAAGGTACGGCCAACAACCCAGATTCTTCCTAATCAACCTTTAACCATTAAGGCTCAACCAGAATTAGCTGATGATACTGTTGAAAGTAGTAATGAGCCCTTAAATGTTGTTTATGAAGATGATAATTGGTTGGTAGTAGATAAGCCAGCAGGGGTGACTTCTATCCCAGGACCAACCGTTCAAAATGATACGGTTTTAAATCGGGTAAAGGGATACTTAATCGCAAATAATTCTGCAGATCTCCGCCCTCATTTAATTACACGACTGGATCGCTTTACGGGGGGATTACTTCTTATCGCTAAGCATCATATCGCCTCCAGTATGATCAGTCAGCAAGTGCAGCAACATCAAATGCTGAAGGAATATACCGCTTTAGTAGAAGGACAGGTTATGGACGAGCATGGCGAGATTAACAAGCCGATTGGAAGAAAGGATGGGCAGGCTGCACGGGTAATTGACGAGAATGGGCAACGAGCTTTGACCGAGTATTGGGTTGAAGAACGAGGCGCAAAGTGGACACGAGTGCGGGTAAGACTTCACACTGGACGCACACACCAGATCAGGGTTCACTTTGCTGCTATTGGTCATTCCCTAATTGGTGACCATCTTTATGGCGGCGATACTAGTAAATATGATCATCAGTTGCTTCATGCAAGTAAAATTAGCTTTAACGATCCCTTCACCCTTAAACAAATGACATTTACCTCAGAATTGCCTGCAGCATTTTTTGAATTAGTTTAAATACAAAATAGAGAGGCTGAAAAAACTTCGTTTTTTTAACAGCCTCTCTATTTATGTGAAGATTATTTAAGATATCGTGGAACTAGCTTCGCGTCGTAACCACAAGGCTCGAGGCTAAGTCCGAATGATAATCAGCCCGTGCCGTGCTAATCACCGTTCTATCCTTAGCCCACCGCCTTGTCGAGAAGGTTAATTCCCACTCACTATTTTTTACTTAACTTGTTTTAAAATTTGTTGAATGCTTTGGGCCTGAAATTCTTGTTCTGCTTGTGCTGATACTTCTTGAATTTGTTTAGCAGTCATGTTAGGATTCTTAGCCATTGCTGCTTGAACCTTTGATGTAACAAAAGCGCGTCCTTGTTCTGCTGCTTGTGCTTGTAATTTGGCACCCGTAGCAGATTTAGCAACTCTGGCAAGTTTATCTGCCTGACTCGTTGTGAGTTTAACATACATTAGTGGATATTCTAGCACGTTAGTTCGCTTAACTAATGCATTGTTCATTCCTGACCATGCATATAGGACTTTATAAAAATTATTACGATATTGCCAGCGCGTCTCAGTTGTTACGAGCTGAGGGGTAGAACCATTAGTCCATTTAATTCGACTAGTGGTGTATTCGTTTGCTTGGGTATGGTAAGGCGTTTTTTGTTTGACTTTGGTGTTATAAATATAAACATCATCGCGGCCGCTTTTACCAACCGGTTGATAAATTGCCAGGGGCATTGAGGAATTTGAAGCAGAGTAAATCCGCTTGGTGGTTGTTGTCGTAACTTTTTGCATTCCAAAATGGTGACTGTAATTTAGTGTCATCAAAAGAGTTGAGCCCACAAAGATAATTCCCGTGAGTGTGGCTAAAATAATTCGCAGGCTTTTTTGCCGAATAAACATCATGCAAGCAAAAAAGGCGAGTGCTCCTAGAAAAGTTAAAATAATAACCATTACTTCATCCCTCCTTTATCAGTTGGTTCTGCAATGTCTTCGCTATCAAGGCGGAGGTGAATTCCATTACCACTTGTAACAAAGAATGTAAGGAATAAACCAATGAGTGAGAAGGCGATTGCAAACCAGAATGCTGCATGGTACCCCATCAAAGTAGCATCAAACATCTTTGCTTTATATTGTAATGGGGATTGTGTCAGCAGTGAATGAGCAGGTCGATTGCTATTGGTAATATTTGTCAAAACAGAGATCATGATAGCTGTTCCCACAGAAGTAGCGACTTGACGAATGGTATTGTTAACAGCTGTACCGTGCGAAATTAGATTGTAAGGAAGAGAATTCATTCCCGCTGTAGTAACTGGCATCATTACCATTGAAATACCAAACATCCGGACTGCATATAAGAAGACAATATAAATAGTTGGGGTATCACGAGTAATAAAGGCAAAAGGAATTGTTCCAACAGTTAAGATAAACATTCCCGTAAAGGCTAAGCGTTTAGCACCATGACGGTCAAATAAGTTCCCAGTAATTGGACTCATAATTCCCATGAAAAGGGCTCCAAATAAAAGGGTAAGACCTGAATGGAAGGCGGACATTCCATGAATGATTTGAAGGTAAAGAGGGATGACGAATTCTACCCCAACCATTGCCATCATTACAATTGAACTAAGAATGGTCGCAAGGGAGAATTCTTTGCTTTCAAATACCTTGAATTCAAGGAACGGATCGTCTAGCTTATTTTGACGCATGATTAGAATTCCAACTAAAATCACCCCAATGATAATGGTTGAAAGGACAACCGGATCTGTCCACCCCTTATCACCGACACTTGAGAATCCGTAAAGCATGCTCCCAAATCCTAATGTTGAAATAACAACAGAAAGCCAGTCAAGATGCGGCTTTTTATTAGGAATAACATTTTTAACTGCAAAAAAACTAACAATGATAACTAAAGCAGTAATGGGGGCGATCATTCCGAAAAGCCACCGCCAGCTATAACTATCGATAACCCATCCAGATAGAGCAGGCCCGATTGCTGGGGCTAATCCAATAACTAGGCCGTTTACTCCCATCGCAGCGCCACGTTTCTCAGGAGGATAAACAGTCAGCATAATATTCTGCATTAGGGGCATGTTAATTCCTACTCCGACCGCTTGGATAAGACGACCGGCTAATAAAACGGCAAACGATGGAGCAATCCATGCTAAGATTGTCCCAACTTCAAAGGTTGACATAGCAATGATAAAAAGACTCTTAGTATTAAAACGACTGGTTAAATAGGCACTTACGGGGATCATAATCCCATTAACCATTAAGAAACCAGTAGTTAACCACTGAACGGTGGCAGTACTAATATTAAAAGCATCCATTAATGCGGGAAAGGCTGTTGAAAGAATAGTTTGGTTTAAAATGGTACAAAAAGCTCCAATTAATAGGACGAAGATCATTAAGGAACGATTATAAGTTTGACCATTAATATCAACAGGTTGTTGCTCTTGATTCACTAATAGAATCCTCCTCTACGTTTTTCACAATGTGAAAAATATAATACTATTCGATATCTTTGTCAAATTATTTGACAAAGATATCGAATTTTTGGTAATTTATGATTGAAATATACACTTTGGAGGAAAATAATGGATCCGCTTTCTGAAAAAATTAGAAAAATGATCGCTAGTAAACAATTAAAGATTAGTATGAGTGAAGTAGCACGTGTAACTGGTGTCTCTACTAGTCAACTAAGATATTGGGAGAAAAAGGGTTATATTAAATCTGAACAAGATGAGCAGAATAAAAATCACTATTTTAGTTTTCCAACAATTTTTCAGGTATTAACGATTAAAGTATTTTTGGATCAAGGTTTTACTTTAGCGATGGCTGTAAAAAAGGAACGAAAACGGCGCGAGCTTCATAAGATTTTTACCCGTTTTATTACGGACGGCATCAAAGAGGTAGAACAAACTGGAGAAGATAGTGGAGAAGTTAAGCTGGGTGCATTAGCTGAAGATTCCACAAAAGAAGTATATGCAGTGATTGATGGTGAAAAGACTAGTCTTCGTATTCGGGATCGGAAAGAAAATTAACGGATAATAAACTTTGTGTTAAGGTTAAAATGTAGAGGATAACCAAAGTAAATTAATTTGAGAAAGGAAGAATAACAATTGGCTACAACAGGCTTAAGTTATAGTGAGTTAAGCGAGGATGCTAAAGAAGTTGCCCTTAATTCCTTTATTAATTTTTATGTTGATCAATATCGTAGGGGCAGTTTAGAGATCCTTAGCTCACAAGTATCTAATGAATTAATGGCTACAATTAATCAAATCTTGTGCGATAATGCTTTTATGGGTCATCAGGAATTAGTTAATGTAAGCACGCGGCTAAGTAAGCCAGCTTATCAAAAAATTTTAACCGCATTGACTAATGTTAAATTTCATGAAGATGGGGAACCGGTTGTTGATTGGATGAAGGCTTGGGAACAAAAAGAGGAACAGTTACCAGAAGAAGATTAGGCAAGCAACTAGTGGGATTTAAAAAGGAAGGTGGAGTAAAGATAAATACTTTCTCCCACCTTCTTTTTTAATCAAAGAATTAGGCAATTACTACCTTCAATTTTGTAGATGTGGTAAAATAATAGTTAGTTTTACGTACGGATTAAATAATTAAGATTAAGTGCCAATAATAAAATGAATATCAATAACCGACCTTGTCAGAACAAAGCGGTTCTTTTGGCTTACTTAAATTCCGTTAATTAACATGATAAAAATCTATAGAAGGAAAGGTATTATGACAAAATTAAAGATTAAAAACAATGAAGTTGCCTTTTACGCCATGGGTGGTCTTGGTGAGATTGGTAAAAATATGTATTGTGTACAATTCCAAGATGAAATTATTGTTATTGACTGTGGAGTTTTATTCCCCGAAGATGAATTACTAGGAGTGGATTACGTAATTCAAAATTATGATTACCTCATTGAAAATAAAGATAAGATTAAGGGAATCTTTATTACTCACGGTCACGAAGACCACATTGGAGGATTACCATTCTTCTTACAAAAGGTCAATGCACCTATTTATGCTGGACCATTTGCAATGTCATTAATTAAAGGAAAACTGGAAGAAAAACACTTACTAAGAAATGCCGAATTGCATGAAATTAATGAATTTGATGAAGTTCATTTTAAGAAGTTATGGGTGAGCTTTTTCCGAACAACGCACTCAATTCCTGATACCCTGGGTGTGGCCGTTCATACTCCTCAAGGAACCATTGTCCAGACTGGTGACTTTAAGTTTGATTTAACACCAGTTGGTAATTTACCAGGTCCTAATCTTCAACAAATGGCTAAGTTAGGGGACGATGGGGTTCTCCTTTTAACATCAGATAGTACAAACGCTGAACGACCAGAATTTACAAAGTCTGAACGCTGGGTTGATATCCATATTCGCCGGATCTTTGAACGAATTAAGGGACGCATTATCTTTGCCTCATTTGCATCTAATGTTTATCGATTGCGTGAAGCATCTGATGCCGCAATTGCGCAAGGGCGAAAGATTGCGGTTTTTGGTCGCAGTATGGAAAATGCAATCACTGCTGGTCAAGAATTAGGGTACCTTAACATTCCTAAAGATTCACTTATTGACCAAAATGAAATTAACAATTATCCACCAGAAAAAGTATTGATCATGTGTACTGGATCGCAGGGAGAACCTATGGCAGCCCTTAGTCGGATTGCTAATGGTACTCACCGTCAAATTACTATTCAGCCGGAAGATACAGTTGTTTTCTCTAGTAACCCAATTCCAGGAAATACTACTAGTGTTAATGCCCTCATCAATAAGCTTGAAGAGAGCGGGGCTAATGTAATTCACGGGTATGTTAATAATATCCACACATCAGGACACGGTGGTCAAGTCGATGAAGAATTTATGCTACGGTTAATGAAGCCTAAGTTCTTTGCTCCGGTTCACGGGGAATACCGAATGCAAAAAATTCACACTAAGTTAGCTGAAATGACTGGTGTACCAAAGGAAAATAGCTTTGTCCTTGCAAATGGGGATGTTTTAGCTCTTACGAAAGACTCTTGTCGAGTGGCGGACCATATTGATAGTGTTAGTGATGTTTATATTGATGGTCGTGATGCGGGAGATACGGTTGGAAATCCAGAAATTCGCGAACGACGCTTGCTTTCAGAAGAAGGTGTCGTAACAGCGATTGCGGTTGTCGACTTAAAGGATTATCAAATTGTTGCGGGGCCTGATATTGTTTCTCGTGGCTTTGTTTATATGCATGAATCACAAGAGCTGATTAAGGCAGCCAATCATGAAGTATTCTGGGCAATCCTTAATACATTTAAGAATCACAAACACATTGATCAACGGGTATTAAACCGGACAATTATCAGCCGTTTACAAAAATTACTCTATGATCGCACCGGTCGTCGTCCAGTGATTATTCCGATGGTGACAATTTTGAACGGTAATAATCGTTCCGAAAACCAACACTATCGTCGACCAAACAATAAAAATAATCAAACACATAAAAACGAACGACAGAATAATCATTCCCACCGGAACTCTCAGCAACATTCTAAAAAGAAGAATAGTAAAGAGAAGCAACCAGTTGCAACTGGAAACACAAAATAAACGATAAAAGAACTTGCAGTTTTTTTGCCTGCAGGTTCTTTTGTGGTTTAAACTAAAAAAAGAAGATTTGTTCTTAAAACTAAGGAGATTGTTTGGTATGATCATATTTAGCAATTATTTTAGATTTCCCAGAGAGGATGAGGAAAAATGACCGGAAACGATTATCTTAGGATCTGGTACCGGGTTCAAATTGGGGCGACCCTGGTCATTTTGGCAATGATGATGATTCGTAATTACGAATTTAATCGTCAGACCGTTGCATTAGCATTATTGATCATGGTTATTATTTTAGGAATTGGTTTAGTCTTTGAACTCTTACCTAATGTATCCTTGTTAGTTAAAAAGTTGAATGCATGGCTGCAGGTAATTGCCCAGCCGATAATTTTAGTGTTTGCTTGGGATGTAATGGTTCGAGAAATTATTGTTCTATTACATTTACCATCCCGGGGCGTTGTGACAATGATGATTTTTTATTACTTTATTATGTTTGCACCATTTGCAAGCGTAATTGGTGAGTTCATGCATTGGAGCATCGAACGGCTAATCTTTATTGCCTGGTTAGCTCAGGTGGTTTTTACGCCATTGATTGCCTTACCAACAGACTTGGTTGATAATCACTTCTTATTATTAGCATTATCGACTGGTGCAGTTGGCGCAGTTGCTTTCTTTATTCTTACGACAACTGTTATGCGGACGTGGCATTTATCATGGCCAGGATTAAAACCACACTGGAGCGGTGATTTTAATTGGGGGATATTTGCTGGATTAGTTGTTGTTGATATTATCTTTATGGCCTTAAATACGGGAGAAATGCCAAGGCTCCACCGTGCTAATTGGGATTTTACCCTTTCGGCGTTTGAGGCTGCGGTAATGGAAGAGACCTTATTCCGTTTTGCTATTCTTGGCATCTTATTCTATGCTTGGCGCAATGTTAAGCAACGCCTTCCGTTGGCATTAGCAACGAGTTCAATTTTATTCGGAATTGTTCATCTTACCAACTATGGCCCTCAAGAATGGTCAATGACTGTTTTACAAGCAGTTAGCGCAGCTGGGATTGGACTATTTTTTGCAACCGTTTATGTTTATACTGGTCAATTATGGCTAGCAATGGTAATGCACTTCCTATTAGATTGGACGGCATTTATTGCTTCTGATTCAACGTTGATGACTGGCAAAGTAACAGTTCAAAATTGGATTGGGACGGGAATAGAATTAGTAGTATTTATTGGAATCGCCGTTTGGATGATGTTTGGACAACGACGTCAAGTGATGGAACGGCATGTTAATCGCTTGACCGGAGAGCATCAACGGTTTGACTTTATGATTCAGTATTAAATAAGTGAGTGGAAATTAACCGCCTTGTGGTTAATTTCCGCGATATCGTAACAATATTCATATAAAACGAGGCTGAGAAAAAACTGTTGTTTTTCTCAGCCTCTGTTTATACTTATGCAATGTGTTTATGCAAATAACGTGCAACCAATGATAATGAGTAGCAGACAATAAAGTAGAGGACTGCTAACGCAACGAACATCGGAATAATATAATTTGTGTTTTGACCATAGATGATCTGGGCGTGGTACATTAACTCTGGCAAGACGATGATTGTTGCTAGTGATGTATCCTTAACTAATGAAATGAACTGACTAACGAGAGCCGGCATCATATTCTTAATTGCTTGTGGTAAGACAATAATTCGTAATGCTTGCCACTTAGTTAATCCATTAGCTAATGCCCCTTCCGTTTGACCGTAATCAATCGAATTTATCCCTGAGCGAACGATTTCAGCAACCATTGCCGATTCGAAAATTGAAAGCGCCATAATTGCGGCAGGAATAATTTCTGGTTTAATTCCGATATTGGGGAGGCCAAAGTAGGTGAAGAAAATTATTAGCAGGAGAGGAAGATTACGGATAATATCGATAATGAATCCTACAATTGCTGATAAGTATTTGATGTTAGCGTAACGAATAATTCCGAGAAAAGTTCCCAAAATAAAACTGATTATAATTGAAATTACGGAAACTTCAATCGTAATCCAAAGTCCTTCTAGGAGGAAACGGATATTAATCCATGAATAAGCGTCAATAAAGTTTTGCATTGATCATCCCTCCTAGGCTAATTTCTTTTCAAGGTGTCGCATATAATAACTCAACGGAAGCGTGATGATGAGGTACATGATCCCGACAATGAAATACGTGGGCATAGTTGCTAAGGTATCGTTTGCAATTAGATTTCCTTGGTACATAAGATCAAAGCCAGCGACAAAGGCAAGGACCGATGAGTTTTTAACCAAATTGATAAATTGATTGCCAAGTGGTGGAATAACAACGCGAAATGCTTGTGGTAAAACAATGTAGCGCATCGCTTGTCCATAAGTAAGTCCATTGGCAAGGGCTCCTTCCATTTGACCAGGATCAATTGAATTAATTCCAGCACGCACAGTTTCAGCAATAAATGCAGACGTATAAAGAGTTAAGCCAATTGTTCCCGCAGTAAATCCATTAATTTTCACTACATACATTGGGATAATCAGGAAAAAAGCCATTGTAATTACCAATAGTGGGATATTACGAAAGACCTCCACATAGACATGACCGATGATTTTTAAAACCCGATGCTGCGAAATCTCGAGAAGGGCAAAAAAGGTTCCAATAATAAGGCTCCCGATTAGTGCAATAAGGCTACATAGAATAGTATTCCAGAGGCCGGTTAAAAGGGGATGCCACTCATTTATAATTAAATTTAACATTAGCGCTTCATCTCCTGATAATTAAATCCTTTAACATTGCCAAACCATTTAAGAAGAAGACGGTTGTAGGTTCCATCCTTTTCAACTTCTCTTAACGCCCAGTTTAATTTATTGCGAAAACGCGTTTGATTTTTGTTAACGGCGATTCCATAAGGTTCTTTAGTAAAGTTACCGCCGACAACTTCATAGCCTGGGTTTTCAGCTGCCATCCCATAGAGAATCCCATTATCAGTGGTAAGGGCATCCCCCTGTTTAGATTTAAGGGCCGTCATCGCTTGAGCATAGTCAGATAATTGAAGGACACGTGCTTTAGGAGCAAACTTCGCAACGTTTTTAACTGAATTTGATCCAGAAACCCCAAGAATTACAGCACCTCGTCGATTTAAATCGCTGATGTTTTTGATTGGACTTCCCTTTTTAACTAGGAGAGATTGACCAGCATCAAAGTAAGAATGGGTAAAGTCAACTTGCTTTTCTCGCTCAGGAGTGATCGTCATGGTTGCCATAATCGCATCAATATTACCATTTTTTAATAGGGGCACCCGGGTTCCGCTGGTTACAGGAACAAAAATTGGTTTTCCCTGTGGGCCGAGGATCTTTTTTGTAATAGCTGTTGCAAGATCAATTTCAAATCCTTCTAGCTTTCCTGTCCGGATATTTTCCAGCCCAAATAGGCGGGTATCTGCTTTAACTCCCCAGGTAATTCGTTGACTACGCATATCTTCGGTCAGAACATCTTTTTTTGCAATTGAGGTACCGCAGGCAGAAAGAGTAAGGAGAGCAACAAAGAGGAGGGCGCTAAGACTAATCAATCGCCAATACTTTTTCATTATAATTCCTCCTTAGTGACCACTGATCTTACTCATAAATTCGCGAGCACGCTCTGTAGAAGGCTGGTCGCCAAAGAATTTTTCGGTTGAATCGTCTTCTAAGATCCGACCATCTGCCATAAAAATAACCCGGTCAGCAACTGCCCGTGCAAAGCCCATTTCGTGGGTCACTACTAACATTGTCATGTTGGAGTTTTTAGCGATATCTTTCATAACGTCTAAAACATCATCAATCATTTCAGGATCGAGAGCACTTGTTGGTTCATCGAATAGGAGGCATTTAGGCTTCATAGCCAGACTGCGGGCAATCGCAATTCGTTGTTTTTGCCCTCCAGATAGCTGAGCAGGCATACTTTCAGCTTTATTTGCAAGGCCAACTTTATCAAGCAGTTTCATTGCTAACTCACGGTTTTCTTCTTCCGGACGCTTTAATACAATTCGTGGTGCGAGCATTATGTTTTCGATAACACTCTTATTGTTGTATAAGTTAAAGTGTTGAAAGACCATTCCGACATCTTTTCGAATTAAATTTACATTGGTTTTCTTATCGGCAAGGTCAAACCCATTAACGATTAATTGACCGTCTCTAATAGGATCTAAACCATTAACGGTCCGGATTAAACTACTTTTTCCCGAGCCAGATGGCCCAATTAAAACAACTGTTTCACCATCATCGATTGTTAAATTAATATCTTTTAATGCATGAAACTTGCCATAATATTTTTGTACATTATGAAATTCAATCATTGACATGAAATAATTAACCCCATTTCGTTGATATTATCAAGAAGTAAGTAACTTTTATTATATCGATTGTTCTATAAGTCGTCAAAATGAGAATTGTGTAGAAGTGAATTTGAAAAAATAATTATAAAATTCTTTAATAAATCACTTTTATTTTAGGAAGGCCAAAATAATTATTTACAAAATCGAGATAAGTAGTAACATAAGGAGTGAAGAATATGATTTAACGAAGAGGAGCGAGTAATGCTTCACCGTTAAAGTGTAGAACATAGGGAGGAGAATACTAATGTTCGAAATAAAGCCAAAGAAGTTCAAGAAGATCCTCGTTGGTGTTGACGATGCACCAGATGCCCGTGCCGCTTTCTCATACGCGGTTGATAAGGCGAAACGTGATGGTTCAGAGCTAGGAATTGTATCAATTCTGGAAACTGACCGGGTAAATGTATATCAAATCTTAGATAAGGATTATGTTCATAGTAGTGAAGACGAATTACGTCAACGGGTAAATGAATATGTCCAAGCAGCAATTGATTACGGCGTTGATCCAGAAAAGATTACGGCGATTGTTGATCGTGGGGAGCGGCCAGCTGAGCGGATTTGTAATCATGTTATCCCCGCTTTTCAGCCAGATTTATTAGTTGTTGGTTCAATTGGTAAGAAGGGTAATCGTAAGGCGGTTGGTTCTCAGGCATCATACATGGCTCGTCATGCTGGAACGTCAGTATTTGTTATTCGGACAAACACTGTTCAGGCTTATGAATAAATAATTTAATTTTTAAGATTATTGCGATAGTTCTGATTAGGACTATCGCTTTTTACATGAAAGTATATTTTTTAATGATTCTAAGATAGAATATCATTTGAAGATTATTTGGTTGTTTTTACTCATCTCTATGTTATAATGATTCTAAACTAAAAGAGAGAAGGGATAAATGTGTCCAAGAAAAAGATGTCACTAGCACAAAAGGTAAACGTTCTGCGTGCAAGTGTGATGGGGGCTAATGATGGGATTATTTCAATTGCCGGAATTGTTATCGGGGTGGCAGCGGCAACGAGTAATGCCCGTTCTATCTTAATTGCAGGTTTGTCGGGAACACTTGCCGGGATGATTTCAATGTGTATGGGGGAGTATGTCTCGGTTTCAACCCAAAAGGACTCGCAAAAAATGGCATTGATTAGTGAAAAGCAACGCCTTCAAAATCAATACCAGCATGAATTTGACTATGTTCAAAAGAAATATGAAGCTCAAGACATCGATTCGCAACTAGCTAAACAAGCGACGAAAGAATTAATGGAAAAAGATGCTTTAGGGACAACTGTTCAAGAGCGCTATGGCTTTAATCCCAATGAGTTTACAAGCCCATATGCTGCGGCGATTGCTTCCTTTATATCTTTTCCAACCGGTTCAATTTTACCGATGGTGGCGGTTACCGTTTCCCCCACAAACGTTCGAATTTTAGCAACCGCAATTGCAGTTCTGATTGCCTTGTTAATTACTGGTTATTTTGCGGCAGTTTTAGGAAAATCTAACCGAATTAAGTCAATGATCAGAAATGCAGTTGCTGGATTGTTAACAATGGGAGTTACATACCTGATTGGACAATTATTTGCGCGGTAGGGAGATGAGATTAAATGAGTATTAAGGTGAAAAAACATCAGAAGCAAACAATGGAAGAAAAACTGAATACGTTACGAGCAGGGGTACTAGGTTCAAATGATGGCATTCTGACTGTTGTCGGTGTTTTGGTATCGGTAGCAGCAGCGACAAGTGACCGTTTTACTATCTTCATTGCTGGCTTATCTGATTTGCTTGCCTGTGCATTTTCAATGGCTTCTGGCGAATATGCCTCTGTATCTACTCAAAAGGATACGGAAAAAGCGGCCGTTGCTAAAGAAGAGCGGCTCTTAAAAATCGATTATGAAGGGGAACTTGCGGCAGTAAAAGACTATTATGTAAATAAAGGAGTTACCCCTGAAACATCAATCAAAATTGCTAAAGACCTCCTTAATAAAAAGCCCCTTGAGACGGTTGTTCGGATTAAGTATGATATTGAGCTTGGTCACTATCTTAACCCTTGGGATGCGGCATTTTCTTCTCTTTTTTCAGCAGCTGCTGGAGGCTTGATTCCGTTGATGGCGATGACTTTTGCTCCCGAAGCATATAAGTGGTATGCCGTGATTTTAGCGGTTGCTTTTACGAGCGCTCTAACCGGTTATATCAGTTCTAAACTCGGGAACGGGCTTGTAAAAATTGCAGTTATTCGAAATATTATTATTGGTTTGATTACGATTACGATTCACTATGGAGTCGGAAAATTATTTTAATCGATGTAAAAAAAATAGGAAGCAAGAGGCTGAGTTTTCGCTCAACTTTTTGCTTCCTTTTAATTTTAGTCCTCTTTGAAATCGTTATTAATAACGTTCTTTTCATCAACAGGAGTGTTGAATAATTTTTCATCTTTCCCACGGTGATATTCTGCTTGAATAGTAACGTGACAGATCCCATATTTTTCATACAAGATTTTTTCTACTTGACTATAGATTCGCTCAACCTGGCTTAGTGGCAAGTCATCACAATTAAGATGGGCAGAGAAAATGATTCGGTGTTCATCCATCATCCATGCATGGACGTGATGAACTGCCGTAACTCCGTCGATTTGCTTTAAATCATTTTCGATGGAATTATAATCAAGATCTGGGGAGGACTGCATGAGAATTTTAATGGTTTGATTAATAATTGGCCAAGCCTCATAAGCAATATAGAGGGCAACCCCAATTGTCAAGGCGGGATCAAGCCATGGAACATTAACAAAGGTAAGAATGATTCCTCCAATGATAACGGCAACTGATGAAAGTGCATCACTTAGAATATGGAGATAAGTTGCTTTAACATTTAAGCTGTCTTCGCTACCAGCATGTAAAAGGGCTGCGGAAATAAAGTTTGCAAGAAGACCAATCACGGCCACGGTTAACATAATGCCCCCGTTAATATGCTGAGGATGCTCTAACCGTTTGATAGCTTCAATAATTAAGAAGACAGAGATAACAATCAGGAAAATACTATTAGTTAATGCTGAGAGGATTTCAGCTCGCCGGTAGCCATAAGTTCGTTGCCGATTCTCTGGCTGTCCCCCAATATGCTGGGCAAAATAGCCTAGTACAATGGAAAGCGAATCTCCCAAGTTATGAAAAGCGTCTGATAGTAAGGCTAAACTTCCAGAGAGAATACCTCCAAGAATTTCAACAATTGTAATTAATACATTTAGGAGGGGAACTGCTAAAAAGCGTTTCCCTGTTACTTTTTCGTCCATGATTTACCTACTCCTCCGTAAAGATCGATTGCGGGTTTGTAAAAAGCTTATAACAAAAAAGTTAGGCTTTCCAAACTACACTTTTAATAATATGCTATAATCAATTTGGGTTCAATGTTAATATATAAAAACACACAATGACCGATCGTAGGCCAAATTTTAATACCCAGAGGTGAAACAATTTGACTCCAATGAAGGAAGACTATCTAAAAATTATTTTTGAATTAGGTGGTAGTCATAAAAAAGTTTCTAATAAAGAGATTTCCCTTGGACTAGGAATTGCCGCTGGATCAGTAACCGAGATGATTTCTAAGTTGGCTGACGAAGGGCTGGTTGTTCATGAACCATATGCCGGTATTTCTTTAACGGAAAAAGGACAAAAGTATGCTGCGGAATTAGTTCGGAAGCATCGTTTATGGGAAACATTTTTAGTAGATAAGCTTCACTATAATTTTGCAGATGTTCATTCAGAAGCGGAAATTCTTGAACATCAGACAAGTGATCGCCTAGCAACGGCCTTAGATTCTTTTCTTCAACACCCTGATCATTGTCCGCATGGTGGAGTAATTCCATCAGCTAATGGCAAGTTTCCAGATGTAACGCATCGTTTATTGGCAGATGCTGATGATGGGGAAAAAGTTGAACTAGAACGATTCTTAGATAATCATGAACTTCTCACTTACTTAGAAGAGTTAGGATTACGACCTCAAGAACAAGTTACTGTAATTCGCCATGAGCCTTTTGAAGGACCAATTGTGATTCAAAAAGAAAATAACGACCAAGAAATTAATGTTTCATATAAGGCATCACATAATATTTTTATTGAACCGGACACAGCTCAAGAAAATAAAGATTAATTATGTAAATGATTGCTTATGTGATACAATGGTTTTTGTAGTTTTTTTAAGTGCGGTTGGTTCGATTGTTTCATTGCAAATGGATCTCTTCACCTGAGACGAATTACAAATTATATTAGTGCTTAATGCACAGGAGGATTTCCAATATGGAACAAGGAACTGTTAAATGGTTTAATGACGATAAGGGCTATGGCTTCATTACGCGTGAAAGTGGCGATGATGTATTTGTTCATTTTTCTGCTATTCAAGGGGATGGCTTTAAGTCATTAAGTGAAGGTCAACATGTTACATTTGATGTTGAGGAAGGTGAACGTGGCCTTCAAGCAGCAAATGTCGTTAAAGACTAAATACTAAACTAAAAAGCGACTGGATTTTTCCGGTCGTTTTTTTAGTATTGAGCTCCCTATCTAAACGGAGGATAATAATAAATATCTTTGAACAGAGAAGGCGAAAAGATGTTAACAAAACGACGACAAGCACTCGCACTTAAAACTTGTTTACTGGCTGGGAGACTTTTAATTGAAAACGGCTCAAATATGGAACGAGTTAACGATACCTTATCTCGAATGGCCCAAAGTGCTGGCTTACATGACTTTCAGGCATTTACAACTGTGACCGGAATTGTAGTCGGAACAATTAATGATCCCCATGCTCAAGTAATTACTATTCGTCATCGAAAAAATAATTTAAGTAAAATTGCGGAGGTAAATGAAGTTTCTCGTGAACTAGCACGGCGCAAAATTGATGTTCCACAAGCATTTGCTAAATTAAAAAAGATTGATCGCCAAAAGATGCCAAGATGGCAAAATTGGTACGAATCATTTGCCGCTGCAATTTTAAGTGGCGCATTGATGATTGTCTTTACAGGCAATGTTTCTGATTCTTGGGCCGGCTTCCTTGCCGGTGGGATAGGCTATGCTGCGTTTTCATATCTCTTACGAAAATTTAAGATTCAGTATTTAGGAGAGTTTTGTTCTTCCTTGATTATAGGTATTTTAGCGGTGATCTTTGTTAAGATGCACCTCGCTAATAATATTAATGATATTATTATTGGCGCAGTTATGCCTCTGGTTCCTGGAGTGCCCTTAACTAATGCGGCGCGGGATTTAGTTTCAGGAAATTTAATCAGCGGACCCACAAGAGGGATTGAGGCGATCCTAACTGCCGTTTCGATTGGTAGCGCGATAGTAATTGTTTTGCACTTTAATTAGGAGGGTAGGAGATGAATTGGAGTACCCTATTATTACAATTTTTCTTATGCTATGTTTCGACAGTTTGTTTTGGGATCCTCTTAAACATTCCTAAACGTGCCTACAATACTGCGGGGATGATTGGCGGAGGCGTATGGGTAATCTATTGGATAATGTATTATTGCAGTGGAATTGGCCTTGCGTTTAGTAATTTAGTTGCTGCAATCTTAATTTCGGTATTGAGTCAGGCAGCTGCTCGTCGAAAACGAATGCCAATTATTGTTTTTAATGTGCCTGCGCTAGTTCCATTCGTGCCGGGAGGACAGGCTTATAAAATGGTTCGTAATTTTGCTATTGGTAATTACCACCTTGTTACTGTTTATTTCTATCAGGTAGTTGTAATTGTTGGGGCAATTACGCTTGGCTTTGGGTTAGGGGAACTTTTAAATCGTGTTTTGAACTATCTTCATAAATATTTAATCAAAAAATCACGATGGAATTTTTGACACTGTGGTATACTCATTTTTGATTAATTAATTTAAGTTAGGAGAATCCTTGATTATGTTTATTGAACGTGATGATCATCGTTGGTGGCGTTTTGCCTTAAGCGGTGGTTTCTTTCTTGCATTGATGCTATTAATTATGTTTAATTCGTCAGTGCTAACAATGATTGATGCTGTTTTGCAGTCATTATTTACTAGTCAGCGTCTGGAAGACATTGGTTGGTTCCATGCTTTGATGAGCTTACTTTCATTTTTAGCTAAACCGGTCTTAGATTTAGTATGGGTATTTATTATTGCAGGTGTTTTATGGCTGAAAGGTTATCGCATTCCAGCTTTGTGGTCACTAGGAACAATTTTTGGTGGAGATGTGCTTGGAACAATCATTAAACACATCGTTAAGCGGGTCCGTCCTGCACAACACTTAGCGGCAGATGATGGCTATAGTTTTCCTAGTGGGCACACTTTAGGATTCTTCTTGGTAGTAGCAATTTTATTCTTAATAGTAATTCCGCTTATTCAAAAAGCATCTGTTCGCACAATTTTGCAAATCTTATTAATATTTGCAGTTTTCTTCCTGGCGGTATCACGGGTATATCTTTATGCTCACTGGCCATTTGATACTATTGGTGCAATGTTATTAGCTTATGCATGGTTACAAGTAGCTGAATGGCTCTATGTCGCTTGGGCACCACGATTACAACGAATTCCGTTCTTTCGTAGTGTTGAAATTTAATAATTGGAATTGATGAAGGGCAATCTTATTTGGTTGCTCCTCTTTTTATTTCCCGGGAAATAGGAGAAAAATGTGTGAAATTATAATTGAATCAGCAAAAGATAATAACAATTTAGGAGCAATAGTTAAATTATTAGACGATGAAAATTTAACACGAGCAGTGGGATTATTTTTACCTCTTCAAAGAGAAAATCGTGTGCAAGCTATTAAGATATTTGTTCACCAGAATCATGTTATGGTAGTGAAACTAAATGGGGATGTAGTGGGAATGGTTGTATTAAGCCCTTGGTATGGGGATGAAGGAAAAAGAATTGCTCATCATTATGAATTAGGCTATCTTTTGCAGCAAGACCAATGGAATAAAGGCATAATGACAGCTGCACTTCAAAAATTTATTTCTATTTTGCCATCTAAAATTACGATTCATGCGGAATGCAAACAAAGTAATTATCGTTCCCAGCGAGTGCTTATTAAATGTGGCTTTGTTTATGACAAGGACGATTTATGGCAACGCATTATTAAATAATCGGGCTTGCATTTTTATTTGAGTGGGGTATAATTTCATTCGATGAAGAGGTTGCATATTTTATTAGTAACTGATATTAGGTGAATAAGCACCGGAGTATTAGTGAAAGGGAAATATGCCGAAACACTACTTAGCTTATTTCTGGTAGGTGTTGGGCTATAGTCATAATAGGCTATAGACTGTCGCAATAATTGCGGGGCGCTTCCTAAATTGATTCAACGATTAATTATAGGTATTAAGTTGGGTCTTCTGGTAGGGTTACCGATCAGAAGACCCTTTTAATTTATCCTCTTCGAAAATGTTGACGTTAAGACACACAAATTTGGAGGAAATATATTTATGGCAGATGAATCTAAGTCGACGGGTCATATGGAACGGACATTACAGACGCGTCACTTGTCCATGATTGCTCTTGGTGGAACAATCGGTACTGGACTTTTTATTGCCAGTGGATCCGCTATTTCAACTGCGGGACCTGGTGGAGCATTGGTTGCATATGGAATTATGGGAATTATGGTTTATTTCCTAATGACGAGTCTAGGTGAAATGGCAACATATATGCCATTGACTGGGTCGTTTTCAGCTTATTCGACGAAATTTGTTGATCCAGCGCTCGGATTTGCTCTTGGTTGGAATTATTGGTTTAACTGGGCAATTACAATTCCCGTTGATGTTACAACTGCGGGAATTGTAATGAATTATTGGCTTCCCAATGTTCCAGGCTGGATTTTTAGTGTAACAGTGATGGCGCTAATTTTCTTAATCAATTATTTATCGGTACGATCTTATGGTGAAACCGAATTTTGGCTTGCTTTAATCAAAGTGGTCACTGTTATCGTATTTTTAATTGTTGGTGTTGCAATTATTTTTGGAATTATGGGCGGTAAGCCTGTTGGGTTAAGCAACTTCCACTACAAGCAAGCACCGTTTGTTGGGGGAGTGCCAGCGATTATTAGCGTTTTCTTGGTTGCTGGTTTCTCATTCCAAGGAACAGAATTAGTTGGAATTACTGCTGGTGAAGCCGCTACACCAGAAAAGTCTGTCTCCAAGGCAATTCATTCAACTTTCTGGCGAATTTTACTTTTTTATATTTTTGCTATTTTTGTTATTGCTTGTATCCTGCCTTATACAGATAAGAACTTATTGAATCAAGATGTTTCAAACATTACAATGAGTCCATTTACAATTGTGTTTAAGCGGGCGGGATTAGCCTTTGCAGCTAGTGCAATGAATGCGGTTATCTTAACTGCCGTCATTTCTGCTGCTAACTCTGGTTTATATGCCTCAACCCGGATGCTTTATTCACAAGCGCGTGAAGGATATGCATGGCGGATTTTTGGTTATGTAAACCGGCGTGGTATTCCGATTTATGCTTTGCTGGGAACGATGGTTGTCTCATTAGCAGCCTATGCAACTCAATTCATTGGTCCCAAAGCTTATAACTACTTAATTGGTGCATCTGGATTATGTGGATTTATTGCATGGTTAGGAATTGCAATTTCCCACTACCGCTTTAGGAAAGCATTTCTTAAGCAAGGACATACACTGTCTGAATTGAAGTATCATGCAACAGGGTTCCCATTTGGTCCAGTATTCGCGCTTGCTCTATGTATTGTCGTTATTTGTGGTCAAAACATTGATGCTTTTGTAAAAATGGATTGGCAAAACATTTTAATTACTTACATGGGAATTCCATTATTCTTAATTCTTTTCTTCTACTACAAGATTCGTTACAAGACGCACTTGATTCCGCTTGATAAGGTTGATTTATCACGGCGAACAAAGGGTGAATCGTACGAACCGGAAGATGATTAATAAAATCATAACCACCCGTCAAACGGGTGGTTTGCACATCGGCTATAAGCCGATAATAAAAGCCGGCGTCTCAAGGCGCTGGCTTTCGCTTTGCTCAAGCCAAAATGCTCTGACTACTTTGCCACCGCTTTAAGCGGTGTTTATACTACCTCACTTACCCTTAAAAGGGTCCGAATATTCCACACTTGTTAGCTTATCCATTGCTATATCATGTTTCTCTTGATCTCGGATATACTTCTTTATCGTGGATTCATTTAATCCAACTGTACTCACATAGTAGCCTTCAGCCCAAAAATGTCGGTTCCCATATTTGTATTTTAAGTTTGCATGTCGATCAAACATCATTAATGCACTTTTCCCTTTTAAGTATCCCATAAACTGCGAGACACTTAGTTTCGGCGGAATACTTACTAACAAGTGCACATGATCTGGCATCATATGACCTTCAATTATTTCTACTCCCTTATATTTGCACAACAAACGAATATAATCTCTCAGGTCTCTTCGGTATTGATTGAAGATCGCTTTACGTCTATACTTTGGTATGAATACGATGTGATACTTACATAACCACTTCGTATGGGCTAAGCTATTTAATTTATTAGCCATATTTATATAACCTCTTTTCCCTTATTGACTTTGGCTTGAACACCTACATCTTAAGGCAAAAGAGGCCTTTTTTATATAATTTTTATCGCCCACCCGCATAGCAGGTGGTTTTTTGTTTCGTGCACTCGCTCTGCTCGCGCACTCAACTAGGTCTAAAGACATTAATAAAAAGGGAACGAGAAAATACTCGCTCCTTTTTATTTTAAATGTTAGAATTGTTTTCGTTACTTTTTGAATTTGAAACAGGGGGAAATAACTAATGATTGCTTTAGCCGGGACAATCGGTGCAGGAAAGACCAGTTTGACAAAGTTATTGGCAGACCATCTTAATAGCCAAGCCTTCTATGAATCTGTTGACGATAATAAAATTTTGCCGCTTTTTTATAAAGATCCTAAAAAATATGGTTTCTTATTACAGATTTACTTTTTAAACAAGCGACTTGATGAGATTAAAGATTCATACTCGAATGATTTAAATGTTTTGGATCGTTCAATTTTTGAAGATGCCTTATTATTCAAGTTAAACGCGGATATGGGTCGAGCTACGGAAACAGAGTCAAATATTTATTCTTCATTATTAGGTAACATGATGGAAGAATTACCAGAGCAACCACACCAAAAAGCCCCCAACCTTTTAATTACAATTAGGGTTTCGTTTGAGACAATGCTTGAACGGATTAAGAAGCGGGGACGTTCATTTGAACAAATTGCTAATGATCCTTCCTTATATTCATATTATAAAAACTTAAACGAGCGTTATGTTCAATGGTATGAGGATTATAATGAAAGTCCTAAGATGGTTATTGATGGTGATAAATATGATTTTGTTGAAGATCCGGCTGCTGCTAAGAAGGTCTTAGCCATGATTGATGAAAAATTAATTGAATTAAATCTTAAATAGGATTTGACAAAAGATCATATAGATGATATATTGAATAGGCTGATTTATATAGCAAGCCTATTTATGGAGGATTAGCTCAGTTGGGAGAGCATCTGCCTTACAAGCAGGGGGTCACAGGTTCGAGCCCTGTATCCTCCATTAATTTGCGGATGTGGCGGAATTGGCAGACGCGCAAGATTTAGGATCTTGTATCATTTTGATGTAAGGGTTCAAGTCCCTTCATCCGCATTTAATATTTTTTGAAAATTCTTGTTGACATTGATGAGATTTTCGTGTAATATTAATAATCGTTGATAGGGAATAACTTATCAGAGACATGCGGAAGTAGTTCAGTGGTAGAACATCACCTTGCCATGGTGGGGGTCGCGGGTTCGAATCCCGTCTTCCGCTTATATGCACCCATAGCGCAATTGGATAGAGTGTCTGACTACGAATCAGAAGGTTGAAGGTTCGACTCCTTCTGGGTGCACTAATTATAGTAAGCGTGACAGTTTAACTGTTACGCTTATTTTTTCGGAATTTAGCTCAGCTTGGTAGAGCGCTGCGTTCGGGACGCAGAGGTCGCAAGTTCAAATCTTGTAATTCCGATAAGTTAAAAAGACTGTTATCATTTCTATAGTAGAAGAGATAGCAGTTTTTTTATTATTAATTTCCGAAAACATTTAAAAGAAAAATGCCAACCAGTGCTCCATAATTGAGGCGCTGATTGGCATTTGTCGTTTGATTATGCGTTGAAACTAATCCTTTATAAACTTTGCAATTTGATTTACTGGAATTTTTTCCATATTATCATACAGATCAATATGCTCGCAGTCTTCTACGATCAATCTTTGCTTTGGTTGGTTAGCAAGGTAATAAGCTCTCTCAGAGTAAGAGCGGGAATGAGCATTGTCTCCATAAACAAATAGGATTGGTCGTGGTGAAATTTCTTTAATATAGTCTAACGCAGAAAATTCAAGCATTGCTAAATTAGAAGTGGTTGTTGCAGTTCCACGTGCATTGGGATGGAAGCCACGTTTAAGAGCGTAAAAACGAAGCCACTCATTTGTTAATTCATCATGATTTGGTAAATTGTCAATACTATCATATGGTTCTTCTGGGAAGGAAGGGTGATAGTCAGGCTGCCCATTTTCAAAATCGTCCCACCGTTGCTTTGATAATTGATCTTTAAGCTGGAATAATTGTTCAGGAGCAAGATTAGCCATCTCACGAATATCTGTCATATCATACATTGAAATTGTTACAACAGATTTAATTCGTGTATCAACAGCCGCAGCGCTAAGAGCAAAGCCTGCCCCTCCACTGATACCGATAACACTTATTTGTTCGCGATTGACATGCTTTGCTTTTGTACTTAGATAATCAACTGCGGCACTAACAGATTCCGCATATAAGTCTGGAGAAGCAACATGACGAGGTTCGCCAGCTGATTCGCCCATGTATACTTGATCAAATGCAAGGGTAACAAAACCTAATTGAGCAAACGTATTTGCATAAATTGCTGCTGCCTGTTCCTTTGTGCTTCCATAAGGTACCCCGATTACGATGGCTGGTAACAATTTGTCTTCTTCTAGATTCTTAGGGGTGTAGATATCAGCAGCAATTGCCGTTCCATAACGATTGATTATTGTAACGAATATGTTGCCGCTTTACATTTTCACTTAGCTACTCACTCCTTTGTCTAATTGATTAAATTATAACATCCATATTAATAGGGAGCGTCTAAAATTGTAACAGTAAAGTTTTAGTGATAATTAGTAAGTGATTTACTATACAATATGAATAGAATTGATTTACTGGACTTTATTATTGTTATATCAGTACTTTAATAAAAAAACAAAATTATTTATTTCGGTAAATGTGCAAATTTTCACTTTAAATTTGTCTAGGACTTATGGTACTATAAGCATTGTAAAAAAGTAATTTGTTTATTAATAAAGGAGATCTTACCTTATGAAAGCTGCTGTTATTAATGATCCAGTAGACGGTTTTGTTACTGTTAAAGATGTTCAACTTCGGGATTTGAAGCCCGGTGAAGCTTTAGTTGACATGGAATATTGTGGTCTTTGTCACACTGATCTACACGTTGCTGCTGGGGACTTTGGTAAGAAGCCCGGTCGTATTATCGGTCACGAAGGGGTTGGTCGTGTATCTAAGGTTGCCCCTGGCGTTACTTCCTTGAAAGTTGGCGACCGTGTATCAATTGCATGGTTCTTCAAGGGCTGTGGACACTGTGAATATTGTTTAACTGGTCGTGAAACTCTTTGTCGGAACGTTCTTAATGCGGGTTACACTGCTGACGGTGCAATGGCTGAACAATGTATCGTACCAGCTGACTACGCTGTTAAGGTTCCAGAAGGTCTTGATCCTGTTGAAGCTACTTCATTAACTTGTGCTGGTGTTACGATGTACAAGGCATTAAAGGTTGCTGACATCAAGCCAGGTCAATGGGTATCAATCGTTGGTGCTGGTGGTTTAGGTAACTTGGGTATTCAACTTGCTCACAACGTATTTGGTGCTCATGTTATCGCTGTTGATGGTAATCCTGATAAGCTTGAAGCCGCTAAGAAGAATGGTGCTGAAATTTTAATTAACCGTCATGACGGTGATGTTGATAAGCAAATTCAAGAAAAGGTTGGCGGTGTTCACGCTGCTGTAGTAACAGCTGTTTCTGCCTCTGCATTCGACCAAGCAGTTGATTCACTTCGCCCAGATGGTAAGCTTGTTGCCGTTGCGCTTCCACAAGGTGACATGAAGCTTAACATTGCTAAGACTGTTCTTGATGGTATCATTGTTGCTGGTTCATTAGTTGGTACCCGTCAAGACTTAGCTGAATGTTTCCAATTTGGTGCAGAAGGTAAGGTTCACCCAATTGTTAAGACTCGTAAGTTAAGCGAAATTAATGATATGATCCAAGAACTTAAGGATAACAAGGTTGTTGGTCGGAATGTTGTTGATTTTGTTCACAACGATAACGACTAATTAAAAAAGTAGTTCATATTTAATTCTCTAAAAGACTAGTGTTGCGCTTGAATGCTTCGCTAGTCTTTATTATTTTCTTAAATGTGTAACTGAATGATCATACAAGTAGGCGCCGACTCTAAAAGTGTGTTAAAATAATGGTCAAGATTAGTCAAAAGAGCCGAGGTGATATAATGGAGAATAAAAGTATTTCAGATATTATCGAAGCATACTTAAAAGAAATACTTGGTGACTCAGCTCAGGTCGAAATTCGTCGTTCTGAGATTGCCAACCAGTTTGATGTGGTACCGTCACAAATTAATTATGTTATTAAAACGAGGTTTACCATTCAAAATGGTTATTTAGTAAAGAGTAAGCGTGGAGGCGGCGGATACATTCGAATCGAGCGAGTTAATTTACTTGATGACGTAAATGTGCTAAACTCACTTATTCAAGCAATTGGCGACTCGGTTCGTGAACGTGATGCTTTTGATATTGTTCGAACGTTATATGAAGAAGACGTGATTACGAGACGTGAAGGAGACCTTATGCTTGTTGCATTATCTAAACAAGCATTAGCAGTTAATGATAGTAAGGTTGAAGATCAACTTCGCGCCCGGATATTAGTATCATTCTTGAATCGACTTCGCTATGAAAGTTAAAAGGGGGATTGTACATGGATAATATGTTCACGCCAAGTGCAAAGCATGTTCTAGCAATTGCACAAGAACAAGCAAAATACTTTAAACACCAAGCAGTAGGGACTGAACACCTTCTGCTTGCCCTCTCAATGGATAAAGATGGGATTGCTAATAAAATATTTGAACAATTTTCTATTACAAACGATGATATTCGTGAAGAAATTGAACGCTTAATTGGCTATGGAACGATGGAAAATCTGGGAGCTTCAGATTATCTCCCATACTCACCAAAAGCAAAGCAAGTATTATCGTTAGCTGGTCGAGAAGCCCAACAAATGCATGCATTGAAGATTGGCACTGAACACTTATTATTAGCCTTAATCGCTGATGAAAGTGTCCTATCTTCACGGATTTTATATAGTCTAGATGTTGTGCCACGACAGATGAGAAAAGTAATTTTACGGCGGTTAGGGATTGCTGATAGTCAGCAACGCAATCCTAATCGTCAATCATCTCGTCGACGGATTCAGCAAACTGGTACACCAACATTGGATAAACTAGCTCGTGATATGACAGAACTTGCTCGGAATGGCCAGCTTGATCCTGTAATTGGTCGAAATAAGGAAGTTAAACGTGTGGAGCAGATTCTTAGTCGTCGTACCAAGAACAATCCTGTGCTGATCGGCGAACCTGGTGTAGGGAAGACGGCGATTGCTGAAGGGCTTGCTCAGCGGATGGTTGATGGTAAGGTTCCAGCTGAATTGGCTAATAAACGTTTGATGATGCTTGATATGGGATCATTAGTTGCGGGTACCAAGTATCGAGGAGAATTTGAAGATCGCCTTAAGAAAGTGATTGATGAGATTCAAAACGACGGGCATGTGATTCTTTTTATTGATGAACTCCATACCTTAATTGGTGCTGGTGGCGCTGAAGGTGCAATTGATGCTTCCAATATTTTGAAACCGGCCTTAGCGCGAGGCGAGTTGCAAACAATTGGTGCTACTACCCTTGACGAATATCAGAAATATATAGAATCTGATGCAGCACTTGAACGACGCTTTGCTACTGTTCAAGTTGATGAGCCAACTACTGACCAAACCCTGCAAATCCTGCGAGGACTACGACCGAAGTATGAGGAACACCACCATGCTAAGATTACTGATGAAGCGTTGGAAGAAGCGGTTAAATTGTCGGATCGTTATATTTCAGATCGTTTCTTGCCGGATAAAGCAATTGATCTTATTGATGAATCGGCAGCTATGGTTCGGATTGATGCTGAAGATAAGAAAAATCATCAGCCTTCATTAGAAAGTCAGTTAGAAGATTTGCGAACCCAAAAAGAAGAAGCAATTGATAATCAAGACTTTGATCGTGCGGCTACTCTTCGTCAACAAGAATTAGCACTAAAAGATAAGATTGATCGCAAAAAGCAACGTACTCAACAAAAGGATTCTCATAACTATAAATTGAAAGTAACTGGTGAAAACATTGCACAAGTTGTTGCTGAATGGACAGGAGTTCCTTTAACTCAATTGAAGAAGAGCGAGAGTGAACGATTGGTTAACTTGGAAAAGGTTCTGCACCAACGAGTAATTGGTCAAGATGAAGCAGTTACCGTAGTCGCTAAGGCAATTCGGCGTGCACGAAGCGGGCTTAAGGATCCTAGTCGGCCGATTGGTTCCTTTATGTTTTTAGGACCGACTGGGGTAGGAAAAACAGAGCTTGCCAAGGCATTATCCGCTGCAATGTTTGGCTCGGAAGATAATATGATCCGGATTGATATGTCAGAATATATGGAAAAATATAGTACTAGTCGCTTGATTGGTGCTGCTCCAGGATATGTCGGCTATGACGAGGGTGGCCAATTAACTGAAAAAGTACGGCAACATCCATACTCAGTTGTCTTATTAGATGAAGCTGAAAAGGCACATCCGGATGTATTTAATTTATTACTTCAAGTTTTAGATGATGGTTACTTAACTGATGCAAAAGGTCGGCGCGTTGATTTTAGAAATACCATTATTATTATGACTTCTAACCTTGGAGCAACTCAGCTTCAGGATGAGAAAGAGGTTGGTTTTGGGGCAAAAGATATGTCACAAGACTATAATGCGATGGCGGCGGCGATTAAGCAACAAATGAGGTTATACTTCCGCCCAGAATTTCTTAATCGGATTGATGAAACGATTATCTTCCATTCATTACAAAAGAAAGAACTTCATCAAATTGTTAAACTCATGGTTAATGATTTAAATAAGCGGGTAAGCGAGCAAGGTATTAACTTGAAAGTTACGCCTGCTGCAATTGATGTGATCGCAAAGCTTGGTTACAATCCCGCTTATGGAGCTCGTCCGCTTCGTCGTGCTTTACAAGATCATGTTGAGGATGATTTGAGTACTGGACTGCTTAGTGGTGAAATCAATGTGGGGGATGACGTAACAGTAGGTGCGCATCAAGGTAAAATTACTTTTAAAGTAAAGAAGCCGGATGAAGATAAAGCTGTTGAATTAAAATTGAATAAATAAAAGAAACGGTAAATTATTCTGAAAATGCAGAGTAATTTACCGTTTTTGCATTCTAGCTTTGTTAAATTTGAAATACACAAACTGAATATTTGAGTTTTATGTATTATAAAAACGCTATAATTGTAACTTTTGTTCTCTAATGATAATAGAAGAAAAAGCTACCAAATTGCATTCATTTATCACATTTGATGATTATTTTTCTAAAACGGTTGTCAAAAGATAAGTTATAGTCTTATAATGTGTTTATCAGATAATTAATGATTAAAAATAGGGGATGAACAATAAATGAAGCGAGCGGAACAATTAGAAAAGACAAGACAAGCAATCTTAAAAACCGCTACAAAATTATTTTTACAAAAGGGATTTGGTGAAACTTCAACACGGGATATTGCCAAACAGATTGGAATTACTCAACCGGCTTTATACCACCACTTCAGCGATAAAGAGGTTTTATATCTGGATGTAATGACAAATTTATGTGGAAAAGTTCGCCAAGATATTAATAAAGTAATGCGTAAACATGATTTGTCACCGAATGAACAATTATGGCAAATCACTAAGGCATTAAAAAAACATCATCCATTAAGTATTTATGACCAATACAATCAAGCAATGCGCTTATTATCGAAAAGTGCACAGCAAAAGCTTAATATGATTTTTACAATGGATTATCTAGAACCGATTGCAGCATTCTTCCGTCAACCAGATGTAGGGTTGCGTCCTGATATTCTTCCTAAAGAAGCTGCTGAATTATTTATTGCAGGACTAACTCCAATTTTTGGCACTTCGCAATTAATTGGTGGTCATTCAATTACACCAGAACAACGTGACCAATTAATCCTAGACTGCATTATTAACGGTTTATCAAATTGGGGCGGAAAAAATTAAAAAATATAAAAATAATTGTTGACAAAATTTAATAGAACTTGTATACTTTAGTAGTATGTAATTGTGAGTTCATTTGAACCTGGTGATCTATTGTCCATCAGATTCTGCATAAAAGCCAAAGACAGTCGTTGAACTGTTTTTGGATTTTTTTTGCCCAAAAGTCGTATTTTAGGCAAATTGTAATCAAATTGTAACATTTAAATGAGCTCGCGGAATAAATTAGAGAGGTGAACAGTTTGGCTGGACATTTAGTTAAATACGGTAAACACCGTACCCGTCGTAGCTACTCGCGAATTAAAGAAGTTCTCGAATTGCCAAACCTTATTGAAATCCAAACCGATTCTTACAATTGGTTTATGGAAAAAGGTTTACGGGAAATGTTTGATGATATTATGCCAATTGATGATTTTCAAGGAAAGCTTTCTTTGGAATTCGTTGACTATCAACTTTTAGAACCTAAGTATACTGTTGACGAAGCTCGTGAACACGATGCTAATTACTCAGCACCACTTCATGTTACGTTACGGTTAACTAACCATGAAACTGGTGAGATTAAGTCTCAAGATGTATTCTTTGGTGACTTCCCACTAATGACTGACCAAGGTACATTCATTATTAATGGTGCCGAACGGGTTATTGTTTCACAATTAGTTCGTTCACCGGGTGTCTACTATAGTGAAGAAAATGATAAAAATGGTCGGCCAAACTACGGTGCTACCTTTATTCCAAACCGTGGTGCATGGTTAGAATACGAAACTGATGCTAAGAATGTTTCATATGTTCGAATCGACCGGACCCGTAAGTTGCCAATGACTGAATTGATTCGTGCATTGGGCTTTGGATCTGACGATGAAATTATCGACATGTTCGGTGGCGATAGTGAGACATTATCATTAACCTTGGATAAAGATGTTCACAAGAACGCTGAAGATTCTCGGGTTGAAGAAGCCTTAAAGGACATTTATGAACGGCTTCGTCCTGGTGAACCAAAGACTGCTGATTCAGCACGGAGCTTATTAACAGCTCGTTTCTTTGATCCAAAGCGTTATGATATGGCACCAGTTGGTCGTTACAAGACAAACAAGAAGTTGATGCTTAAGTACCGTTTACTTGGACAAACTTTAGCTGAAACTTTAGCAGATCCTGATACTGGTGAAGTATTAGCACAAAAGGGTGATACGGTAACCAAGGAATTGCTTAATAAGCTTGAACCTTACTTAGACCGTGATGACTTTAAGACTATTACTTACACTCCATCAGATGAAGCGGTTGTAACTGAACCAGTTAAGTTACAAAAGATTTTAGTATATTCTAAGAATGATCCTGATCGAGTTGTACCTATTATTGGTAACGGTCATATCCCATTAGAATACAAGCACATTGAACCAGCTGATATTCTTGCTTCCTTAAACTACTTCTTTAACTTACAAGAAGGTATTGGTAGCACAGACGATATCGACCACTTAGGTAACCGTCGTATTCGTTCAGTTGGTGAACTACTTCAAAACCAATTCCGGATTGGTCTTGCACGGATGGAACGGGTTGTTCGTGAACGGATGTCAATTCAAGATCCTGACACTGTTACCCCACAGCAATTAATTAATATTCGTCCAGTGGTTGCTTCTATTAAAGAATTCTTTGGTTCATCCCAACTTTCCCAGTTCATGGATCAAACCAACCCATTAGGTGAATTAACTCATAAGCGTCGTCTTTCAGCGCTTGGTCCTGGTGGTTTGACTCGTGACCGGGCCGGATATGAAGTGCGGGACGTTCACTATACTCACTATGGCCGGATGTGCCCTATTGAAACACCAGAAGGTCCTAACATTGGTCTTATTAACAGTCTTTCATCTTACGCAAGGGTAAATAAATATGGATTTATCGAAACTCCATACCGTCGTGTTTCCTGGAAGGATCACAAGGTAACTGACAAGATTGATTACTTAACTGCTGACGAAGAAGATAACTTCATCATTGCTCAGGCTAACACGCCATTAAATGATGATGGTTCATTTGTTGACGATCAAGTAATGGCTCGTGATAAGGATGATTACATCGAAACCAGTGTTGAAAACATTGATTACATGGATGTTTCTCCTAAGCAAGTTGTTTCTGTTGCCTCTGCATGTATCCCATTCCTTGAAAACGATGACTCTAACCGTGCTTTGATGGGTGCTAACATGCAACGGCAAGCTGTTCCTTTGATCAATCCTCATGCACCATTAGTAAGTACTGGTATTGACTACAAGGCTGCCCATGACTCTGGGGTTGCAATGATTGCTAAGAAGCCAGGAACGGTTGAATATGTGGATGCTCGTGAAGTACGGGTTCGTGAAGAAGATGGAACACTTGATACTTACAAGTTAATGAAGTTCCGTCGTTCAAACGGTGGTAAGAACTACAACCAACGTCCAATTGTTAAGGTTGGCGAACATGTTGATGCTGATGACGTATTAGCTGATGGTCCATCAATGGAACAAGGTGAATTAGCTCTTGGTCAAAACCCATTAATCGCCTTTATGACTTGGCAAGGATACAACTTCGAAGATGCCATCGCCATTAATGAACGATTAGTTAAAGACGATGTTTATACTTCTATCCACATCGAATCATACGAATCTGAAGCACGTGAAACCAAGCTTGGACCTGAAGAAATGACGCGGGAAATTCCAAACGTTGGTGACGATGCTTTGAAGGATCTTGATGAAAACGGGATTGTTCGTGTCGGTGCCGAAGTTCATGATGGAGATATTTTAGTAGGTAAGGTTACTCCAAAGGGAATGACTGAATTATCTGCCGAAGAACGTCTTCTTCACGCTATCTTTGGTGAAAAGTCACGTGAAGTTCGTGATACTTCATTACGTGTTCCTCATGGTGGTGGTGGAATCATCCAAGATGTTAAAGTCTTCACTCGTGAAAATGGGGATGAATTATCACCAGGTGTAAATACAATGGTTCGTGTTTACATTGCACAAAAGCGGAAGATCCAAGTTGGGGATAAGATGTCTGGACGTCATGGTAACAAGGGTACTGTTTCTATCGTTGTGCCAGAAGAAGATATGCCATACATGCCAGATGGAACTCCTATTGATATTATGCTTAGTCCGATGGGTGTGCCAAGTCGTATGAACATTGGTCAGCTTCTTGAATTGCACCTAGGAATGGCTGCTCGTCGTCTTGGAATTCATATGGCTACTCCAGTATTCGATGGTGCATCTGATAAAGATGTTTGGGATGCTGTTCGTGAATCTGGATTCCCAGAAGACGGTAAGACAATTCTTTATGACGGTCGTACCGGTGAACCATTTGAAAACCGAATTGCTGTTGGTTCAATGCACTATCTTAAGTTAGCTCACATGGTTGATGATAAGATTCACGCTCGTTCAACTGGTCCATACTCACTTGTTACTCAACAGCCATTAGGTGGTAAGGCACAATTTGGTGGACAGCGTTTCGGTGAAATGGAAGTTTGGGCTCTTGAAGCTTATGGTGCTGCCTACACTCTTCAAGAAATCCTTACTTACAAGTCAGATGATACTGTTGGTCGTGTTCGGACTTATGATGCAATCATCAATGGTCAACCAATTCCTAAGCCAGGTGTTCCAGAATCATTCCGTGTTCTTGTTAAGGAATTACAAGCATTAGGTCTTGATATGAAGGTTCTTGATGGTAACAACAAGGAAATTCAGTTAAAGAACATGGACGAAGATGATGATGAAGTTGTAAATGTTGATGCATTAGCTAAATATGCAGAAGAACATAAAGCAGACGATAAGAAGAACGAAGAAGAAAACAAGTCTGAAGCAACTTCAACAACTACCGATGACAAAACTAATCAAAATTAATATTTAGGTTGCTACGGTTTACTGAAAGAAGGAGGAACATCCTTTGATTGATGTCAATAAATTTGAAAGTATGCAGATCGGTCTGGCATCTCCAGATAAGATCCGTAGTTGGTCATATGGGGAAGTTAAAAAGCCCGAGACTATTAACTACCGGACATTAAAGCCAGAAAAGCAAGGTCTGTTTGACGAACGAATCTTTGGCCCAACCAAGGATTACGAATGTGCGTGTGGAAAGTACAAGCGTATCCGTTACAAAGGTCGTGTTTGTGACCGTTGTGGTGTTGAGGTTACTAGTGCAAAAGTTCGTCGTGAACGGATGGGGCACATTGAATTAGCTGCTCCTGTATCTCACATTTGGTACTTTAAAGGAATTCCAAGTCGAATGGGGCTTGTATTAGATATGAGTCCACGTTCGCTTGAAGAAGTTATTTACTTTGCTTCATATGTTGTTCTTGATCCAGGTGATACTCCACTTGAAAAGAAACAACTTTTAACTGAAGCTGAATATCGTGATAAAAAAGCAGAATATGGTGACCGGTTCAAAGCTGAAATGGGAGCTGCTGCTATTCAAAAACTTTTAGCTGATGTTGACTTAGAAAAGGAAGCTGCTGAATTAAAGGAAGAATTGAAAGAAGCTACTGGTCAAAAACGGACTCGTGCTATTCGTCGTCTTGATATTCTTGAAGCTTTCATTAAGTCAGGAAATAAGCCTGAATGGATGGTTATGGATGTAATTCCAGTTATGCCACCTGACTTGCGGCCAATGGTTCAACTTGAAGGGGGACGTTTTGCTACCTCCGATTTGAACGATTTATATCGGCGGGTTATTAACCGTAATAACCGGTTGAAGCGACTTCTTAAATTACAAGCACCTGGAATTATTGTTCAAAATGAAAAACGGATGCTTCAAGAAGCTGTTGATGCATTAATCGATAATGGTCGCCGCGGACGTCCAGTAGCTGGACCAGGTAACCGTCCATTGAAGTCACTTTCTCACTTACTTAAAGGTAAGCAAGGACGTTTCCGTCAAAACTTGCTTGGTAAGCGTGTTGACTACTCTGGCCGTTCCGTTATTGATGTTGGTCCATCATTGAAGTTGAACCAAATGGGATTACCAGTTCCAATGGCACTTGAATTATTTAAGCCATTTATTATGCATGAATTGGTAAAGCGTGGTCTTTCCGCTAACGTTAAATCTGCTAAGCGTAAGATTGATCGCAGTGATGATGATGTCTTTGATGTATTGGAAGACGTTATTAAGGAACACCCAGTTCTATTGAACCGGGCCCCTACTCTTCACCGGTTAGGTATCCAAGCGTTTGAACCAATCTTGGTTTCTGGTAAGTCAATGCGTCTTCACCCATTAGTATGTTCAGCATATAACGCTGACTTTGATGGGGACCAGATGGCTATTCACGTTCCATTATCTGATGAAGCTCAAGCGGAAGCCCGTTTGTTAATGCTTGCTGCTCACCATATTCTTAGTCCTCGTGACGGAGAACCTATTGTTTCACCATCACAGGATATGGTTATTGGTAACTACTACATGACTACTGAAGATAAGGGTCGTGAAGGTGAAGGAATGATCTTCAAGGATACTGATGAAGCTGAACTTGCTTACCGCAATGACTATGTTTCATTACAAACCCGTGTTGGAGTTCAAGTATCTGCATTCCCTGAAAAGCCATTCACTGATGACCAACGAGGCAAGATCATGGTGACAACTGTTGGTAAGCTTCTTTTCAACCGAATTATGCCAAAAGATTTTGCTTACATTAACGAACCAACAGATGCAAATATTCAAAATGGTGTTGACGATCGTTTCTTCCTTGAACCTGGTCAAGATATCCATGAATACCTTGAAAATGCACCATTAGTTCCACCATTTAAGAAGGGCTTCCTATCTGACTTGATCGCTGAAGTATATAAGCGTTACAAAGTTACAAAGACGTCCCAATTCTTAGACCGTATTAAGGACTTAGGTTACTACGAATCAACTATTTCTGGTTTAACTACTGCCATGTCTGATATTCATGATTTACCAGAAAAACCAGAAATTCTTGATAAGGCACAAAAGCAAGTTACTTTAATTACTAAGCAATTCCGTCGTGGTTTAATTACAGACGACGAACGTTATGAACGAGTAATCGGTGCATGGAACGATGCTAAGGATGAGGTTCAAAACAAGTTAATTGAACACATGGATATCCATAACCCAATTAACATGATGTCCGACTCTGGTGCGCGGGGTAACATTTCAAACTTTACTCAGTTAGCTGGAATGCGTGGATTGATGGCATCACCAAACGGTAAGATTATGGAATTGCCTGTTAAGTCAAACTTCTATGAAGGACTTTCAGTGTTGGAAATGTTTATTTCATCACACGGTGCTCGTAAAGGTATGACTGATACAGCCTTGAAGACTGCCAACTCAGGTTACTTAACTCGTCGTCTTGTTGATGTTGCGCAAGATGTGGTTGTTCGTGAAAAAGACTGTGGTACTGATCGCGGACTTGAAGTTACTGCTATTACAAACGGTAACGAAATGATTGAACCGCTTTATGATCGAATCATGGGTCGTTACACTATGAAGTCTGTCTTTGATCCTAAAACTGGTGAAAAGATTGTTGGTAAGAATGTCCTTATTGACGAAGAAATGGCTCAAAAGATTGTTGATGCCGGCGTAAAGAAAGTAACTATTCGTTCAGCATTTACTTGTAACACTGAACATGGTGTATGTGAACGTTGTTATGGACGAAACGCAGCTACTGGTGACCGTGTAGAAGCTGGTGAAGCCGTCGGAACTGTTGCCGCTCAATCAATTGGTGAACCAGGTACTCAGTTAACTCTTCGTAACTTCCACACTGGTGGGGTTGCTGGTAACGATGATATTACTCAAGGTCTTCCACGTATCCAAGAAATTGTTGAAGCACGTAATCCTAAAGGTCGTGCAACAATTACAGAGGTTACTGGTGAAGTTGTGTCTATCGAAGAAAACCCTGCTGAACGGACGAAGGATATTACGATTAAGGGTGAGACTGATACCCGAACTTACACTCTTCCAATTACAGCACGGATGAAAGTTGCTGAAGGTGATTTTATTCACCGTGGGGCACCACTAAATGAAGGTTCGATTGATCCTAAGGAATTAATCCAAGTTCGTGATGTTCTTTCTACTGAAACTTACCTCTTATCGCAAGTTCAAGGTGTTTACCGGATGCAGGGTATTGACTTGTTAGATAAGCACGTTGAAATTATGATTCGTCAAATGATGCGGAAAGTTCGTGTCATGGATCCAGGTGATACCGACCTTCTACCGGGTCAATTAATGGATATTAGTCAATTCCGTGACGCTAACAAGGATACCTTAGTTGCTGGTAATATTCCTGCAACAGCTCGTCCTGTTATTCTTGGTATTACTAAGGCTGCCTTAGAGACAAACAGTTTCTTGTCAGCTGCTTCATTCCAAGAAACTACACGTGTATTAACTGATGCTGCTATTCGTGGTAAGAACGATCCATTAGTTGGATTGAAAGAAAATGTTATTATTGGTAAGATTATTCCTGCAGGTACTGGTATGAGTGCTTACCGGAATATCAAGCCAAAAGAAGTTAGTGTAGCTGCTTACTCAATTAAAGATATTGAGGCTAAGTTAAAAGAAGAAGATAAGCAAAACTAATTTATAAAAAAGGCAATGGTTAACCTGTGAAAGGGCCATTGCCTTTTTAGTTTAAAATGAGGTGATTACTTGGCAAAAAAATATCAGATAGAAATTCCTGACTCAGCATTTAAAAAGACAGACTTCTCTATGAACGAAGAGCTCTCTCTTAGTGTTAATCATAAACAAATTAACATCCGTCCAATAAATGTGAGTGATCAACTACCTAAAATTAACATTTTCTGGTATGTGATTCCTTCAATTATTTTAGCTGCAATATTTTTAGCTTTTTTTAGCGCTAGAAAAATTAACACGGTCCCGATAACAGGTGATGATTATTCCATTGCTAATGGTGCATTAATCTTAGGAGTATGTAGTGGAATTCTATCGTTTTTGATAACTTTTATTATTACTAAAATTCTCGGAAAAGGGCCTAGCAAGGATTTTCATTGGCGGAGTTTGCCAACAATTACGATTGCATGCGGCCTAATCATTACATTTTCGCTATCGGCAATTTTTTGGCTGTTCGGTCAGATGTTTAAGGATGCGCGGTTTGATATTTATACCGCAACTGCTTTTATATTTGTAATTATTGCGGCGATAAACTATATTATGATTAATTTAGCGTTAACATTATCATCAGGAGTTATCACCAATTTATTAACAATAATGATTATTGGTGGAATGCTTTTTTCGATGTTGACGAATTCTAAACGAGACTGGTGGCGTTATAATTTCAGTTTTTTAGGAACAGCGAAAAATTCCACAAGTCTGCAATTTAATATAACTTTGATTTTTACCGGATTGTTAATGATTGCTTTAGTTGATTACTTATTTGTAAATATTCAACGTCGGTATCACGGTTATAAAATTCAAGTATTGCGGTGGCTGTTAATTATGTTAGCTATCTGTATCGCTTCTATTGGTCTTTTTCCCAATAATCCAGAATTTCATGTTTTACATGACCGAATTTCAATGTGGCTTGTTTATATTATGCTAATTCTGATTGTAGTTATTAGGTGGGTTCTACCTGAAGTTACTAAACAATTTTTGGTGATTTCTTATACGATTGGAGCCGTAATGAGTATCGAATATATTGTTTTTAAGTTAACGAACTATCTTTCCTTAACAGCATTCGAATTGTTTGAATTTGGCTTGGCCTTTTCTTGGTTGCTTTTATTACTACAAAATATTGAAAATCTCGCTCAATTTGGGCAAAACTTATTTGTAGTAAAACTCAAACCGGTAAAAGATGATACTAATTAAACATTGTAAAAGACTAGGGTAATCCTGGTCTTTTATTTTTAACAGCCTTGTATAAAAAGACACAGAATAGTAACAAGGGATAGAGCGGGGATAAATGGTAGTTTCTTTTTTCTTGTAAATACAAAGATAAATAGCATGATTAAAGAGCTCCATTGGATAATTAAAAGGGTTTGATACCATCCCCATATCAGGCATGTTACAAACAAAAATTCAATATCGCCAATTCCTAGTGTCTTAGTAAAAGTAGCAAATAATAGTAAACTGACTACTAGAATGCAGGCAAAAATCAAATTGTAAAAATAATTTTGTGGAATAGATAGTAAGGTAATCGGAAACATTCCCAATAGTGAATAAGAATAGATTACATGACTAAAAAAATCAGTAGAAGTTAAAAAGATTAAGCTAGTGAGAAAGAGAAGAATGATTAAGTCATGAATAGGTTCATAAATGAGGAAAGTAGTAAAAGCAATACCAGATAAAAATTCAATTACTGGCAAATATAAACTAATTTTTTGTTTACAATAATAACATTGACCGCGAAGGATGATAAAACTAAAAATAGGGATAAGATGCCACCATCGTAAAATAGAATGGCAATTATCACAATATGATCGCTGAGGAATGGTTAAAGAGTGGTTATTACCAAGACGATAGCAACAAGAAGTAATAAATGAAGCAACAGAAGCACCAAATAAAAATGATAAAAATAACATAAAAAACCTCCCAATAAATAAATACGTGATTTTTAATGAAATTCACTTTTAAATTAACGATTTAAAAGAAATCGCTGAGGATACGTTGACATTCATTTGTGAGCATGATAGTCTATTTAAGGTGCTTTTTTAGCAACGGAGTGTCTGTCGTTGGGCAGATGCGTCAACGAAGGCACAAAAATTGTATAGATACATTTAGGACTTTTTTTATTCACAAAAAAGAACCGCCTGGATGTGTGGACTTAAATTAAGGAAGGGGAAAAAATAATGCCAACCATTAACCAATTGGTACGTAAAGGCCGTAAGAGCCACAAGGGCAAGTCAAAGTCACCAGCTCTTGGTTATGTTTACAACACTTTCAAGAAAGAAGAAATTAAGACTCCATCACCACAAAAACGTGGAGTTGCTACTCGTGTGGGTACTATGACTCCTAAGAAGCCTAACTCAGCTTTACGGAAGTATGCCCGTGTACGTCTTTCAAACTTAATCGAAGTTACTGCTTACATTCCTGGTATTGGACACAACCTCCAAGAACACTCAGTTGTTTTAATTCGTGGTGGTCGTGTTAAGGATTTACCTGGGGTTCGTTACCACATCATCCGTGGTACTCTAGATACTGCTGGTGTTGAAGGCCGTATGCAATCACGTTCTAAGTACGGTGCTAAGAAGCCTAAGAATAAGAAGTAATTTTAAGGAGGAGTTAAGTAATGCCACGTAAAGGACATGTACAAAAGCGTGAAATTTTACCAGATCCAATGTACAACTCAAAGTTGGTTACTAGCTTAATTGATCACTTAATGATTGATGGTAAGCGTGGAACTGCTACTAAGATTTTATACGCTGCTTTTGATGAAATTAAGAACGAAACTGGTAATGATCCAGTTGAAGTATTCCAACAAGCAATGGAAAATGTTATGCCTGTCTTGGAAGTTAAGGCTCGTCGTGTTGGTGGTTCTAACTACCAAGTTCCGATTGAAGTTCGTCCAGACCGTCGTACTACATTAGGTCTTCGTTGGATTGTTCAATACGCACGTTTGCGCGGTGAACATACAATGGTTGAACGTCTTGCACGTGAAATCATCGATGCTTCAAACAATACTGGAGCTTCAGTTAAAAAGCGTGAAGATACGCACCGTATGGCAGAAGCCAACCGTGCATTCGCACACTACCGCTGGTAATAATCACTGTCATTTGATTCTGGTTATTTAACTAGTTTCAGTGAAGGGGTGACGTTCAAACATCGATTACGTCACCCCTTTTTGAAAATAATGGTAAAATAAGGATAACCATATTTCGGAAGGAGATACTCTTTTAAGATGGCTAATAAACGTGAATACCCACTTGCTAAGACTCGTAACATCGGTATCATGGCACATATTGATGCCGGTAAGACGACTGCAACTGAGCGGATTCTATATTATACTGGTAAGATTCACAAAATTGGTGAAACCCATGATGGTGCTTCACAAATGGACTGGATGGATGAAGAAAAGGAACGTGGTATTACTATCACGTCAGCAGCTACTACTGCTGTTTGGAAAGATAACCGGATCAACATCATTGATACTCCAGGACACGTGGACTTTACTGTCGAAGTTGAACGTGCATTACGTGTTCTTGATGGTGCTGTAACAGTTCTTGATGCTCAAGCTGGTGTTGAACCACAAACAGAAACTGTTTGGCGTCAAGCTGACCAATTTAACGTTCCACGGATCGTTTTTGCGAACAAGATGGATAAGATTGGTGCTAACTTTGATTACTCAGTTCAAACTATTAAAGACCGTTTGAATGTTACTCCTCTTCCTATTCAAATGCCAATTGGTGCTGAAGATGACTTTATCGGTTTAGTTGACCTTGTTAAGATGGTTGCCTATGTTTATGACGAAGATAAGCTCGGTACTAACTGGGATACTGTTGAGATTCCTGATGATATGAAGGAAGAAGCTCAAAAGCGTCATGACGAAATGGTTGAAACATTAGCTGATATTGACGATAACTTAATGGAAAAGTACCTTGAAGGTGAAGAAATTTCTGTTGATGAAATCAAAGCAGCTATTCGTAAAGGTACTTTGGAAGAACAAATTTTCCCTGTATTAGCTGGTTCAGCTTACAAGGATAAAGGTATTCAAATGATGCTTGATGCTGTTATTGATTATCTTCCATCACCAATTGATGTTAAGCCATTCGTTGCTCATGATGCTGATGGAAATGAAATTGAATTAACAGCTGGTGATGATAAGCCATTTGCTGCCTTAGCATTTAAGATTGCTACTGACCCATTCGTTGGTCGTTTGACATTCTTACGTGTTTACACTGGTTCACTTCAATCAGGTTCATACGTTCTTAATGCTACTAAGGACAAGCGTGAACGTATCGGTCGTTTGCTTCAAATGCACTCTAACCAACAACAAGAAATTCCAGAAGTATTCTCTGGTGATATTGCTGCTGCTATTGGTTTGAAGAACACTACTACTGGTGATTCATTAACTGATCCTGACCATCCACTTCAACTTGAATCAATGGACTTCCCAGAACCTGTTATCCAAGTTTCTGTAGAACCTAAGTCTAAGGCGGACCAAGATAAGATGGACAAGGGCCTTCAAAAGCTTGCTGAAGAAGATCCAACATTCAAGGCTGAAACTAATCCTGAAACTGGTGAAACTTTAATTGCCGGTATGGGTGAGCTTCACTTGGACATTATTGTTGAACGTCTTCGTCGGGAATTCCACGCTGAAGTTACTGTTGGTAAGCCACAAGTTTCATACCGTGAAGCATTTACTAAGACTGCAAGTGCTCAAGGTAAGTTTGTTCGTCAATCTGGTGGTAAAGGTCAATACGGTGATGTATGGATCGAATTTACACCACTTAAAGAAGGGGAAGGATTCGAATTTGAAGATGCCATCGTTGGTGGTGTTGTTCCTCGTGAATTTATCCCTGCTGTTGAACAAGGTTTGAAAGAAGCTATGCAAAATGGTGTTCTTGCAGGTTACCCACTTGTTGACATGCATGCTAAGCTTTATGATGGTAGTTACCACGAAGTTGACTCTAGTGAAGCTGCCTTTAAGGTTGCTGCATCATTAGCACTTAAGAATGCTGCTAAGAAAGCAGATCCTGTTATCCTTGAACCAATTATGAAGGTTGACATTGTTGTACCACAAGACAACATGGGTGATGTTATGGGGCAAGTAACAGCTCGTCGTGGTACCATTGATGGTATGGAAGAACGTGGTAATGCTCAATTAATCCACTCATTTGTTCCACTTTCTGAAATGTTTGGATACGCTACTGCATTGCGTTCAGCAACACAAGGTCGTGGTACCTTCACTATGACTTTCGATCACTACTCAGCTGTTCCTAAGTCTGTTCAAGAAGATATTATTAAGAAAAACGGTGGCAATAACTAATTATTGACATTATGATCTCAAATCCATCAAAGAGCTACAGTTTGATTACTGTAGTTCTTTTTTGGGTTCTACAATATCTGGTGTTGATATAGAAATATTACATTCTATACCAATATCAGATTTTTTGTTTTTAAACTAAAAAAGAGGCTCGCCCTCTGATACAATGAAATCGCCAAATCACATAGAAAAGAAGGTAACCTCCATGGATAATGATACAAGAACTCTCCTTAATTTAACAGACCCTCACTTAAATTTTCCTCATCATTGGCTTAAATATAAAGTAATTAAAAATGTTCGTGTGGCGCAAATATCCTGTACCCTTTCTTATACGCCGCGAGCTTGTCCAAACTGCGGAGTTATTAATCGCGGTCAAATCTTAAAATATGGGTTTTATCAAGCTAAACACAAATATGGTCAATTTAGGACTCAGCCATTGGTGTTACTCGTTAAGACCCAACGGTTTCAATGTCCTGACTGTCATACAACATTTAATGCGACTAGTTATCTCTTTGAAAAGCAACGGACAATTAGTCGTGATTTAAGGCGTGAAGTTATTCTTCGATTAACTCGAATTCAAACAATTAAAGATATTGCCCATGATTTATTTATCAGTGAGGCTTCAGTTCAGCGGATCCTTTTGGACCTCGCCGATCAATATAAACCGAATTTAAACTATCTACCGGAAACGCTATGTATTGATGAATTTAAGTCAATGCGGAGTGCTAAAGGTAAGATGAGTTTCATCGCCGTTGATGGTGATCGAAGTTGCTTATTTGAGCCTCTTGAAGACCGTCGATTACGTAGCTTATTTAAACATTATCAACAGTTTACTCGTCAAGCTCGTTGCCGGGTGAAATATCTGGTGATGGATATGAACGCTGCTTATGATCAACTAGTTAAGACTGTTTTTCCTTGTGCGCAAATCATCTATGATCGTTTCCATATCGCTAAACATCTTAATGACACGATGAATCATGTGCGAATTCATGTCTTCAACCGTTTACGCAAAGGTGATTCAGCGGAGCAGAAACAAGCGCGGCGTCTTAAACACTATTGGCGCTTATTCCTCCAAGATTGGGAAAATTTAAGTACAAAATTGTATTACGAAGGACGCTATTTTAGCAGCGTTGTTAATTCTGTTATGATCTTGGATTTAATGTTAGCGTATGACCAAGAGTTAGGCGCTACCTATAATTTTATTCAATCCTTGAAGCGTGCCTACAATCAACGTTGATTTTACAACTTTCTTTCAATTACTTAAACTTCGGCCAGACAGTGTCAGCCATTATACAATCCACCGTTGTCAGGTTTTAGCGCTATAAAGAGGGAATCAAGCGTGGCTTTGAGACGAAGTTCTCAAATGGTCGAACCGAAGGGATTAATAATCGAATTAAAACTATCAAACGAGTTGCCTGTGGTTATCGCTACTTTACGGCATTTAAAACTCGGATTTATTTAATTATTGGCCACCAAATTCAAACTAACTAAAAAGAACCGCCACGAATGACGATTCTAACTAGACCAATTTAATTGGCAGAGATTTATATTTGCGTATCAACACTACTTGACGTAGAACCCTTTTTTGTTTGGTAATAAAAATTCAAAAAGCATTTTAATGAGTTTCGGCAAAACGAATAAATTACTTTTTAATACATCAGAAAAATTAATGGTATTTTAGTATCACTAATTTTTAACTAACTTAGGAAGAAAATTTTACAAAAATATTTCAATTGAAAATATTCTAAAATTTCCCTTGATCTAATTACGTTTCTTTAGTATTATGGATAGGTGCTTGAGCTTTGGAGGTAGATTTGCCTTACCCCCTATTAAGTGAAAGCTGCGAAGCGTTGATGCGGAAGGTTGCGACACACCCGGCCGCTTTGCCACAGGATGTGGCGGTAATTTCCGCGGAGCTAGTCAAATTTCAAATCTGACGAAGGAGGGAACATAATGGCAAAACAAAAGATTCGTATTCGGTTAAAGGCTTATGAACACCGTATTTTAGATCAATCTGCTGATAAGATTGTTGAAACCGCTAAGCGGACAGGTGCTCAAATTTCAGGTCCTATTCCGTTACCAACTGAACGGACTATCTACACTGTTATCCGTTCACCACACAAATTTAAGAAGTCACGGGAGCAATTCGAAATGCGCACACACAAGCGTTTAATCGATATTGTTGACCCAACACCTAAGACCGTTGATTCATTAATGAAGCTCGATCTTCCTAGTGGTGTTGATATTGAAATTAAGCTTTAATTGTTAGAATAAGAATAATACATAAAACATAAAATTGGAGGTGTACTCATGACCAAAGGAATCTTAGGTAAAAAGGTTGGAATGACTCAAGTATTCACTGACAATGGTGAATTAGTTCCAGTTACTGTTATCGATGTTACACCAAACGTTGTAATGCAAATTAAGACCGTTGAAAACGATGGTTACAGTGCTGTACAACTTGGTTTTGATGACAAGCGGGAAGTTTTGAGCAACAAACCTGAACAAGGTCATGCAGCAAAAGCAAACACGACCCCTAAGCGCTTCATCGGTGAAATCCGCGACGCTGAATTAGGGGACATTAAAGTCGGAGACGAAGTTAAGGCTGACGTTTTCGCAGAAGGTGAAACTGTCGACGTTACGGGTACTACCAAGGGTCATGGTTACCAAGGTAACATCCATAAAGATAACCAATCTCGTGGACCTATGGCACACGGTTCTCGTTACCACCGTCGTCCTGGTTCATTGGGTGCCATTATCAACCGGGTTTTCAAGGGTATGAAGCTTCCTGGTCGTATGGGTGGCAAGACTGTTACCATGCAACACTTACAAGTTGTTAAGGTTGATCTTGACAACAATGTATTACTCATCAAGGGTAATGTTCCTGGTGCAAACAAGTCTTACGTAACTATTAAGAACTCAGTTAAGGCTAATACTAAGAAGAGTCTTAGCAAACAACACAATAAATAAGAAGAAAGGAGGAAGTAAATAATGACTAGCGTTAATTTGTATAAACAAGATGGTAGCCAAAACGGTACTGTTGAATTAAACGATGCAGTATTTGGGGTTGAACCAAATGAAAATGTTGTATTTGATGCAATTTTGCGTCAACGTGCTTCATTACGTCAAGGTACACATGCTGTAAAGAATCGTTCTGCAGTTAGCGGTGGTGGTAAGAAGCCATGGCGTCAAAAGGGTACTGGTCGTGCTCGTCAAGGTTCTATCCGTTCTCCACAATTCCGTGGTGGTGGTATTGTTTTTGGACCTACTCCACGTTCATATAAGTACAGCCTTCCTCGTAAGGTTCGTCAACTTGCAATCAAGTCTGCCCTTTCCCAAAAGGTTCTTGATAACAGCTTTGTAGTAGTTGATGCATTAAATTTTGATGCACCAAAGACAAAGGAATTCGCTGATGTTATGGGTAACTTAAACGTTGCTGAAAAGACATTAGTTGTTGTTACTGATGACGACAAGAATGCTGCTTTATCAGCACGTAACTTAGCTAATGCTACAGTTGTTACTCCAGCAGGTGTTAACATCTTGAACGTTGTTGATAACCAAAAGATTGTTATCACTAAGTCAGCTCTTTCTCAAGTAGAGGAGGTGCTCGCATAATGGAAGCACGTGACATTATTTTACGTCCAGTAGTTACTGAAGCTTCAATGGCTGGCATGGACAACAAGCGTTACACTTTTGATGTTGATTTACGAGCAACTAAGACACAAGTTAAAAATGCTGTTGAAGAAATTTTTGGCGTTAAAGTTGTAAAAGTTAACATTATGAATGTAAAAGGTAAGTTAAAGCGCCAAGGTCGTTACGAAGGATACACTAAGCGTCGTCGTAAGGCTATTGTTACTTTATCTGCCGACTCAAATGAAATTAAGTTGTTTAACGACAACAACGAAAACTAATCATTAAAAAAAGGAGGAAAAAACAGTGGGAATTCGTAAATATAAAGCAACCACTAACGGTCGCCGTAATATGAACGGTTATGACTTCGCTGAAATCACGAAGACAACACCTGAAAAGTCATTATTGGCTCCGTTAAAGCACACTGCTGGTCGTAACAGCTATGGTCACATTACTGTTCGTCACCGTGGTGGTGGTACAAAGCGTCAATACCGTATTATTGACTTTAAGCGAATTAAAGATGATGTTCCAGCAACTGTTAAGGCAATTGAATACGATCCAAATCGTACTGCAAATATTGCTTTACTTGTTTACGCTGATGGTACTAAATCATACATCATCGCACCTAAGGGCTTGAAGGTTGGCATGACCGTTCAATCTGGTCCTGATGCTGATATCAAGGTTGGTAATGCTCTTCCTTTAAAGAACATTCCAGTTGGTACTGTTATTCACAATATTGAATTAAAACCAGGTAAAGGTGGTCAACTTGCTCGTTCGGCTGGTGCCTCAGCTCAATTACTTGGTAAGGAAGAAAAATACGTATTAGTACGTCTTTCTTCTGGTGAAGTTCGTATGGTCCTTGCTACTTGTCGTGCTACTATCGGTACTGTTGGTAATGATGAACACGCCTTGATTATTAAAGGTAAGGCTGGTCGTACTCGTTATGCTGGTCAACGTCCACACGTTCGTGGTTCTGTTATGAACCCTAACGATCACCCACATGGTGGTGGTGAAGGTAAGCAACCAGTTGGTTTACCATCTCCTCTTTCTCCATGGGGTAAGAAGACTGTTGGTAAGAAGACCCGTTCACACAAAGCTCGTTCAAACAAGTTCATTGTTCGTGGTCGGAAGCGCGGTCCACATACTCGTTAATATTTATATACGTTCTAATACCCGAGAGGAGGTACACTAAATGGGTCGTAGTTTGAAAAAAGGACCTTTCGCTGATGCTTCATTACTGAAGAAGGTTAAGGAGCAAGAAGGTTCTGAAAAGAAGACTGTCATCAAGACATGGTCACGTCGTTCTACCATTTTCCCAAGTTTTATTGGTTACACATTTGCAGTATATGATGGTCGGAAGCACGTGCCAGTTTACGTACAAGAAGACATGGTTGGTCACAAGTTAGGTGAATTTGTTCCTACTCGGACTTTCCATGGTCATGCTTCTGATGACAAGAAGACAGGTAAGTAAGGAGGGTGAAATAACATATGGCTGAAAACATTACGTCAGCTAAGGCTACTGCCAAGATGGTACGGGTTTCTGCTCGTAAGGTTCGTCTTGTATTAGATGCCATTCGTGGCAAGAGTGTTGCCGAAGCATTTGCTATTTTGAAGTTCACCCCTCGTGGTGCCGCTTCAGATGTTGAAAAAGTATTAAAATCTGCTGTTGCAAACGCTGAAAACAATTTCGACTTAGATCGCGCTTCATTGGTTGTAAGTGAAGCCTTTGCTAACGAAGGACCAACTCTTAAACGGTTCCGTCCTCGCGCTAAGGGTTCTGCTTCTCCAATTAACAAGCGGACTAGTCATATTACAGTGGTTGTTACAGAACGATAGGAGGAATGAATAGTGGGTCAAAAGATCAATCCTAATGGTTTTCGTGTTGGGGTCATTCGTGATTGGACTGCAAAGTGGTACGCTGACAAGGACTTTGCTGATTACCTTAACGAAGACCTTCGAATCCGTAAGTATATTGAAAAGCGACTTGCTGATGCCTCTGTATCAACCGTTGAAATTGAACGTGCAGCTAACCGCGTAAACGTATCAATTCATACTGCCAAGCCAGGAATGGTTATTGGTAAAGGTGGTTCAGAAGTTGAAGCACTTCGTAAAGAACTTAACAAATTAACTGGTAAACGTGTTCACATTAACATTGTGGAAATTAAGAAGCCAGATTTAGATGCTCACCTTGTTGGTGAGAGTATTGCACGGCAATTAGAAGCTCGTATTGCTTTCCGTCGTGCTATGCGTGGAGCTATGCAACGTGCTATGCGTGCTGGAGCTAAGGGTATTAAGACTCAAGTTGCTGGTCGTTTGAACGGTGCAGATATGTCACGGATCGAATCATACTCGGATGGTACTGTTCCATTGCATACACTCCGTGCTGATATCGATTATTCTTGGGACGAAGCTAACACTACATACGGTGTTCTTGGTGTAAAGACTTGGATTTACCGTGGTGAAGTACTTCCTACTAAGAAGAACTCAAACAATGATGAACAAGGAGGGAAGTAACACATGTTAGTACCAAAACGTGTAAAGCACCGTAAGGTTCAACGTGGTCATATGCGCGGTGAAGCTAAGGGTGGTAAAACTGTTACTTTTGGTGAATTTGGTTTACAAGCTCTTGATTCACATTGGATTAGCAACCGTCAAATTGAAGCTGCTCGTATCGCTATGACGCGTTATATGAAGCGTGGTGGGAAAGTTTGGATTAAAATCTTCCCACAACTCTCATACACTAGTAAGGGTGTTGGGGTCCGGATGGGTAACGGTAAAGGTGCTCCTGAAGGATGGGTTGCTCCAGTAAAACGTGGCAAGGTAATGTTTGAAGTAGGGGGCGTTTCTGAAGAAGTCGCTCGTGAAGCTTTACGTCTTGCCGGTCACAAGTTGCCAGTTCGCACTAAGATCGTACAACGTGAGGAAGTAGGTGGACAATCTAATGAAAAGTAAAGATTATGTACAAGAACTGAATGGATTAACCACTGATAAGCTACTTGACCGTGAAAAGGAACTGAAGGAACAATTGTTTAACTTACGTTTCCAATTAGCAACCGGCCAGTTGGAAAATACTGCAAGTCTTAAGCAAGTACGCAAAGATATTGCACGGGTTAAGACAGTTCTTCGTCAACAAGAATTAAACAAATAAGAATACGAAAAGGAGGATTAGCGCATGAGTGAAGAACGTAATGCACGTAAGGTTTACCAAGGCCACGTTGTTTCTGATAAAATGGATAAGACTATCACTGTTGTAATTGATACTTACAAGAGTGCACCTATCTATGGTAAGCGTGTTAAGTACTCAAAGAAGTACTATGCTCACGATGAAAACAACGAAGCTAAGACCGGCGACACTGTACAAATTATGGAAACTCGGCCATTATCAGCTAAGAAGCGTTTCCGTCTTGTAAAGATTGTCGAAAAAGCTGCTACCCTTTAATTTAGCAGATAACTCTAAAAATTATTCGTATTCTAATTCTTATTTGTAAATGGAAGGAGGACATTAACCGTGATTCAACAAGAAAGTCGGTTGAAGGTCGCTGATAACTCCGGTGCTCGTGAAATCTTAGTTATTAAGATTTTAGGTGGTTCCCGAGTTAAAACAGGTAATATTGGTGACATCATTGTTGCTACTGTAAAGCAGGCAACACCAGGTGGCGTTGTCAAAAAGGGTGACGTTGTTAAGGCCGTTGTTGTACGGACTAAACATGGTATTCACCGTAAGGATGGTTCATACATTAAGTTTGATGAAAATGCCGCTGTTTTAATTAACAACGACAAGAGCCCTAAGGGTACCCGTATTTTTGGCCCAATCGCTCGTGAGCTTCGTGGAGACGACTTCATGAAGATCGTTTCATTAGCTCCAGAAGTTCTCTAAAGATTTTACCGAAAATAAGGAGGTGCACAATCAACATGTTCATTAAAACAGGTGATAAGGTTCGCGTAATCGCTGGTAAGGATAAGGGCAAAGAAGGTACTATTAAAAAGGTACTTGCTTCTCAAAACCGCGTTATCGTTGAAGGTGTAAATATCGTTAAGAAACACCAAAAACCAAGCAACTCAAATCCTAATGGTGGCGTTATTGATACAGAAGCTGCAATTAATGCTTCAAACGTAATGCTGATTGATCCTTCAACAAATGAACCAACTCGTGTAGGTTATAAGTTCGTTGATGGTAAGAAGGTTCGTGTTGCGAAGAAGTCAGGTAAGACACTTGACTAATTTTTAAGGAAGGGAGGAATAACTTCTAATGGAAAACCGTTTGAAAGCTAAATACGAAAATGAAATTCGTCCAGCATTGATTGAAAAGTTTAACTACTCTTCAGTTATGCAAGCACCAAAGATTGACAAAATCGTTTTAAACATGGGTGTTGGTGATGCAACTACTAACTCCAAGAATCTTGACGAAGCTGTTGAAGAACTCGGCTTGATTTCTGGTCAAAAACCTTTAATTACTAAGGCAAAGAAATCAATCGCTGGTTTCCGTCTTCGTGAAGGTATGTCAATTGGTGCTAAGGTAACCTTACGTGGTGAACGTATGTATGATTTCTTAGATAAATTAGTTAATGTGGCATTGCCACGGGTTCGTGATTTTCATGGTGTAAGTAACAAGGCATTTGATGGTCGTGGTAACTACACTCTTGGTATCCATGAACAATTAATTTTCCCAGAAATTGATTATGATAAAGTTAACCGAGTTCGTGGTTTAGATGTTGTTATTGTAACAACTGCACAAACTGACGAAGAATCCCGTGAATTACTTGCTCAACTCGGTATGCCGTTTGCTAAATAAAGGAGGTTCCACAAATTGGCTAAAAAATCAATGATTGCTAAGTGCAACCGTCCAGCTAAGTTCTCAAGTCGTGAATACACGCGTTGTGCACGTTGTGGACGTCCGCACTCTGTTTACCGTAAATTCCACCTATGCCGGATTTGCTTACGAGAACTTGCCCACAAAGGACAAATTCCTGGTTTGAAGAAGGCTAGCTGGTAAACAAAAAAACCGACAAAAGGAGGAAAACATCGATGTCTATGAGTGATCCAATTGCAGATTTCTTAACTCGTATTCGTAATGCTAACATGGCTCAACACGAATCAGTAGAAGCACCTGCATCAAAGATGAAGAAGGACATCGCTGAAATCTTAAAAAACGAAGGTTTCATTCGCGATGTTGAATACGTTGATGATAACAAGCAAGGCATCATCCGTGTGTTCTTAAAGTACGGTAATGACGGTCAACGTGTTATTTCTGGCTTAAAGCGTATTTCTAAGCCTGGTTTACGTACATACGTTAAGTCAGATGCTGTGCCTAAGGTTCTTAACGGATTAGGTATTGCTATCATTTCAACATCTGAAGGTGTTGTTACTGATAAAGTTGCTCGTGCCAAGAAAATTGGTGGCGAAGTTATCGCTTACGTTTGGTAAAAAACGAATATTAGATAGGAGGTGCAAAGATGAGTCGTATTGGTTACAAAGAAATTGATTTGCCAAGTGGTGTTGAAATTTCTCAAGATGGTAATGTAGTTACTGTTAAAGGTCCTAAGGGTACGTTATCTCGTGAAATTTCACCATTAATCAAAATGACTATTGATGGTAACGTTGTAAAGTTTGATCGTGATGCTGACACTAATAAGTTAAAGATGTTACACGGAACTACTCGTGCTAATGTTAACAACATGGTTGAAGGTGTTGTTGATGGTTACAAGAAAGTTCTTAAGCTTGTTGGTGTTGGTTACCGTGCTCAACTCAAAGGTAACAAGTTGATTTTAACTGTTGGTTACTCAAACCCAGTTGAAATGGATAAGCCAGAAGATGTTGAAATTAATGTACCTGACAATACTACTATCGAATTAAGCTCAATTAACAAGGAACACCTTGGAAATTTTGCTGCTGAAGTTCGTGCTGTACGTTCACCTGAACCATACAAAGGTAAGGGTATTCGTTACGAAAACGAACACATTATCCGTAAGGAAGGTAAGACTGGTAAGTAATCTGAAAAGATTATTTAACATTCTTTTATTTAATAGAATTAATATAATAAGAGGTGACTGTTGTGATTTCTAAACCAGACAAGAACAAGATCCGTCAACGTCGTCATTTACGAGTTCGCGGTAAGATTTCTGGTACTGCGGAGCGCCCACGCTTAAGTGTTTACCGTTCAAACAAAAACATTTACGCTCAATTAATTGATGACGTAAAGGGTGTGACGCTCGCAAGTGCCTCCACAAATGATAGTGAAGTAAGTGGAAAGACTAAGACTGAACAAGCTAGTGGTGTAGGAGCATTAATTGCTAAACGCGCTAACGAAAAGAACATTACTGAAGTTGTGTTTGATCGTGGCGGATACCTTTACCATGGACGTGTTCAAGCTTTGGCTGAAGCTGCTCGCGAAAACGGACTTAAATTCTAAAAAAAGGAGGAATAACCTGCAATGGCATCATCAGAATTCATTGATCCAGCAAAGTTGGATTTAGACGATCAAGTTGTAGCCATCAACCGGATTACTAAGGTTGTAAAGGGTGGACGTCGTATGCGTTTCGCTGCTTTAGTAATTGTTGGTGACCGTAAAGGTCATGTTGGCTTTGGTACTGGTAAGGCTCAAGAAGTTCCAGAAGCTATTCGTAAAGCTCAAGCAGCTGCTGAAAAGAACTTGATTACTGTTCCTATCGTTGGAACTACTATTCCACACGAAGTTATTGGTGTATACGGCGGTGGAAAGATCATGTTAAAGCCAGCTGTTGAAGGTTCTGGAGTTGCTGCCGGTGGTGCGGTTCGTAATGTTATGGACCTTGCCGGTGTTGCGGACGTTACTTCTAAACGTCTTGGCTCTAACACACCTGTTAACGTTGTTCGTGCAACGTTTGAAGGTTTGAAGCAATTAAAGAACGCTGAAGAAGTTGCAAAGTTACGTGGTGTTTCAGTAGACCACTTAGCAGAATAAGGAGGGCACTAAATTATGGCTCAAGTAAAAGTTACCTTAATTCACAGTGTTGCCCACCGACAACCTACTCAACGTCGTACTGTTAAGGCATTGGGATTAGGTAAGATCAATAGCTCAGTTATCTTACCAGATAATGCGGCAACACGCGGTCAAATTTTTAAGATCGCTCACTTGGTTTCTGTTGAAGAAGTTAAGTAATTAAAATTAAATAATAAGGAGGTGCCTACTAATGAAGTTAAACGAATTGAAGCCAGCTACTGGTTCTCGTTCTAAGCGTCTTCGTAAGGGTCGTGGACTTTCATCAGGACACGGTTTTACATCTGGACGTGGTACTAAGGGGCAAAAGGCTCATGGAAAGACCCGTTTAGGATTTGAAGGGGGTCAAATGCCACTTTACCGGCAAATTCCAAAGCGTGGATTTACCAACATTAACCGGAAAGAATACGCGATTGTTAACTTGGCATCATTAAACAAGTTTGATGATGGTACAGAAGTTACTCCACAATTATTGATGGAAAGTGGCTTAGTTAAGAACTTGAAGAGCGGCATCAAGGTTCTTGGTAGCGGTAAGCTTGAAAAGAAATTAACTGTTAAGGCTAATAAGTTTTCTGCTTCTGCAGTTTCTGCAATTGAAGCTGCCGGTGGTAAAACTGAGGTGATGTAGTTTGTTCACAGCCGTCAAAAATGCATTCAAGGTAAAAGATATCCGTAAAAAGATTTTCTTTACATTGTTTGTATTGATTGTCTATCGGATTGGGGCAGCGATTACCGTTCCTGGAGTTAACGCTGCTGCTTTGCAGGAAATCTCCTCAACCGGTTTAGCATCAATCCTCAATACCTTTAGTGGTGGTGGATTGGAGAATTACTCTTTATTTGCAATGGGAGTGTCTCCATATATTACTGCGCAAATTGTTGTTCAACTATTACAAATGGATATTGTTCCGCGTTTTGTTGAATGGAGTAAACAAGGAGAAGTAGGACGGCGAAAACTTAATCAAGCAACCCGATGGTTAACGATTGTACTTGGATTTATTCAATCAATCGGTATTACCGCCGGGTTTAATGCATTGAGTACTATTCGTTTGGTTAATCACCCTGGTGTTCAAACGTATTTAACAATCGGTTTAATTTTAACTGCAGGTACAATGTTTGCTACTTGGATGGGAGACATGATTACTGAACGTGGCTTGGGTAATGGTGTTTCCATGTTAATTTTTGCTGGTATTGTTGCGCAAATGCCAGGTGGAATTCGTCAGTTATGGGATGACCAAATTGCTGGTGAATCTGGTTCTGCTTTGTGGATGGGAATTGGATTTGTTACTCTTGTTATTGTTGCAATTTTAATTATTGTAGCGTTTGTCACATGGGTCCAACAGGCGGAAAGACGTCTACCAATTCAATACACAAGACGGACCACTACTTCACCATCCAGTAGTTATCTTCCCTTGAAGATTAACGTATCAGGTGTTATTCCTGTTATTTTTGCTGGTTCTTTTATCTCAACCCCGCAAACTATTCTTATGGCTTTCCAGCAAAACCATGGTGGGGATAGTTGGTATCAAATCATGACGACCATTTTTAACATGCAATCTGGTCCTGGGATCGCACTGTATGTATTTTTGATTGTTGTATTTACCTTTTTCTATGCCTTTGTTCAGGTTAACCCAGAAAAACTTGCTGAGAATTTACAAAAGCAAGGAAGTTATATTTCTGGAGTACGTCCTGGAAAGGGTACACAAGACTATATTTCTTCATTGTTAATGCGATTGAGTACAGTAGGTTCATTATTCTTAGGATTAATCTCCTTAATTCCGTTAATTGCAAGTAACGTATGGAACCTAAGTCAGTCAATTGGTTTAGGTGGTACAAGCTTACTGATTATCGTACAAATTGCTTTAGATGTTGTTCGACAGTTAAACGGACTAACAATGAAGCGCGAATATATTGGATTTATTCGAGAACCTAAAGGAGGAAATGACTAATGAGTATGAATCTTGTATTAATGGGTCTTCCAGGTGCCGGTAAAGGTACTCAAGCTCAAAAGATCGTTGAAAATTTTCCAATTCCTCATATCTCAACTGGAGATATTTTTCGGGCAGCCATGAAGAATGAAACTCCCATGGGAATTGAAGCTAAGAAATATATTGATAAAGGTGAACTTGTTCCGGACGAAGTTACTAACGGTATCGTTAAGGAACGGTTAGCTCAAGATGATACTAAAGATGGCTTTATGCTGGATGGATTTCCTCGTAATCTTAACCAAGCAGCAGCTTTGGATGAGATGTTAGCAGAGAGTAATCGGCATCTTGATGCTGTGATCAATATTCACGTTGAACCGGATGTATTGGTAGAACGTTTAAGTGGACGTTTTATTTGTCGTAACTGTGGAGCAACATATCACAAACTTTATAATGCTCCTAAAGTTGAAGGCACATGTGACGTTTGTGGTCATCATGAATTTTATCAGCGTGATGATGATAAGCCTGAAACGGTTAAGAATCGTCTAGATGTTAATATTAAGTTGAACACACCACTGGTAGACTATTACCAAAAGAAAGGTGTTTTGCACGAAATTAATGGTGAACAAGATATCGATAAAGTTTATGAAGATATCAAGAAAGTATTAACAAACCTAAACTAGATAATAGTTATCTCTTGCGAAGTTTGTAAACATATGCTAAACTATGCAAGGTTTATCTATCTGAGTAGTGGGAAGTTTTATACTTTCCACCATTTTTACGTAATATCTAGAATAGGTAAGGAGGTACTATTTCGTGGCAAAAGCCGATGTAATTGAAGTAGAAGGTAAAGTAACTGAAACTTTGCCTAACGCAATGTTTAAAGTTGAATTGGAAAATGGAGCAGAAATTTTAGCACATGTTTCTGGCAAAATTCGGATGCACTACATTAAAATTTTACCAGGAGACCGTGTTAAAGTAGAAATGTCTCCATATGACCTTACAAAGGGTCGGATTACTTTCCGGTTCAAGTAGTTATTGATCATTTACTCTCAATAGGAGGATTTTAGAATGAAAGTAAGACCATCTGTTAAAAAGATGTGTGAGCACTGCAAGATCGTTAAGCGTAATGGTCGTGTTATGGTTATTTGCTCTGCTAACCCAAAGCATAAGCAACGTCAAGGTAAGTAATTTATTTTATAGAGAAATGGAGGTGTAGCTCATGGCTCGTATTGCAGGTGTCGATTTACCTCGTGACAAGCGAATCGTAATCGGCTTAACATATATTTTTGGTATTGGTGATTCTACTGCTAAGAAGATTCTTGAAAATGCTGGTGTATCAGAAGATATCCGTGTTCGTGATTTGACTCCAGATCAAGAAGAAAAAATTCGTGCACAAGTAGATCAAATTCAAGTTGAAGGTGATTTACGGCGTGAAGTTTCAATGAACATCAAGCGTCTTCAAGAAATTGGATCATACCGTGGTATGCGTCACCGTCGTGGCCTACCTGTTCGTGGTCAACATACTAAGAACAATGCTCGTACTCGTAAGGGTAAAGCTGTAGCTATCGCTAATAAGAAGAAGTAATTTAACTTTATAAAAAAGGAGGTTAGTACTAGATATGGCAACCAAAAAAGGTACGCGTAAGCGTCGTGCAAAAAAGAATGTTGAAACTGGTGTTGCACACATTCACTCAACATTTAATAACACTTTGATCATGATTACTGACGTTCAAGGTAACGCTGTAGCATGGTCCTCAGCTGGTGTTTTAGGCTTTAAGGGAAGTCGGAAGTCCACTCCATTTGCTGCTCAAATGGCTTCAGAAGCTGCTGCTAAGCAAGCTATGGAACATGGTATGAAGACTGTTGAAGTTGAAGTTAAGGGTCCAGGTTCAGGTCGTGAAGCTGCTATCCGTGCACTTCAAGCAACCGGATTGGAAGTTACTGCTATTCGTGATGTAACACCTGTTCCTCACAATGGTTCTCGTCCTCCAAAGCGTCGTCGTGTTTAATTGACATTGCTGGAGACAATTATTTCCATCAATTGCCTTTTTGTCTCAAATACGAACCACGTTTTGAAAGGGGTACAAGGATAGAATGATCGAATTTGAAAAGCCAAATATTCACAAAGTTGAAGAAACAGATAACTACGGTAAATTTGTCGTAGAACCACTTGAGCGCGGTTATGGAACCACTCTCGGTAACTCGTTAAGACGTGTATTAATTGCATCTTTGCCAGGTGCAGCGATTACGAGTATGCAAATTGATGGTGTTTTACATGAATTTAGCACTGTTGAAGGTGTAACTGAGGATGTTACGCAGATTATCCTAAATCTAAAGAAAGTTTCTTTGAAGCTTGATTCTGAGGATCAAAAGAATCTTGAATTAGATGTTAAAGGACCTGCTGAAGTAACTGCAAGTGATATCCAGGGTGATAATGAAGTTACAATCTTAAATCCTGATCTGCATATTGCAACTGTTGCTGATGGCGCAGAATTACACATCAAGTTAACTGCTGATAAGGGTCGCGGTTACCTTTCTGCTAACGATAATAAGGCCCGGATGGATGATTTAGCAATTGGTGTTTTACCGATTGATTCCATCTATACCCCAATTGAACGTGTAAATTACACTGTTGAAAATGCACGGGTTGGTCAGCGTAACGATTATGACAAGTTGACGCTGGATGTTTGGACTGATGGTTCATTAACACCAACTGAAGCAGTTAGTCTAGGTGCGAAGATTTTGACTGAACACTTAGCTATGTTTGTTGATTTAACAGAAACAGCTCAAAATGCTCAAGTGATGGTTGAAAAAGAAGAAACACACAAAGAGAAGATGCTTGAAATGACTATTGAAGAGCTTGATCTCTCTGTACGTTCTTACAATTGTTTGAAGCGAGCTGGTATCAATACTGTTAAGGAATTAACTGATCGAACAGTGTCTGATATGATGAAGGTTCGGAACTTAGGACAAAAGTCGTTAGAAGAAATTAAACTTAAATTAAATGATCTTGGTGTTTCATTTCGCCAAGACGACTAATTAGTATACCAATTGCAAAGGAGGGAACCACTTTATGAGTTACCGTAAATTAGGACGTACAAGTTCACAACGTAAGGCTTTATTACGTGATTTAACTACAGATTTAATCGTTAATGGTCGTATTACCACTACTGAAGCACGTGCTAAGGAAGTTCGTAAGACTGCTGATAAGATGATTACGCTTGCTAAGCATGGTGATTTAGCTTCTCGTCGTAAGGCTGCCGCTTTTGTGCGTAATGTTGTTGCTGATGTTAAGGAAGATGGCGATGATATTCGTGTACAATCTGCTCTTCAAAACCTTTTTGAAGAACTTGCTCCAAAGTATGCAGATCGTAACGGTGGTTACACACGCATCTTGAAGACTATGCCTCGTCGTGGTGACGGTGCACCAATGGTTATTCTTGAATTAGTGGACTAATTAATTCGTTCACATAAACTAAATACGTAATAAAGAATCACTATCATTGATAGTATAGAGCGTTACGATGGTGGGGAAACCCTAGTCTAGCTTGAATGCGGGAAACCCTCGCGCACTTCAATGGTAAGTGATTTTTTATTTTAAATTTAATTTTGATAGATAATTCTGTGGACTTTGCTAAAATATACTTATTAACTAAAATTGAAAAGAGGAAATACTGTGACTGGAATAAAAATTCGAAAGCTTGTATTTACATATCCAGACAGTAAATACCCCGTTTTAAACAATATCAATCTAGATTTTGAACCATTTTCTTGGACAGCAATTATTGGTCATAATGGTAGCGGAAAGAGTACATTAGCCCGATTAATTGATGGATTACTCAGTCCTACTGCGGGATCGATTGAAGTTGACGGAATTCAAGTTAACGAAAGTTCTTTAGGTCAGATTCACCAGCAAATCGGATTCGTTTTTCAAAACCCTGAAAATCAGTTTGTAGGAGCAACAGTTGCTGACGATGTTGCATTCGGACTTGAAAACCGACAAGTAGCTCAAAATGAAATGGGGGAAAAGATTGATAAAGCTTTAAAGATGGTGGGAATGAGTGATTATAAAAACACAGCTCCTATTAATCTCTCAGGAGGACAAAAGCAACGGGTAGCACTTGCAGGAATCCTTGCATTAATGCCTAAGATAATAATCCTTGATGAGGCCACTAGTATGCTTGATCCTTTAGCACGACAAGAAATTTTGTCTTTATTGCAAAGATTAAAAAATGAATATAATCTTTCAATTATTTCGATTACGCATGATCTTAAAGAAATTGAGCTAGCAGATAAAATAATTGTGTTAAATGATTCGCAAGTTGTAAAGCAAGGTACTCCATCCGAAATTCTTAAAGATAAAGAATTATTACTTGAAATTGGAGTAGGAGTTCCTGCGAGTCAGCAACTGCAGAAATTATTGGTTGAACGAGGAATTAATATTCCAAATAGATATTTAAATTTAGAGGAGCTAAAAAATTGGCTAAAGCAGCAATTACAGTAAAAAAACTCCACTATATATATCCGAATTCTACTAATGAAGCCTTACATAATGTCTCATTAACAATTAAAGAGCAAGAGTTTGTTGCTATTATTGGACAAACCGGAAGTGGGAAGTCGACATTGGTTTCATTAATTGATGGATTAATAAAGCCCAGTAGTGGGGAACTTAATGTAGCAGGTTTAGAAATTAATGCAACGACAAAAGCTGAATATTTAAGTAAAATCCACCATCAAGTCGGTTTTGTATTCCAATTTCCTGAACAGCAACTATTTGCAGAAACAGTTGCGGAGGATATTGCTTTTGGGCCTCATAATTTAGGGTGGCCTGCAAAAAAAATTGAAAAAGCAGTTGATGAAGTATTAAAAATGGTGGATTTGCCATTAGAATTAAAGTCACACTCTCCTTTTGCACTTTCTGGAGGACAAATGAGGCGAGTAGCGATTGCTGGCGTTTTAGCAATGGATCCCCAAATTTTAATTCTTGATGAACCAACAGCGGGACTGGATACTCAAGCAACTAATGATTTGCTTAAACTTATTAAAGAACTTAATAAGAAAGGAACAACGATTATAATGGTTACTCACCAAATGGAACAGGTAGCCTACTATGCTAATCACGTAATTGCAATGAGTAATGGGCAGGTTGTTGCGGATACGACTCCTCAGCAATTATTTAATGATGCTCAACGATTAAAAAAACTATCATTGACGCTGCCTGTTTCCGTCGAAGTTGCGCAATTCCTTAGTAAAGATGGGATAACTTTAAAAAATACAGAACCGCTTACGCTTGATGCATTAGCAGATGAAATAGCAGAAGCGATGAGGAGAAAAGAAAATGAATAGTAAAATCGTATTTGGTAGTTATGTACCAGTAAAATCGATCCTTCATCGTCTTGATCCACGAATAAAACTAATTATGTGTATTATTTACGTTATTTTAATTTTCTTCGTGAATAATTTTTTAGCTGCTATATGGCTTTTATTAGCGCTCCTTGCGGCAATTAAGTTAAGTAATGTTGGGTTAAGACAGTATTGGCAAGGAATTAAGCCGTTATTTTTAATTATTTTGATAACAGTAGCGTTTCAAATTTTATTTAGTAGTGGCGGAAAGATGTATTGGCATTGGGGAATTATGGCAATAACCCGTGATGGTCTTATTAATTCATTGATTATTTTCTACCGTTTTATTGTGATTATCACCGCCTCAACTGTCTTAACTGCCACCACTCAAACTTTTCAGATTGCAGACGCCTTGGCATGGTTAATGAAACCATTACAAATAATTAAGGTCCCTGTCAATCAGATTACGTTAATGCTTTCCATTGCGTTGCGCTTTGTTCCAACTATTATGGATGAAACTAATAAAATTATGAAAGCTCAACGGGCCCGCGGGATTAATTTTAACGCTGGAAATCTTTTGACACGGATTAAACATTTAGTTCCGATTCTTATCCCATTGTTTGTCAACTCGTTTAAGCGGGCAGAAGAATTAGCAACGGCAATGGAAGCACGAGGGTATGATCCTAATGCACCACGGACTCATTATCGTCAATTAGTTTGGCATAAAAATGATGCGTGGGCTGGCTTGGCGCTATTGATTGTGACAGTTGGTCTAGTTTGCATCCGAATATTTTTATAAATTAATAAGGAAGTAAAAAATGTATCGTTATAAAATAACCTTTGCTTATGATGGAACCAATTTTTCCGGTTTCCAAATTCAACCAAATAAGCGGACAGTTGAACAAACATTAAAGAATGCAGTAAATAAAATTGCTAAGCACCCAACTCCTGCTATTCCCGTTATCGGCTCAGGAAGAACAGATGCAGGAGTTCATGCTCTGAATCAGGTTGCGCACTTTGATATTCCCTATCATTTAAGTAATGAATCGATGAGAAAGGCCCTCAACAGCATTTTGCCACTGGATATTTTAATTAAGAAAGCTGAATTAGTTGATAATGACTTTCATGCGCGTTATAGTGCTCATCGTAAAACTTATCGTTATCGGGTTGATCAGGGGGAATTTGTGAATCCTTTTAAACGTAACTATACTTCTCATTTTAAATATCCTCTTAACTTAGAAAAAATGAGAAAAGCAGCTGATGATTTGGTTGGAACTCATGATTTTACAAGTTTTGTTGCATCAGGAAGTCAAGCAAAAAGTAATGTTCGGACGATTGAGAATATTACAATTAAACGCGATGAGGTAAGAAATGAAGTCGTCTTTGACTTTACTGGTAATGGTTTCCTTTATAATCAAGTTCGAATAATGGTCGCTTTTCTTTTAGAAATCGGGAGCAATCAGCGACCAGTAGATGACGTGTCTCGAGTCCTTAAGGCGAAGGATCGGACATTGGCACGGATGACAGCGCCAGCGAGTGGTTTATATTTAGTTAATGTAGATTATGGAACAAATGATGAAAAGGATTGACGAAAGTGCTAGAAGAAGGTATACTAGCCATTGGTATTTCTTTTCCATCTAATAACTCGGTACACTATTATATGTAAAAGAAAAACAAAATTGGAGGACTTAATCGTGAGAACGACATACATCGCAAAACCTGGTGAAGTTGAACGCAAATGGTACGTTGTCGATGCTAAGGATGTCCCAATGGGTCGTTTAGCATCTGCAGTAGCATCAATTTTGCGCGGTAAGAACAAACCAACATTTACTCCACACGTTGATACTGGTGATTACGTTATCGTTATCAACGCTGCGCAAGTTAAGTTAACTGGTAAGAAAGCATCTCAAAAGATGTACTACCGTCACTCAAACTACCCTGGTGGTTTGAAGCAACGGACTGCTGGTGACTTCCTTGCAAAGGAACCAGAGAAGTTATTGGAAACTGCTATCAAGGGTATGCTTCCACACAATTCTCTTGGTCACAAGCAAGGTTTGAAGTTACATGTTTATGCTGGTGAAGACCACAAACATGCTGCACAAAACCCAGAAGTTTTAGACATTACTAACTTAATCTAAGGAGGGAATGGAATTGGCTCAACAAGTACAATACAGTGGTACTGGTCGGCGTAAGGATGCAACCGCACGTGTTCGCTTAGTACCAGGTTCAGGTAAGATTACGATGAACGGCAAGGCAATTGAAGACTACATTCCATTTGCCAACTTACGTGCTATCGTTAACCAACCATTTGCTGTTACTAAAACAGAAGGTCAATACGACGTTTTAGCTAACGTTAATGGTGGTGGATTCTCTGGTCAAGCAGGTGCAGTACGTCATGGTATTGCCCGTGCACTTCTCGCTGTTGATCCAGACTTCCGTGACGCTTTAAAGAAGGCTGGTCTCTTAACTCGTGACCCTCGTATGAAGGAACGTCGTAAGCCAGGTCTTAAGAAAGCTCGTAAGGCTGCTCAATTCAGTAAGCGTTAATATTTCGATTACCGCTTCCAGAGACATCAGTATTTGCTGGTGTCTTTTTTTATATTTAAACGGAATTTAATATACGGTATAATAAGTGATAACTAGTATAAAGGAGGGATTACTAATGACTAAAAAGGTAGCATTAGTAACTGGAGCAAGCCAAGGAATTGGTAAAGCAATTGTAGAAAGATTGGTTAAGGATGGTTTTGCAGTTGCTCTTGTAGCATTAAACGAGGCAAAGCTCCAACAAGTTGCTGATGAACTTAATAATAATGGTGGCGAAGCATTACCACTTGTAGCCGATGTAGCAAATAGAGAAGAAGTATTTGCAGCTGTTGAGAAAACAGTCGAACATTTTGGAGATCTTGATGTAATCGTTAATAATGCTGGCTTAGGTCCTACTACTCCAATTGATTCAATTACACCTGAACAATTTGAAAAAGTATATGGCGTAAACGTTGCTGGGGTTTTATGGGGAATTCAGGCTGCCCACAAGGCTTTTAAGGAGCTTGGTCATGGTGGTAAGATTATCAATGCCACATCTCAAGCTGGCGTTGTTGGTAATCCTAACCTTGCACTTTATTCTGGAACAAAATTTGCTATTCGAGGTATTACGCAAGTAGTAGCACAAGATTTGGCAACTGAAGATATTACGGTAAATGCTTTTGCACCAGGAATCGTTAAGACACCGATGATGTATGATATTGCACATCAAGTTGGTCAAAACGCTGGTAAGAGTGATGAATGGGGAATGGAAACTTTTGCCAAGAACATTGCAATGAAGCGTCTTTCTGAACCAGAAGATGTTGCTAATGTGGTAAGTTTCTTAGCTGGTCCTGATTCAAATTACGTTACTGGACAGACAATTATTGTTGATGGTGGAATGCAATTCCATTAATATTTAATGCTAGTAGCAGCAAGCGCAACTGGAAAAGAATTTTTCAGCTGCGCTTTTTTAACTTCTTCTAAAAATATTACGATAAATTAACCCAAACGAGATGGATTTTGCTACAATTAATAACTAGTAGAAATGAGGAGGCTAGGCTTGTGGCAAAACGGAAGCGGAGAAGCAAAAACCGCCATACGGGTAGAAATTGGATTATTAGCATTCTTGCTGTTATTGTTATTTTTTTGGGTGTTTACGTTGGGCACCATTTTTACCGAATTTGGAATCAGCAACGAATTGAACAAGAGGCACGTGAAAAGGATCGCCGAGCGAAGCAATTATTTATTCAGCAAGTTGCTCCTGAAGCCCAGGCAATGCAAAATACTTATCATGTCTATGCATCAATTACGATTGCCCAAGCGATTCTTGAATCTCAATGGGGAACGAGTCAGTTAGCGTCGCAATACCATAATTTATTTGGAATTAAGGGAACAGGAACAAATTCACGAGTAATGACAACCAAAGAATACATTAATGGTAAGTGGATCGTTACTAAGGGGCGGTTCCGCGTTTATGATAGTTGGAGCGACTCTATTAAGGATCACACGCGATTGATGTTAAATGGGACAGACACCAATCAACAAAATTACGATCGAGTTGTTCATGCGACTAATTATCAAGAAGCAGCTCGTGGATTACAAGAAGCAGGGTATGCGACTGATCCTGATTATGCACAAAAATTAATTTCTGTGATTAAGGCATATAAATTATATAATTATGATAAGTAATATAGAGGGGTACGAAAATGAAAGAGCTAGAAGAAAAAATTAAGGAATATGGGACTGTTTTACCGGGTAATGTTTTAAAAGTGGATGCCTTTTTGAACCATCAAGTTGATCCTCAATTAATGTTGCATATCGGTCAAAAATTTGCCAAACTTTTCGCTAATGAAGGTATTACTAAAATTTGGACAGTTGAATCATCAGGAATTGCGCCAGCTGTAATGACAGGGTTGGAAATGAACCTCCCAGTTATTTTTGCTCGTAAGCATAAGAGCCTTACTCTTAACCAAAATATGTATACTGCTGATGTATATTCATATACCAAGAAAACAACCAATCGGATTTCAATTTCTAAAAAGTATGTAGATGCTGACGATAAAATTTTAATGATTGATGATTTCTTGGCTAATGGTCAAGCAGTAGAGGGATTATTAGAAATTGCTGATCAAGCAGGGGTTCAAGTAGCCGGTGCAGGAATAGTTATTGAAAAGAGCTTTCAACCTGGAGCTGGCGAACTAAAAGAACGTGGAATTCGTGTCGAATCATTGGCACGAATTCAATCATTGAGTGATAATAAAGTTGAATTCGTAAAAGACTAATAAGGGAAGTGATAAAATGGGCAGAGATGCTATTTACCCAGGTAGTACTTTAGGAATTATTGGAATTAATCGCAATGGAGCTGCACTTATTGCGGCAGCGAAAAAGGCAGGCTTTAATGTTGGTGTATATGTGGATCGTTCTCAGCCATCAGTAACTAAAATGGCTGACTTTACAATTGTAGGGGCAATGAATGATCGGGCAAAACTAACTCAGTTTGGGGAAGCATGTGATGCAATTATTTATCAAACCCCTAATGTCGATTCTCGCGTCCTGCACTTTTTGAGTCAATATGCAGTGATTCCTCAGGGGATTAATGCTCTTGAAATTGTTCAAGACCGGTTAATGGAACGAGCTTTCCTAGATCAAGTGAATATTAATATTGCCCCATATGTGACGGTGGTTAGTTTAGATGATGTTTATCAATCAATTGATTCCATCGGCTATCCTGCACTGTTAAAACCCATCCAACGAGGAATTGGGGAAAATTCAATGCTGATTGAGCGCCAATCTGATATTACTCGCGCCGCTGATTTTATTGATACTGGTACATATTTACTGGAATCGTGGATTGAACATACAAATGAATATACGATGACAGCGGCAACTGATGGAAAAGATACAGAGATTTTCCCACTTGCTCAGCTTCATTACAATGACAAGCGGCAATTGATTTCTGTTGCGACACCAGCAAATATTCACGATGATATGTTAAAAGAGATGCAGCGGATTGTAAAAAGTGTTGCAGCATCTTTGGAGTATCGGGGTGTATTTTCGGTTAACTTTTATGTTACTTCTACTGGTACCCTCTATGTAAAGAATATCGAACCAGGGCTAACGTCGATTGCTAATATTTATGATGTCACGGCAAATGTTGACCAGTATGAAGAACAATTAAGAAGTGCGGTTGGGATGCCCCTGCATGTTATTACGCCATTACAAATTGGCTTATTGATGGTCGTTCGCAATTATCAATCACGAGCAATTCAACGGCAATGGTTGTTGAAGAATAACTGGCAATTTAGGTTCTTTAATGATGTTGGGGATGACGATCAGGCAATTCTAGGCTTTGTCTGGGTAACTGGCGGCGATAACTTGGCAGCCTTAAAGAATCAGGTTGACGATACTGAAGTTTGGAACGACCAAGCTTGATCACGAAATTATAAATTAAGCGTACAAGATTACGAGGGACTGGGGATGAAATCGCAGTCTCTTTATTTTTCCTAACATATGTTCGATTTTAGCACCAAATAAGATCCTAATTTGGTATAATATTAGCCGATGAAAATTTAGAGAGGATGGAACAGCGTGAATAACGGGCAAGCATTATTAGAAGGAATGAATGATAAGCAATCCGAAGCAGTATTAACTACAGAGGGACCATTATTAGTAATGGCCGGTGCTGGATCAGGAAAGACACGGGTTCTTACGCACCGGGTTGCTTACTTAATTGAAGAAAATGGTGTATTACCATGGAATATTTTAGCGATTACTTTTACCAACAAGGCTGCGCGCGAAATGAAAGAGCGGGTCGGTAAATTGCTTGGTGAAAGTGCTAATGAGATTTGGGTATCGACTTTTCATGCATTATGTGTTCGAATCCTCCGTCGTGATATTGAAAAAATTGGCTATAATCGCGCCTTTACGATTGCTGATACAAGTGAGCAACGGACGTTAATGAAGCGGATTTGCGCAGAATTAAATATTGATACTAAAAAATTTGATCCCCGCAGTATTTTAAGTGCGATTTCTAATGCTAAAAATGCTTTGTTGACGCCAGATGATTATAGCAAAGAAGCTAATAGTATGTTTGAAAACATGGTCGCGCGTGCATATAAGCTTTACCAACAAGAGTTAGAAGCTAATCAAGCATTAGATTTTGATGACCTGATTATGAAGACCATTGAGTTATTGGAAAGTGACCAAGAGACGCTTGAATTTTATCAAGATAAGTTCCACTATATCCATGTTGACGAATACCAGGATACAAACGATGCCCAATACCGGTTAGTTAATCTATTAGCGCAAAAGTACCAAAATCTGTGTGTGGTAGGGGATGCAGATCAGAGTATTTATGGTTGGCGTGGAGCTAATATGAACAATATTTTGAATTTTGAACATGATTATCCCCAAGCCAAGACGGTAATGCTTGAACAAAACTATCGATCAACGCAAACAATTTTAAATGCGGCAAATGAAGTTATTGCTAATAACCTTTATCGAAAAAAGAAGAATCTGTGGACGGAAAATGGTCAAGGGGATAAAATTTCGTATTACCGCGCGCAAAATGAACATGATGAAGCGCAGTTTATTGTTTCAAAGATTAAAGAAGAACAAGAAAAGCATGGCTATCACTTTAATGACTTTGCAATTCTTTATCGGACTAATGCACAGTCACGGATGGTTGAAGAAACTTTCTTGAAGAGTAGTATTCCTTATACGATGGTTGGTGGCCATAAATTCTATGACCGGCGTGAAATTCGTGATATTTTAGCATATTTAACCTTAATCGTTAATCCTGCCGATTCAATGAGCTTTGAACGAGTTGTTAATACGCCCAAACGAGGAATTGGTTTAACTAGTGTGGAACATCTTCGCAATTTCGCTAATGAAAATGGCTGGACACTATTAAAGGCAGCTCAAAATGTTGATACTGCTAGTGAAATTACTGCACGAACACGAAATAAAATTGATGAATTTGGTCAATTAATGGCTAACTTGACTAAACAAGCAGAATATCTCACATTAACTGATTTAACTGAACAGATTTTAGAGTTAAGTGGCTACAATAAAATGCTAAGTAATGATCGAAGCCTTGAAGCACAAGCTCGTCGTGAAAACCTTGATGAATTTAAGTCGGTTACACAAGAATATGATGAGCAGCATAAAGACGATGATGATCCTAACTTGCAAAAAATTATTAACTTTTTAGCTGATTTGGCCCTTGTCTCAGATCAAGATAATGTTGATGAACAAGCGCCAGCTGTAACTTTAATGACATTACATGCAGCTAAGGGACTTGAATTTCCAGTTGTTTTCCTTGTGGGAATGGAAGAAGGTATTTTCCCATTATCCCGAGCTTTAATGGAAGATGATGAATTGGAAGAAGAACGTCGCTTAGCCTATGTTGGAATTACACGGGCAAAGAAAAAGCTTTATCTTACTAATGCCTTTTCACGGTTACTTTATGGTCGTATCCAGCGTAACCAACCATCACGATTTGTAGAGGAAATTGATTCTGAGTTGTTACAGTTTGAAAATAGCCCATCAGGTAATAGCATTAAAGATAGTAAACTGCCATTTGATCGTGCTGCCGCAACCGCTACTACCTACCGTGATCAGCAAAAGCGGACATATCGCAGTGCTGGCAAGCGAGTTAAACCAATTACTAACACCGGAACTGGGGCCGATAAAGTTGGCTGGAAAACGGGCGATAAAGTTGAACACAAAAAGTGGGGCCAAGGAACAGTGGTCAAAGTTAACGGTAGTGGCAATGATATGGAATTAGATATTGCCTTTCCAAGTCAGGGTGTAAAACGGTTATTGGCAAGTTTTGCCCCAATTACGAAAGTACAAAAATAACGAAATGAGGCGGATGAGATGAGTGAAAAACAGACGCCAGTAAAAGAATTAACCCTTCAAGAAGCTCAAGATGAGATTAAGCCATTACGAGCAAAATTGACTAAGTGGGGAAAAGAATATTATGAACAAGACAATCCAACTGTAGAGGATCATGTGTATGATCGTGCTTATCAGCGATTAGTACAGCTGGAAGAACAATTTCCCCAATTGGTCTCTGCTGATTCGCCAACCCAACGAGTAGGAGGAGCAACAGAAAGCCAATTAACAAAAGTTCGGCACGAAATTCCGATGTTATCGATGGGGGATGTCTTTTCGATTGAAGAATTGATGGACTTTAACCAACGACAACAGGAAAATCGGGATGTCGAAGTTGAGCCCGAATATAATCTCGAACTAAAAATCGATGGCCTTTCTCTTTCACTTGTTTACGAGAATGGAAAGTTAGTTCAAGGTTCTACGCGTGGCAATGGAACGATTGGTGAAGATGTTACTGCTAATGTCCGAACTATCAAGTCAGTTCCCGCAGAATTGCCAGAACCATTATCGATCGAGGTTCGGGGCGAATGTTATATGCCAAAAGCGGCTTTTGCAAAGTTAAATGCTAAACGCGAAGCAGAAGGATTGCCGGTTTTTGCTAATCCCCGGAATGCAGCAGCCGGAAGTTTGCGGCAACTAGATCCGAAAGTAACGGCGCAGCGTGAACTAGATACATTTATGTATTATGTTCCTGAATATCAAAAGATAGGCGTTAAGACCCAAGCGGAAGCACTTGATCGTATGCGAGAATTAGGTTTTAATGTTAATCCTAATAATCGGGTTGTTCATAACCGTGATGAAATTGAGAAGTATATTGAAGAATATACAGCTCAACGAGACAAGCTCACTTACGGGATCGATGGAATTGTTGAAAAAGTAAACGACCTTGATACGGAAGTTGCCCTTGGGAATACAGTTAAGGTGCCACGCTGGGAAATTGCTTATAAATTCCCTCCCGAAGAGCAAGCAACGATTGTCCGTGATATTGTCTGGACTGTCGGTCGGACCGGCAATGTAACGCCAACAGCAGTTATGGACCCAGTTCAATTGGCGGGTACAACAGTTAGTCGAGCTTCTTTGCATAATCCTGATTACTTGCGTGAAAAAGATATTCGAATTGGTGATACTGTTTACCTGCATAAAGCGGGTGACATTATTCCTGAAATTTCAAAAGTAGATCTAACTAAACGTCCTGCAGATTCAGTTGAATATGAGATTCCAACGAAGTGTCCGGTCTGTGGCTCGGAATTAGTTCATCTTGATGGTGAAGTTGCGTTACGCTGTATTAATCCAATGTGTCCAGCACAGATTAAAGAAGGCTTAGCACATTTCGCTTCTCGGAATGCCATGAATATCGATGGGCTTGGTCCTAGAATTATTGAACAGCTGTGGGATAAAGAATTAATTCATGATGTTGCCGGTTTGTATCGGCTTAATCATGATCAATTATTAACTTTAGATAAATTTGGTGAGAAATCGACCGCTAACCTATTGACATCGATCGATAATAGTCGTAATAATTCTGTCGAGCGCTTATTATTTGGTCTTGGAATTCGTCATGTAGGTGCAAAGGCTGCTCGAATTATCATGGAACATTTTGGTGACCTTGATAGCTTAATGAAGGCTGATGCCGATGAAATTTCTGCGATTAGTGGAATTGGGCCAACAATTGGCGAAAGTATCGTAACTTATTTTGCTAATCAACAGGTTGTTAAATTAATTGACGAATTACGAGAAGTTGGGGTAAACTTTGCTTATCTTGGCTCACGGTCAAATGCTAATCCTGATAGCGAATGGAATGGTCGGCGAGTAGTACTGACTGGTAAGCTAACTGAAATGACTCGTGGGGAAGCAAAATCATGGCTTGAAAACCACGGGGCTAAGGTAACCGAAAGTGTCTCAAAGAAAACAGATATTGTCATTGCTGGGGCTGATGCTGGTAGTAAGCTAACAAAAGCTCAAAACTTGGGTATTGATGTATGGAATGAACAGCAATTCAGCCAAGCAATGAAGGAGGAACAGTAAATCGTGAAGCGAAAGGCAAAAAAAATAGCCGTTAGTGCTGCCGTTTTGATGTGTACTGTTTTGCTTGCATCATGTGGTTTTGGAGGAAAGTCGTCATCGAAAAACTATTCAACGACTGGTTCAAGTAATGGTACTTATCAAGGTGTGATTAAAAATGGTCGTTACCGAACAAGTAAAGCTCGAGGTATAAATGTCTCACAAAATGATAATCAATATAACCTTAAAAGCTTTGAAAGTGGTTTGACTCAGGTTTCAAAACGGGTCTTTTCAACAAAAAGCTATATTTTCCAAGAAGGTCAATACCTTAGTAGTGGGACGATTGAAAACTGGCTTGGCCGAAAAACAAAGAGTAATCCTGAAGGGCTAAACCCTGCTCAAGGAAAGAAGAGTAATCCTAACCCAGTCTATATTCAACAAATTGAAGAACAAGATTATATGCAAGAAAGTGGTAATTCCATGAAATTGCGGGGGATTACGATTGGGATTGGAATAAATTCCGAATACAACTACCAAACTAAGACAGGAGGACCAACTTTAACTAAGAAGATTAGTGATAGTGAGGTTCGTCGTCAAGGTGAAATCGCGGCACAAAAGGTTCTACAACGAGTGCGGAAAAAATCAGGCGTTGGAAATGTTCCGATCGTGATTGCACTATACAAACAAGCACCAGATGATAGTTTAGTTGGTGGTACATTCTTTGCTTATAGCAAGAATAGTGGTAATACGATTAGTAGCTGGCGGAAGTTAAATTATAAGAATGTAGTCCTTCCAAAGGCTAGTGCAGCAACAACTAATAGTTCTGATCAAACTGATGACGATAGTTTCTCAAACTTTAAGAGTCAGATTCAAAGTTTCTTCCCTAACTTGAGCGGAGTTACAGCGCAAGCACAATATGAAAATGGAACTTTGTCGGGGATGCACATTACTGTTACTACTCAGTTCTATAGTCAAAGTGAAATTACTAGTTTTACCCAATATATTACCCGGGCAGCGAAGAAGTACCTGCCTAATGGGATTCCGATTGATATTAAGATTCAATCTGATTCAGAAATTCAGGCGGTTGTTTATCGGAATGCTGGTTCTGATAACTTCCAGTCGCATATTTTTGATTCTTATTAAAGGTGAAAAAGGAGAATATCGATTCGTTACTAGAAAATGCGAACCGATAACTCCTTTTTTATTTCTACATGGATGAAATAGGAGCCTATTCTGTGCTAAAATTGTTAAATGTATATGTAGATTTTAAATTACTGGAAAAGAGGTAGAGAGAATGGCCAGTAAAATCACTGAGCAACAAGTAGAACACGTTGCTGAACTTGCTAAGCTTGAGTTCCCTAAGGATGAACTTGGTAAGTTTACCACTCAACTAGGAAACATTATTGATATGTTTGAAGACCTCGAAGCGGTTGATACCGATGGCGTTGAACCAATGACATCAGCAACCGATCGGGTAAATGTAATGCGTGAAGATAAGGCAGTTAAGAGTTCTAAAGACGAACAAGAAGCCTTGCTTAACAATGCTCCTGAAACTGATGGTGGCTACATCAAGGTTCCAGCAATTCTTGACGAAAGTGAGGACGGCGAATAATGGATTTTTACCAAACAAGCTTGAGTCAATTGCACGATGACTTGGTAAATAAGAAAATTAGTGCAACTGAATTAACCAAGGAAACTTTTGACCACATTAAGGGTAACGAAGATCAAGTTAAAGCCTTCATCAGCTTAAATGAGGACCAAGCACTAAAGCGGGCAGCTGAGATTGATGCAAAAGGTATTAGTGCTGATCAATTAACTGCAGGGGTTCCGCTTGCAGTTAAGGATAATATTTTAACTAAGGGCCTTACAACGACGGCTGCTTCTAAGATGCTTGAAAACTTTAACCCCGTATATGACGCGACAGTTGTTGAAAAGTTAAATGCCGCTGATTACATCAATGTTGGTAAGACTAACCTTGATGAATTTGCCATGGGATCATCTACTGAAAATTCAGCATTCTTTACGACTCATAACCCATGGGATCTTACACGGGTTCCTGGTGGTTCTTCCGGTGGTTCTGCTGCTGCTGTTGCGGCCGGAGATGTTTTAGGTGCGCTTGGTACTGATACTGGTGGTTCTATTCGGATGCCTGCTTCCTTTAACGGTGTCGTTGGGATGAAGCCTACATACGGTCGTGTATCGCGGTGGGGAATCATTGCCTTTGGTTCAAGTTTTGACCAAGTCGGCTGGTTGACCCAAAATGTTAAGGATAATGCCTTGTTGACCGCCCTCATCAGTGGAAATGATGAACGGGATATGACATCCTCACTTAAAGAAGTTCCAGACTGGGCAGCCCAATTAAACGAAAATACGAATGTTAAAGGCTTACGGATTGCTGTGCCAAAGGAATACTTTGATGGCTTAGACGAAGATGTTCAAGAAGTAATCAAGGCTGCTTTGGACCACTTAGAATCCCTCGGCGCAATTGTTGATGAAGTAAGTTTGCCACACACCAAGTATGGGGTTCCTGCTTACTACATTTTAGCCTCATCTGAAGCATCTTCTAACCTCCAACGTTACGATGGTATCCGTTATGGCTTCCGAGCTGCTGATGTTAAGAACTTGGAAGACGTTTATGTTCGTTCTCGTTCGGAAGGTTTCGGTGAAGAAGTTAAGCGGCGGATTATGTTAGGGACATTCTCTCTATCTGCTGGTTTCTATGATGCCTACTTTAATAAGGCCGCTAAAGTTCGTCGTCTTATTGCCCAAGATTTTGAAGACGTATTTAAGGATCATGATGTAATCGTTGGTGCTACTGGTGCTTCAACGGCATTTAAGATTGGTGCGGAGATTGACGATCCACAAACTATGTACATGAACGATGTATTGACTGTTCCCGTTAATATGGCCGGTCTTCCTGCAATGTCCATTCCTGCTGGCTTCTCTGCTAAAAATGGCATGCCAGTTGGTCTGCAAATCATCGGAAAAGCATTTGACGAACAAACAGTTTATAACACTGGATATGTCTTTGAACAGACAACTGATTTCCATAAGAAGACACCAAAGTTAGGAGGTCAAAATTAAGATGAACTTTCAAACAACAATCGGTCTAGAAGTCCACGTTGAATTAAAGACTAATTCAAAGATTTACAGTCCATCCCCCGTTGAATACGGTGACCAGCCTAATGCAAACACTAATGTCATCGACTGGGGTTACCCTGGTGTATTGCCAAGTTTAAATAAGGGTGTCGTTCGTGACGGAATCATGGCTGGACTTGCTCTTCATGCTCAAATTGCCCACCACATGCACTTTGATCGGAAGAACTACTTCTATCCTGATAACCCGAAAGCTTACCAGATTACTCAATCAGATACGCCAATTGCTCATGATGGTTGGATTGAAATTGAAGTAAACGGTAAGAAGAAAAAGATCGGTATCAAAGAAATGCACATTGAAGAAGATGCTGGTAAGAACACGCACACCAGTAAGTATTCATATGTTGACTTGAACCGGCAAGGAACACCGCTGATCGAAATTGTTTCTAAGCCAGATATTGCCTCGCCTGAAGAAGCAGTGGCTTACTTGGAAGCATTGCGTCAACGGATCCAATTTACGGGGATCTCTGACGTGAAGATGGAAGAAGGGTCCATGCGGGTTGATACCAACATCTCAATTCGGCCAATCGGTTCTGACAAGTTTGGGACCAAGACAGAAATGAAGAACATCAACTCCTTTAACTATGTTCGGAAGGCCCTCGCATTTGAAGAAAAACGGCATCAAAAAGTATTGATGGCTGGTGGACACATTGGTCAGGAAACGCGTCGTTATGATGAAGCGACTGGTGAGACTATTCTGATGCGGACAAAGGAAGGTTCTGATGATTACCGTTACTTCCCAGAACCAGACTTGCCACCAGTAAACGTTAGCGATGAATGGATTAGTGAAATTGAAAGCGAAATGCCAGAAATGCCTGGTGAGCGTCGTGAGCACTATGTTAAGGACCTTGGCTTAACTGATTACGATGCCATGGTTCTTACCCAGACTAAGGAAATGTCTGATTTCTTTGAAGAGGCTGTTAAGGACGGTGGCGATCCTAAGCGGGTAGCCAACTACTTAATGAACGATGTGAACTCATACTTGAACGATAAGCAAGTTGACTTACAAGATACCAAGCTTACTCCATCTAACCTTGCCGGTATGGTGAAGTTGATTGAAGACGGAACAATTTCTTCTAAGATGGCTAAGAAGGTCTTCAAGGGAATCTTAGATGGTGAAGAACCAAATGCTTACGCAAAGGAACACGGTCTTGTTCAGTTATCTGATCCTGCGCAACTACAGCCAATCGTTGATGAAGTCCTTGATAACAACGAACAATCAATTGAAGACTTTAAGAATGGTAAAGACCGGGCTGTCGGCTACTTAATGGGTCAAATCATGAAGCAAACGCGTGGTAAGGCTAACCCACAAGTTGTTACTCAATTATTGATGAAGTCTTTGAAGGCTAAATAGAGTAGGGAGGGATGACCGTGCGAAAACGTGCTCGGATAATTTATAATCCTACCTCAGGCCGTGAAACATTGCGAAGTGATTTAGTTGATATTCTCGCAATTTATGAGAAAGCTGGATATGAAACTAGTGCTTTTGCGACTACTCCTGCGCCTAACTCGGCTAAGAACGAAGCCACTCGTGCTGCTGAAGACGGTTTTGATTTGATTGTAGCCGCTGGTGGAGACGGTACCCTGAATGAAGTGGTTAATGGAATTGCTGGGTTAGAACATCGGCCAACATTAGCGATTATTCCAGCAGGGACGACTAATGACTATGCACGGGCATTACGGATTCCTCGTGATGATCCGATCGCCGCGGCTAAGTTAATCTTAAAGAAGAATAAGAAATTTAAGATTGATATTGGTCGGGCTGGTGAAAACTACTTCATGAATATTGCTGCTGGTGGAACGATGACTGAATTAACCTATGAGGTCCCTTCGCAAATGAAGTCCCTTTTTGGTTATGCAGCATACTTCGCCAAGGGAGCAGAGTTAATGCCGCGGATTAAGCCAGTCGACATGCTAATCAAGTATGATAATCAGGAATACCGGGGCAGTGCTTCCATGTTTATGATTGCCTTGACTAATTCGGTCGGCGGTTTTGAACAGATTGTGCCGGATGCTTCACTTGATGATGGAAAGTTTACGATGATTATCGTCAAGAAGAGCAGCGTGATCGATATGCTCAGCTTAATGGCAAAGGCACTTCAAGGAAAGCACCTTGATGATCCGCGCATTATTTATGCTAAGGCAACCGATATTGAAGTTATTCCGCTAAACAAGGATGACCGCTTGATGGTTAACCTGGACGGGGAATATGGTGGCGATGCGCCAATGAAATTCCATAACCTTAAACAGCACCTAGAAGTAATTGCTAACTTGGATGAGATTCCAGAAGATGCGATTACAACTTCAGCTGATTTTAAGCGGGTTGAAAAAGACTTTATGAATGGCATTGACGATTATAAAGATCGCGAAAAGAAATAGAATAAATAAACGGTCAGCTTCGCAAAGAGGAAGTTGGCCGTTTGTTTTGTTATAATGGAAAATTTATGATTACATTATTCTATAATGTAATTATGAGGTGATAATGTGGGAGAATTAAATAATAGTTCAAGATTCTTCAAAACCGATAATTCTGTTGACCTGCAATTAACTAAAAATGATAAAGAACAGAGCAGCGATAAAATATTGACAATGATTAATCAACTATTTGATGAGAATAAAGAATTGATGGAGTGCTTAAAGAATAAATAGTTGGGAATTACATTTAAACGCAGATGAGGGTGAGGCATTTGTCGTTCAAATAACCTTAGCCGACGATTCTGAAGAAGAAATGATAGAAATTTCGCACTTTTTAGAAAAGCATTGCGTAAAAGCATAAACGGTCAGCTTCACAAAGAGGAAGTTGGCCGTTTGTTTTGTTATAATAGGAGAAGTTTGTAACGTTGAAATTAATGGAGGAATAACTTTGAAACTAAACATTCCAGTACATAAAAATGAAGAATATCCCGCAAAAGTAGTGGATTTATCTTACGAAGGCAATGGGGTCGTTAAGATTGATGATTTTCCCGTCTTTGTTCCTAATGCCCTTCCTGGTGAAGAGATTACGGTAAAGATCACCAAAGTAACCAGCCACTTTGCATGGGGACGAGTAATGGACTGGCAGACGAAGAGTCCAGACCGCGTTGATGTTAAGGATAAAAAGTACATTCAAACGGGAATCGCTCCACTTGGTCATTTGAAATACGATGCTCAACTGAAATTTAAGCAACATCAAATTCAAGAATTATTGGCTAAAGCCCACTTAGATGAGATTGAAGTTTTGCCAACGATGGGGATGGAAAAGCCTTATCATTACCGCAACAAGGCCCAAGTACCAGTAAAAATGGTCCACGGTCAATTAGAAACCGGTTTTTATAAGCGGGGGAGCCACAATTTAGTACCCATTGAAGATTTCTATATCCAGGATCCAGAAATTGATAAGGCCATTGTGGTTGTCCGTGACTTATTACGACAATACCACATTACGCCATATGATGAACAAACTGGTAAGGGCGTGATTCGCACAGTAATGGTTCGGCGGGGATACTACAGCCATGAAATGATGGTAGTCTTAGTCACGAATACGAAGCGGCTGCCAATGGAAAAGCAAATCGTCGACGGAATCGTTGCCGGAGTGCCAGAAGTAAAAAGTATTGTGCAAAATATCAATGATAAGCGAACGAACCGCTTGCTCGGCAATAAGAATAAAACGTTATGGGGTGCTGATGAAATTCATGATCAGCTCCTCGGGATTGATTTTGCAATTTCACCATTATCCTTCTACCAGGTTAATCCGCAACAGACTGAACGCCTTTACCAAACAGCCATCGACAATGCAGGCTTGGACGGTAATCAAACCGTCATTGATGCCTATTGTGGAATTGGCACGATTTCCCTGGCAGTAGCTAAGCACGCTAAGCAAGTTTACGGGGTCGAAATTGTTCCAGCGGCGATTGAAGATGCCAAACATAATGCTAAACGGAATGGTATTAAGAACGCCAAATTTGTTGTTGGTAAGGCGGAAGAACAATTTGCTAAGTGGCAAGCAGAAGGGCTCAAACCAGATGTTGTCATCGTTGATCCACCACGGAAGGGCTTGGCTGAATCATTGATTGAAGCTACTGGTAAGATGGGACCGAAGAAAGTGATTTATGTTTCCTGCAACCCAGCTACTTTAGTTCGTGATATCAAGCGGTTCGCTGACCAAGGCTACCATGTAACAAAGCCAATTCAGCCAGTAGACCAGTTCCCACAGACGACGCATGTTGAGTCAGTAACGGTGCTGGAACGAGCACAAAACGATTAAAATTCGTTGAAAGGTTGGATGGCTTGCCGTACTGGAAGTGAGACTAAGGCCAACGTTATGGTATATAGTGGTGATTTGATAAATTTGCTTATTATGAGAGGACTTTAGCAATTTGAGTGGATTGGGGTAAAGCTTAGTACACTTAAAAAGCAAGAGTGCAACTTTTAAGGAGAAGAGGTGGATTTATGAATTAATGATTAATTTACTAAAGAGCATCCTTTTTTATATTGTTAATCACTTTAATACTAGAAGATTTGTTTTTTACTATCCAATTTATGGGATAAGATTAAATCTGGTGAGGTTTTTTCTAGAATAGCTAAAGATGGGTTAAAGGATTCTCAAAATTATGAAGTTGTTCCTTATATATTTATTTTATTGGGTATAGTGGTATTTTCATTTTCAACGTATAGATATTTTACTGTAGGAAAATTGTACTTTTGGCTAACTACTGTAGCTTTAATATCCAGTGTAATTCTATCTTTATGAAAATGTTTTCCCCCAGAATAGTATGAGGAAATTTTCAAGAAGATATGACAGAAAATTTTAAAGCTTATGAACAATGATTAGGGAAGTGAGTAATTAAGTGTATATTTGGCCTTCTTCGGATATGGATTTTTGGAAAATAGAAAATAATGACACAAAAGTAGTAGTCGAATGGAGTCGCAATAATTTTTTAGACTATAAAAGACTAACTTATCAATTTTATAGCTGTGGGTATAAAATATTGGAGGAAGTAATAAATGATAACCTTAATAATGTTAAGTCAGATATGTGGTTTTTAACAGGTATATTTTTGATCCGCCACAGTCTTGAATTAGGGTTGAAATCATTATTATGTAGGGTATTACCTCAAAAAAAAGATATTCAAGATACGTTTAAAAATTTTGGTCATGATGTAGCTTCATTATTAAAAAAATATGATGAAGTTGGACATGAGAATTTTCTAAATAATAGAGAAAAAAGATGGTTATCAAAGTACTGTGATTCTCTAGAAGAGGTAGATAGAAAATCCGATGTTTTTAGATTCCCTTTTGACGATGAATTTCTTTCAAAATACAGAGACAAATTCTTAGATAATATACAGGTCGCTAACAATTTGCTACAGGCTTTCTATTTAGTAAAGAAGTGCCTGGAAATGGGAGATATTGCTGAAGAAGAGGAATTTAATAATACATTAAAACCTGAGTTCTTTATTTTTACTTCTCGTAGTTCTGAAAATTGTTACTTATGGCAAAGCCTTTTGGATGAGGGCTTTCATGTCAAAATCATGGGGTATACTGAAGTAATTGACTTTATCTATCAAGTTGATAGTATTTCAAATGAAGATAAGCTTTATCCATTGATTTTTATGTTTAGGAATACTATAGAGTTATGTTTAAAAATATTATTTTATAGCCGAGTTGAAAAAGGTGTCTCGAAAAAGGCTTTTAAGTCAAAAAGAAAGAGTCATCGTATAAAAAAAGATTTGTGGAAAAATGTAAAAGATGTGATTGTCAATTATTTAGGTGTCTCGGATGAGGAGTTAAAAACCACGGAGTTAGTTGAAAAAATGCTATTTGAAATAAATAAGCTAGATAAAAATGGGGATATTTTCCGTTATCCAACCTCATATAGTTTAGAATATCGTTTTGATAATAGGGCTCTTGATTTGAGTAACATATATGTTTATCTAAAGGCCATAGTAAATTTTCTTGAAGGTTGCGATACTGAACTTGATGCTATTGCGGATGTCGAGCAGGAGATCAGGAATGAATATGAATCAGAAACATATTTCGGTATAGATTGGTGTTAAATTATATTAGAGTGCGTTTTTTTGATTATTTTCCTCAAACGACTATAAACTATATTGGTCTATCAGACACAAATGTGTTTGTGGTGGACTAATTGTGGGTAGTAGTAGTGATAAGTTGATTAGTTAGTAGTAAAAACGTTGATTGGGCAGCTTTTGGGCATGTTTTAGGCTTGACAGCAAGGTCGCTAGGATATGTTGAGTCGGTGACATTGTTGGAGCGAGTATAGCGAAACTCGATTACTTACGAATAACTCAGAGAGTGACTAACAGAAGCGTTCAAGCGTTAGAAACGCTCCACACGATAGCGTCCCCAGTGCGCCAAGCGATGGCTAGGAGCATACTGTGTAGGAACGGACAGGAAATAGCCTATAGTTGCTGGTACAAAGGCATTTATAAGTGATTGAAGGTGTAATAATTTTGATTTTAGGGATTGGAATTAGTACACTTTTTTATTTTGGTTTAGCGGGTCGAGTGTGCGACTGTCCAGTTTGAACAGTCGTATGGACTAGAGTAGCGAATGTGAGAGCAAAGGTTGATATGAAGGACATTTTAATTGGTACGAAAGTAGGCTGATCTAAGAATAATGGTTAAGTGGATAAGTACGATATTGAATTTTAGCGATTTTGCTGAAAAAAGAAAATTAACAGGGCGTTGGTGTATTCGACGTATAATATTAATAAAACGGCGTCATTAATTGATGGTCTTGTTATGAAATAATTACTCAGGGTAAAATAGAAATATTATCGATATAAAAAAATTAGGAGTTAATAATGATTGCAGGAGAACTAAAAAGTAAGATTGATGGTTTATGGGAAACCTTTGCAACGGGAGGCCTAACCAATCCATTGAATGTAATTGAACAAATTACATATTTAATGTTTATCAAGGACTTGGATGATTCAGATAATAGAAGAAAAAAGGATAATATCTTATTAGGATTGAACGATTATCAGTCTATTTTTGATGGAGAGGTAAAAATTGATGATGATCTAACAGTTAATGGCGATGAGCTAAGATGGTCCACATTTAAAGATTTTGCACCTGAAAAGATGTTTACTATTGTTCAAACAGAGGTATTTCCATTCATTAAGAATTTGAAAAATAATGAAGAAGGTTCGTATGCTCGCTACATGAAAGATGCAACTTTCCTCATCCCAACTCCCGGTCTACTATCTAAGGTGATTGGAGAATTAGATGATATTTACCGACTGATGGATGAAGAAGTTCAAAAAGATAACTCTAAAAATAAAGAGAAAGCTCTGATTATAAACAGAGGAGACGTTCGTGGGGATGTATACGAATATCTTTTAGGAAAGTTGTCTACTGCAGGTAGAAATGGTCAATTTAGAACTCCACGTCACATTATCAAAATGATTGTGGAATTAATGAATCCGCAAGTTACTGATAAAATTTGTGATCCAGCTGCAGGAACAGCGGGTTTCTTAGTAGAAAGTGCTGAATTCCTTCAAGATAAGAAGAAAGAAGAAATTTTTTATAATAAAGAAAATCGACATTATTTTCATAATGAAATGTTTACAGGATACGATACTGATCAAACCATGCTTCGTATCGGAGCTATGAATATGTTATCTCATGGAGTGGATAATCCTAATGTTGAGTATCAAGATAGTTTATCTGAACAAAATACGGATAGAGATGAATATTCTTTAATTATGGCTAATCCTCCATTTAAGGGAAGCCTAGATTATAATTCAGTTTCAAAAGACCTGCTTAAAATTTGTAAAACTAAAAAAACAGAATTACTTTTTGTAACTTTATTCTTACAAATGCTAAAAGTGGGTGGAAGATGTGCCTGTATTGTTCCAGATGGTGTTTTATTTGGATCATCTAAGGCACATAAGTCAATTAGAAAAGAAATAATTGAAAATAACAATTTAGAAGCAGTTATTTCAATGCCTTCCGGAGTGTTTAAGCCTTATGCTGGAGTTTCAACTGCCATCTTGATTTTTACTAAGACAGGTAATGGAGGAACTGATAAAGTTTGGTTCTATGATATGACTGCTGATGGATTTTCTCTTGATGACAAGAGAACGCCAGTTAAAGAAAATGATATACCTGATATTATTGAACGTTTTAATCATCTAGATAAAGAGGTTGACCGTAAAAAGACAAATAAATCCTTTATGGTTGATAAGAAAGATATTGTTGACAATGATTATGATCTTTCAATTAATCGGTATAAAGAAATTGAGTATAAACCAGTTAAATATCCACCAACAGAAGAGATTATTGCTGAAATTGAAAAGTTAGATAAGGAAGCAAATGACGCATTACAAGAGTTAAAAGCTCTTTTAAAAGACTAGAAAGGAAAAACAAATTCAGGTTTGTAGGGTGAATTTTGATAGTGAAACTTAAAGATGTTTGTATAAAAGGTACATCAAATATCAGGCAAAAAGATGTAAATGATAGTGGAAGATATCCTGTCTATGGAGCAGCTGGTCCAGTGGGCTTTATGAATTCTTTTCAATATGATGAACCATATGTTGGTGTGGTAAAAGATGGGGCTGGTATTGGCCGAGCAACATATTTACCTAGCAATTCCTCAATTATTGGAACCATGCAGGCTTTGATACCAAAGAAAAATGTATTACCCAAGTATTTGTATTACGCAGTATCATCTATGCATTTAGAAAAATACTATTCTGGTGCTACTATTCCTCATATATATTTTAAAAACTATAAGCACGAAAGATTTGTATTAGTTTCAAAAAAAGAACAAGAACAAATTATTTGGAGATTTTCTTTATTAGAAAAAATGATAAGTAATAAGCAACAGCAATTGCTTAAGCTGGACGAACTAATCAAAGCCCGATTTGTCGAGATGTTTGGTGATCCGATTATCAACAATAAAAATATAAAAAAGAAAAAACTAGGTGACATTTGCTTATTAAAAGCTGGCGACTTTACCCCTTCTAAAAAAATATCTCCTGTTAAAACATCTATTAATAAGTATCCCTGCTTTGGAGGAAATGGTATAAGAGGATATGTTGATAACTATACACATCAAGGAAATTATTCTTTAATTGGAAGACAAGGTGCTTTATGTGGAAATGTTAAGTTTGCAACGGGAAAATTTAGAAATACTGAACATGCTATTTTAGTAAGTCCGAATATAGAGATTAACAGTCGTTGGCTATTTGAACTATTAAACTTGGAAAAACTTAATCGATTTAGATCTGGAGCAGCTCAACCAGGTCTAGCAGTTAAAACACTAAATGAGATTATTGTTCCAGTTGCAGATTTGAATTCACAAAACGAATACGCAAACTTTGTTCAACAAGTCGACAAATCAAAAGTTGTAATTCAAAAATCGCTTGATGAGACACAAAAATTATATGATAGCTTAATGCAAGAATATTTTGGGTAAAAAAGTGGTTTAATAGTGAAAAACTCTAAATTTGGGAGATTCACTATGAATGAAAAGTTTGTTGAAATAATAAATGAGATGGCCGAAGTGCTTAATGCCTCACAGTTAAAACGACTTCAAGAAGTAATGTTGAAGCATTTAGTAGAAAGAGAGCCACAAAAACGGAAAATCAGTAATAAAGAATACCTAGCGAAGTTTTTGGAAGCTAAAAAAATGGAAGGTTGCTCTGATAGAACAATCAAATATTATCGAGTTACAGTTGAACAACTTTTAAAGAAAGTAGTTAGACCGGTAAGAAGGATTACTACAGAGGAAATGCGTGAATATTTGGTTGATTATCAAAAGATTAATAATTGTGGCAAAACAACTATTGACAATATCAGGCGTAATATTTCAAGTTTCTTTTCCTGGCTTGAGGAAGAAGACTATATATTAAAGAGTCCTATGCGTCGTATTCATAAAATTCGGGCTGAAAAGCTTGTGAAGAATGTAATAACTGATGAAGATATTGAAAAACTTCGTGATGGTTGTTCTTGTTTAAGAGATGTAGCTATAATCGATTTATTGTATTCAACGGGTATAAGAGTTGGGGAATTGGTTAGACTTAACAGAACTGATATTAATTTTTCTGAACGTGAGTGTGTTGTGTTTGGAAAAGGAGATAAAGAAAGGCGAGTATATTTTGATGCTAAGTCAAAAGTGCATTTGATTAATTACTTAAGGAGTAGAAATGATGATAATCCTGCGCTTTTTGTTTCTTTAGATAAGCCAAATGATCGATTGAAAATTAGTGGAGTAGAAATTAGACTACGCCAATTAGGAAGAAAGCTACACTTAGATAGGATTCATCCACATAAGTTCAGACGAAGTATGGCGACAAGAGCTATTGATAAAGGTATGCCAATTGAACAAGTTCAAAAGATTTTAGGTCATTCTCAGATAGACACTACAATGCAATACGCTATTGTTAATCAAAATAATGTGAAAGCAGCACATCGAAAATATATATCCTAGCAAATTCAGGTTTGTAGGGTGATTAATGGAGTATAAAAAATTTACAGCGCTTTTTACCGATGTGACTAAAACAGGAACAAAAATCCCCAAAGATGAATATTTAACTACGGGAAAAAATATAATAATTGATCAAGGAAAAGATAGTATTGCAGGATATACAGATCGTCAAAAAGGTATATTTGAAGAGGTCCCAGTGATAGTTTTTGGAGATCATACAAGAATAGTGAAATATATTGATAAACCTTTTTTTCTTGGTGCAGATGGAGTGAAAGTATTAAAGAGTAAGGAAAAAGAATCTAACTATAAATATTTATACTATGCTTTAAAAGCAGCACATATTCCAAATACGGGATATAATCGTCATTTTAAATGGCTTAAGCAAATAAATATGAATTATCCGGACCTTAACGAACAAAAAAATATAGTTGATATTCTTGATAGTTTAACTCGAATTATTAAAGTTAGACAAAAAGAATTAGCCTTTTTTGACAAACTAATCAAAGCCCGATTTGTCGAGATGTTTGGTGATCCGATAAGTAATAAAAAAAGCTGGAAGAAACGATTATTAAATGATTTAGTTGATAAGATTGGCTCTGGCGCCACTCCTAAAGGTGGAAAAGAAAGCTATCAAGATCATGGCATCAGTTTTATAAGGAGTATGAATGTTCATGACGGATACTTCAATTACAAGGATTTAGCTTATATAAATTCAACACAAGCCAAGCAACTTTCAAATGTAATAGTGCAGTCTCAAGATGTATTTATAAATATTACAGGAGCTTCTGTTGCTAGATCTTGTATTGTACCTGATGATATATTACCTGCACGAGTGAATCAGCATGTTTCTATTATTAGGTGCAAATCGGATGTATTGAATCCAATCTTTATTAATAATTTGTTTCTTAATGATTCTTTTAAAAGAATATTATTGTCTATTGGTTTATCGGGTGGGGCAACGAGACAAGCAATTACTAAAAAGCAACTTGAAATGTTAAAAATTATACTTCCACCAATTTCCCTCCAAAATGAATACGCAAACTTCGTCCACCAAGTCGACAAATCAAAATTTGAAAATATAGTATACTTAAATAAAACGCTCTTAAACAAAATTCTTAGTCAAATAGGAGATGTTATCCGTGACTAACTTTGATTATTTACTAGAAGAACCACAATTTAAAGATTTCGTGCAAATAGCAATAGCAGCTGAAAAAGTAGCCGTTATTGATCCTGCAACAGCAGTAATTGACTGTCGACGTGCAATGGAATTAGCGGTTAAGTGGATGTATTCAGTTGACTCAGACTTAAGAACTCCCTATCAGGATAAATTAGTAACCTTAATCAATACTCTAGATTTTAAGGATATTGTTGATCCTAATACTTGGCAAGGCCTAGAATTAATTCGTCGTTTAGGAAATATTGCTGTACACACTAATAGAAAAGTATCTCTAGATGAAGCTATTTTATGTTTAAAAGCTTTATTTAGCTTTTTTGATATGCTTGATTATTGTTATGGAAGCAATTATCAAAAGAAAGATTTTGACAAGTCGATTGTTGGGAATTATCGTCTGGAGTTTGTTCCTAAAGTCTCTCCAATGGAAGAGTCAACAATTTCTCTCGAAAAACTTACGAAAAAGAACAAACCTTTACAGGAATCTTTAACTGCGCAAAGAAAAGTACAAGGAAAGAGCTATACTCCTAAACCATTTGGAATCTCAGAGTTTAAAACTCGTAAAATTTATATTGATACTATGCTAGCTGAAGTAGGTTGGATTGAGGGCCAAAATTGGTTAAACGAAGTAGAACTTAAAGGAATGCCTAACAAAGCTGGTACTGGATATGCCGATTACGTCTTATATGATGATGCGCATCAACCTCTTGCAGTTATTGAGGCAAAGAAAACTTGTAAAGATGTAGCAGTTGGGCGCCAACAAGCAAAACTATATGCGGATATATTAGAGAATAAGTATGGACGTAGACCAGTTATATTTTTAAGTAATGGATTTGAAACACGAATTATTGATAATCAATACCCTGAGAGACAAGTTTCATCAATTTATTCTAAGCGTGATTTAGAAAAGTTGTTTAATTTGCAAAAAGTACGCCAACCTTTAACGAATATTGTAGTAGATGATAATATTGCGGGACGTTATTATCAAAAGGCTGCCATTCAAGCTGTTTGCGAAAGTTTTTCAAAAGAAAATAGACGTAAAGCTTTATTAGTCATGGCGACAGGATCCGGTAAAACAAGAACTGCAGTTGGATTAGTTAAAGTTCTTTTAAACGCTGGTTGGATTAAACATATTTTATTTTTAGCCGATAGAGATGCTTTAGTGACACAGGCTAAAAGGAGCTTTGTCAATTTACTACCTGATCTTTCCGTAACTAATTTAGTTGAAGATAAGAAAAATTATAACGCTCGATGTGTTTTTTCTACCTATGCAACAATGATGAATGTCATTGATACAGCAATAGATGACGAAAAGCAAAAACTGTATACAGCAGGACATTTTGACTTAATTATTGTCGATGAGGCTCACCGATCAATCTATAATAAATATAGAAATATCTTTACTTACTTTGATGCACCATTAGTTGGGCTAACTGCTACCCCTAAAGATGATATTGATAAAAATACCTATTCTATTTTTAACTTGGAAGATGGAGTGCCCACTTATGGGTATGATCTAGCAGAAGCTGTTAAAGATAAGTGTTTAGTACCCTACAGATCAATAGAGACCCGCTTAAAATTTATGGAAAAGGGTATTAATTATGACGATTTAACTGATCAAGAAAAGGAAGAATATGAGGAAACTTTCACAGATGAAGATGGTGAGCTGCCAAAGAAGATTGAATCAAGAAAGTTGAATAAGTGGTTATTTAATAAAGACACTATTCGCAAAGCTTTGAATATTTTAATGAGTCAGGGACTAAAGATTAATTATGGCGAAAGAATAGGTAAAACTATTATCTTTGCTAAGAATCATCGCCATGCTGAGGAAATTCTGAAAGTTTTTAATGAAGAATATCCTCAGTTTTGTAAAAATGGTCAACCTTATGCAACCGTAATTGATAATTATACTAATTACGCACAAAGTGCAATTGATGAATTTTCAGATCCAAATAAATTACCACAAATTGCTATTTCCGTGGATATGTTGGACACAGGAATTGATGTACCAGAATGTTTAAATTTAGTATTTTTCAAAAAAGTAATGAGTAAGGCGAAATTCTTCCAGATGATTGGAAGAGGAACACGTTTATGTCCAAATTTGTTAGATGGAAAAGATAAAGAAGAATTTTACATTTTTGATTTTTGCGATAACTTTCAATTTTTCCGTATGAAAAAGGGACGTGAAGCGGGGGCCCAAGAAACGTTACAAAGTGCTTTATTCAATTTGAAAATGAAATTAGTACGGAAATTACAAGAAGCCCCATATCAAACAGAAGATTTTAAGCAGTATCGAAACTTTTTAGTTGAAGATTTATCTAAAAAAGTTAAAGAATTAAATAGAAAAAATTTTGCTGTTAAACAACATCTTGCCTATGTTGATAAATTTTCTCAAATAGATAATTACAATAACTTAACTTATGAGGACATTGTAAATGTTCAAAAAGAGTTAGCACCTCTAATTCTTCCGGATAATGATGAACCAAATGCCCTACGCTTTGATGCTTTAGTCTATAAAATGGAACTGGCAAAAATGTCACAAGAATCCTATGGACGATTAAAAGTAGATCTCTGTAATAAAATTTCTAAATTATCTGATTTAATGACTATCCCACAGATTAAAGCAAAAGCCGACTTAATTAAAGTTATGTCAGAGTCAGAATATGTTGAATCTGCAAATGTTCAAGATTTAGAGCATATCCGTCAAAATATACGGGACTTAATTCAATATCTTCCAAAAAAGGGAGTAGTGTATTATACAAATTTCACTGATAGTATATTAGATTCAACTGTTCATGAAGCTGAACTTGAAACTTCTACTTTGAAAAACTACAAAGCAGAAGCAGAATTTTATATTAAGCAACATCAAAGTGAAAATATAATGTGTAAAATTAAAGATAATGCACCTTTAAATAGCAGTGATATAAAAGAGCTCGAGAATATTCTATGGCAAAAACTTGGAAGTAAAGAAGAGTATCAAAAAGAAATAGGAAATAAAACTCCTGGTGAATTTGTTCGTAGTATTGTTGGTTTAGATATGAAAGCTGCCAAAGAAGCTTTTAATAAATATTTAGATACAGTTTCACTTAATAAACAGCAGATATATTTTATAAATGAAATTATAGAGTATATTGTTAAAAATGGTACATTAACTGATATGCATGTTTTACAGGAATCTCCATTTACAAATCAAGGATCAATTTCAGAACTCTTTGAATCAGATAAAAATATTTGGTTCAAAGTAAAAAGAGCAATTGATGAAATTAATAGTAATGCTGGAGTTGGCGTAGCTTAAGTATTTTAGAGAATAATAATGATGAACTTCATAGATATGGATACGTAAGATCAATAATCTTATCTAATGAAACGCTCATAGTGCTAGTACGTAATAAAAAGCAAAATCTGTCATCACACTTTGCTAAAGAAGTATGACAGGGAAAGTAAAGAATATAAGTAGAAAGATCCACATTTTAACGTTACGGGATTTTTTTGAACCATTAATTATTAATAAGGAGACTATATGACTAAGTCAGCTCTTATAATAATAGATTTACAAAATGGTGTTTGTAAATCAGATCAAGTTATTTTTAACTATGAAAATTTAATATCAAAAATAAATAGACGTATTGATTACTATCGGAGCCAGAATTTTCCAATTATCTTTATCCAGCACGAAGATAATTTCCTTCAAAAAAATTCTATTGCTTGGCAGCTTGTGTCCGATTTGCATTATAAGAAAAACGATATTTTACTGAGTAAAAAGCATCCTAATTCTTTTTATCAAACCAATCTAAAGAAAATTTTAGAAAACTTAGGTATTAATAATTTAGAAATTTGTGGAGCTCAGACTGAATACTGTGTTGATGCAACAATTAAAATGGCACATGGATTAGGATATCAAGTAATAATGCAACACAATGCTAGCAGTACATTTGATAATAAATATATGACAGCTGAAGATACTATCAATTTTTTTGAAAATATTTGGAATAATAGGTTTCTTACATTTATTTGATTTGAAGTGAACATTCATATTTTGAAAGTCATCATTTTTGAATTCGATGTTGTATTCTAAAATGATGATTTTCTTTACATGTGCGCCCGGCATGGGTATTAGCTAGGCGGTGAGAGTCCGCTATGGACCGTAGTAGTCGGAAACATGAGCTGAGGACAAGGGTGTCCACTGTGAGGTGGAATCTGAAGGAAGTCTAAGGCAAAGTACTGCACCGATGAACAAGAAGTAGCTATAAGGCTGGAACTAACTGGATAAGACTGCATGACAAGTTGAAGTCCAATACTACTCGAAGTTACTTTCAGTAAAGCTACCGGTGACATGGTACGAAAGTTAATATCCTTACCCGGGGAGAGCTGGCCTACACGTTTCCGACAAGAGGAATAAGTTTAATTCCACAGAAACAAGCGGTGCAGTGATGTAGCGTTGAGTAAGCCAGAAGTCAGCTGAGGTCATAGTAGTCTGAGTAATCAGATGAAGGACTGAACGACAATAACTTGTAACTTATATCGGAGGTGTAATCAGGTGCGACAATCGCAGAAAACAGAACAACAAGCTGACCGCTTGTCGAGGATAGGTTTGGAAAACCGAAAGTACACAAGGGCGCGTAGTACCGATTATGGTGAAGGTAAAGGTATGAGTGTCACTATCCAAGACTTAGTCTTGGACCGCAATAACCTTAATCAAGCTTATTTGCGAGTTAAGAGAAATAAAGGGGCAGCAGGCATTGACGATATGACAGTCAATGACCTTCTGCCATATCTCAGAGAAAATAAGACGGAATTGATCGCTAGTTTGCGTGAGGGCAAGTATAAACCAGCACCAGTCAAACGGGTAGAAATTCCGAAGCCTAATGGTGGAGTAAGAAAACTCGGAATACCAACAGTGGTGGACCGAATGGTTCAACAAGCTGTGGCCCAAATTCTTACACCTATCTTTGAGCGTGTTTTCTCTGATAATAGTTTTGGCTTCCGCCCTCACCGTGGGGCTCACGACGCTATTGCAAAAGTAGTAGATCTTTATAATCAAGGTTATCGAAGAGTTGTCGACTTAGACCTAAAAGCCTATTTTGATAACGTTAATCATGACTTGATGATTAAGTATCTCCAACAATATATTGATGACCCATGGACACTAAGACTCATTCGTAAGTTTCTAACTAGCGGAGTCTTAGACCATGGGCTTTTCGCTAAGAGTGAAAAAGGAACCCCACAAGGAGGGCCATTGTCACCACTACTGGCGAACATCTATCTAAATGAGTTGGACAAAGAGTTGACTAGACGTGGTCACCACTTTGTGCGCTATGCGGATGATTGTAACATTTATGTTAAAAGTCAACGAGCCGGAGAACGAGTAATGCGAAGCATTACCCAGTTTCTTGAAAAGCGATTGAAAGTTAAAGTGAACTCAGATAAAACCAAAGTCGGTAGCCCACTACGGTTGAAGTTTCTTGGCTTTTCGTTGGGTGTAGACCACAATGGAGCCTACGCCCGTCCAGCAAAACAATCGCAACAAAGAATAAAGAAAGCATTGAAGTTATTAACTAAACGTAATCGTGGAATATCTCTGACAAGAATGTTTGAAGAAATTCAGCGAAAAATGCGTGGATGGCTTCAGTACTACTCAATTGGGAAACTAACTGACTTTATTCAACGCCTTGACAAGTGGTTGAGGGCCCGAATAAGACAGTATATCTGGAAGCAATGGAAGAAACTTAAAACTAAGGTAACTAACTTACAGAAGCTGGGGCTGTCCCAGCGTGATGCATATGTCTTCGCTAGTACCCGCAAGGGCTACTGGCGAACTGCACACAGTAAGACCTTGAGCTATTCTCTAACAAATAGAAAACTGGAACAACTCGGACTTATGAATATGTCCAAGACGCTCCAGTCAATTCAAAGTGATTAAGTTGTCGAACTGCCGTATACGGAACCGTACGTACGGTGGTGTGAGAGGTCGATAATTGTGATTCTTGATTGCGCTATAATATTTTGTGAGGTGAAAGAGATGGCTGACAAAGTTGTTGCGCATCCGCTAATTACGATTGCAAATATTATTTGGAGTTTTAATCCCCTGACCCATTTACCACAAGTCCTGCTGGTCAAACGGGCTTATCCGCCATTTGAGGGCCACTGGGCTTTACCAAAAACCCTATTGTGGCGGGATGAAAGTGCTGACACTGCCTGTATCCGCCTGATTAAGGATAAAATTGGTGTTCGTCTATCAAACAGTGCTACCGAACAGTTGGCAACCTTCACCGATCTTTTGGCTGAATCATCGATCCACAATGAGTATTGATGATGGTAAATATCTTGCTGGACTGATTCAAACTAAATCAAATATTCAATTAATGAAATCATTAGCAAATTAAATAAGTAGAAACACGTATCAAGCCTTATATTTGGTTAATCCAATTATGAGGCTTTTTAAATTACCAAACTTGATGACGGTCAAGTAACTTACTGGCTTCTTTTCTTATACTAAGGACAGTAAAAGGAGGTGCCGATATGGTCAAAGTACAACGATTCCTGACTGAGCAACGACAAGCATTGGTGATCGGCTTGACCGTTTTATTAATTCTGGCAGAAGCTTTTCGCTTTATCAGCTCAAATAACTTAATGTATCAGATCCTAATGGCCACTGCAGGGGTCATCGGTCTATTGCCGATTTTGTTCACAGCCATCTCATCATTAGAGGTACGGCTGATATCGATTGATGTTCTCGTCAGTATTGCGGTGATCGGTGCTTTTATCATTGGCGAATATAACGAAGCGGCGATTGTTACCTGGCTTTTTATGGTTGGTGAGGTATTAGAAAACGCTACTTTAAGGAAGACACGGTCGGCAATTAAGCAGCTAACCGAACTTGCTCCTCGAACCGCGGTGGTGATTGATGAAGATGGCAATACCAGTGATGAGGATGTGGACTTCATTGATCCAGGGGACATGGTCTTAATTAAGACTGGAAATCAGGTTCCAGTCGATGGCACGATCAAGACTGGGACTGCCGTTCTAAATGAAGCCAGTATTACTGGGGAGTCCCGGTTAGTTAAGAAACATCCTGGAGATGCAGTTTTTGCGGGAACCATTTTGGAGAATGGGACGGTGACGGTGAATACTACCGCGGCAGGCGAAGATACTACGTTCGGTAAAATTATTGAACTAGTGGAAGAAGCTCAGGATTCGCAAACGAAGACGCAACGCTTTATTGATCGCTTCGCCCGTTATTACACGCCAGTTGTGCTATTGGTAGCAATTATGGTTGGCTTGATTACACGAGACGTGCGGTTAGCAATTACCGTAATGGTTCTTGGCTGTCCAGGTGCGCTTGTGATTGGTGTCCCTGCATCTACTGTTGCTGGAATCGGTAATGGTGCTCGTCAGGGGATTCTCTTTAAGGGTTCCGATGTCATGGACCGAATGAAGCATATTGACACGATTGCCTTTGATAAGACGGGTACCTTAACTATCGGGAAGCCGGTTGTTACTAGTGTCAATGTTCTGAACGGAGACCGACAGACGATTATTGATCAAGCGGTAGCAGTTGAACAACGATCGGACCACCCGTTGGCACAAGCAATTGGCAAGCTAGATAGGAAGCACGATTATCAACCAACCGATATTCAAACGATTAAGGGACAGGGAATCCGAGCGCAAATTGGTGAAGGTGAGTACTTATTAGGTAATCCAACCCTGATTAAAGACTTATTAGGTACAGTTCAACTCTCGACCAACTCATTGATCAACTGACGAGTGATGGAAATTCGATTGTTATTTTTGCCAGCATGGATCACCATGAATTGGCAATCTTTGGTATCAAAGATCAGTTACGATCACAGGCACAATCGGCGTTACGACAATTAAAAGCGTTAGGGGTCAAACGACTCATAATGTTGACTGGCGATAATGAAGGAACCGCTCATCAGATCGCAGCTAACCTGCCAATCGATGAAGTTCACGCAGCGATGCTTCCTCAAGGGAAAGCTGACTATCTCAAACAGCAACAGGCTGACGGTCACCGGATCGCATTTATTGGTGACGGGATTAATGATAGTCCGGCACTCTCCGCAGCTGATGTTGCAGTGGCAATGGGTTCCGGTACTGATGTTGCAATGGATGTAGCCGACCTAGTACTTGTGAAATCAGATCTGAATAGTCTAGTCACCAGTTTTCGCTTGGCACGGCGAACCATCACCAATATGAATGAAAACATCTTGATTGCCTTACTGACGGTAGTGCTATTGTTTATTGGACTTTTTGTTGGTTATATCGAAATGGCATCAGGAATGCTGATTCATGAGCTTAGTATTCTGATTGTTATTTTGAACAGTATGCGGTTGATGAAACGAATTTCTCAAAATTGATGATAATCAATTTTTATTTACGGTGGCTAAACTACAATGAAAATAACAAAGGAGTGATAACCATGGAAAAAGTAATGATGAAACTTGATGGTTTAACTTGTCCATCATGCCTAACTAAGATTCAAAAAAGTGTTGAAACCATTGACGGGACCGATGACGTGAAGGTACTGTTCAATGCGGGAAAGGTTAAATTTACACTAGATTTGGCCAAAGCTTCACCCGATGATGTTCAAGCAAATATTGAAAAAATGGGATACACGGTTCAGGGAATTAAGGTAAAGGAGCTATCAGATGACTAGTGAAGAACAGTATCAACAGGAACTAAAACAGAGCGATATTGATCACCATACACCAACGGCAGGGGCGATGACGGGTCATATCATTGCTAACTTATTAATTCATTCACTAAAGATTAGTCAGGCAAAGCTGTTTACGAAAGGGAATGCGGCATTGTTTTTATCCCAATATGGCGATGATTGGATTGCGCATGAACAGGAAGCATTTAATCACCTGAATCAGCTGCTAGTTCAGAATGGTGAGAGTATCCCAACGACGACGGATCAGTTTCGTGAATTTACCATGCTAGAAGAAAGTGGTGCTGATAAGTATTTACCAGGGGATGACCAATTATTTGCCTTGGTAAAGGATTTTGACACGCAGATTCTCTTTATCACGAAGGCCATTGCTCTTGGCAATAAAGAAGAATGGCCCGAATTAGCAGTAGATTTAACTGAATTATTGTCATGGATCAAAAAGCAAATTGCTTTAACCCAGCGCTTCTTGGGGCATGATTTACGGATGGGGTTGTATACTGAAGAAGATGATGATGACTTCTAACATTAAATGATGGAGGATACTCTAATGAAAGAAGAACTTTGTGTTCACCTGGTTCCGCTCTTTAATCAGTTAAGTTTAGAACGCCAGCGCCAAGTGGAACAGCTGGTTCATCACCAGCGTATTAAGCGCGGAACAATTGTTGTGAGTCCAGACATGGATGACCGGTTAATGATTGTAAAAAGTGGCCATGGTCGAATGTACCAACTAAGTGAAGATGGTGAAGAACGGGTGCAACGAATGCTGAAGACAGGTGATTATGTTGGTGAAACCTGGCTCCTGGGGGTTGCCAACCATAGTAGTTATGTAGAAATGACTACAGACAGTGATATCTGTATTCTTAATCGGCAAGACTTTATCCAGTTGATTCACCACCAAAGCGAAATTGCCTTAAAACTAATGGCAGGACAGGCAGCAATGATTGAAAGTCTTCGTCAGCAAACACGGCTAATGGGACTACCAAACATTGAAGAACGGGTAGTGACTTATCTGAAACAATTGATGGTTGATCAACAGAGTTCGAAAGTTAAGCTACCCTTGAAACTCAAGGACCTTTCTTCATACCTTGGGACAACCCCCGAAACATTATCGCGGACGCTTGCCCAATTGGAAGCGGATAGTAAACTCACGCGTCATTTGCGAACGATCCAAATTATTCATTTATAACTGAAACTTGAAAGCTGATAACCATGTCAAACAGGCGAGGTTATCAGTTTTTTTTATGAAAAATTAAAAAAGCAAGCCCCTTTGGACTATACTTTAAATAACTAAAAACAAATAACTAAAAACAAAGTATAAAGGGGTCTTGCACAATAAAAAGTATAACTCAAATCCAACATGAACTCGATGGTCAAGTGTTAATTTCTAACTTTTTTCGACTAATTGGTTCAATTAATTGACCTTTATGCGGAACATTTTGATCCTACTTATTCTGCGGAAGAACTTTCATTGTATCATCAAGGAGGGACAGTTGATCCCTTGGTGCGCAAATATTTAGAACTTTTAAAATCGTGTTGGACAGTAATTTTTAGAACTCCTTGCTGGTAGAATAGTATTCCCGGAATGTTAAAGGGGTTTATTGATAAGGTGATGAAAGAGGGAGCCGATCTCTCCCATACGGTAACCAGGACCGGAATTAAAGGGCTACTGACGAACGTCCAGCATTGCTATGTATTAACTACTTCAACTTCGCCAACTTGGTACTTGCGGTTTTTCTGTGGGAATGCTATTCAGCGGGTATTTGTTAATACGACCCTGAAACAACTTGGCTTTGAGCATCGGAAATGGCTTAACTTTGGCGGGATTTCCTGGTCATCCCCGCAACGCCGCCAAAGTTATTTGCAAAAAATCGCCCAATATCAGTTTAAGTAAAATGGTTACTACTATCAAAAATTTGCTAAAACTGTGGATTAATGTTCAGGGATCATAACTTGCTTGGACATTCTTACAACTGTAAACTATAAGTGATATTCCCTTCGCTTTCTTTTATAGACAGCGAATAAAATTCATTTCTCACACATTCAAAAATAAAGGAGCAATCATCATGGCGCAGTTATTTTATAGTCCTGATTTGGCTGATCGGCTACCTCATAATACTGGTAAGATTAGCCAAAAACCTTTACGACGGTGGCAGCTTAGTCCGGTAAAGATTGATAATAAAACATACTACCTATATGTAGAAGAGGAAACTGGTTTGCCAGTCTTTACTGACAAATTAGGCGAGGGTAAGTTTGGTCAAGTTACCATTAACTTTCTAAATGAAATGCCCTTTTTGGTTGATCCGCAACGTACTTGGTTAATGCAAAATGTTTTTTCATTTAATCTATACCGGCCAATCCCATCTGCTGAAAACAAAAAGCTTAAAAATTATTTGCAGATAATTGCTAGCCACCAAGCAGAATTTAAGGAAACCCTTAACGATAATGATGATTTTTCATCAACTGAGGATTTCAATGATCTTGTCTACTTATTGTTAGCTCTATCTGGAAATGATCAGGAAGTATTAATGAAATTTTGCCAATTGGTTAATAAAGAATATCCGGTAAAGCGGATGACGAAGGAAAAGCCTCAGTAGATAATCCAGCAACAGTTCAAGCGATTAGCCAAAACAACCAGCAAATGATTGACCAGTTTATCGCCAGTGCTGATGGTCAGTTAATGGGGGATGATAAGACTGCTCGTCGTATCTTGGATCAATTTTTGAACCATTTCATGTTAAAAAATAAAATTTGCACGGTCACTACTAACCTAGCTGCGCCAAACATCTTTTTTGCCGGAACGTTAGATCAAATTGATGAGGATCTTCTTTCTGCTACGTTATCCAATTTTTATGTTTTTCTAAGTCACACAGGGATCGTGAGCCAATCAGCTTCTAGGGATGTTGTAGACTATCTAGATACAAGCTACGATATTATCAATGGAGAACCGGAATTAGCTGCGCCAGAAGATGACTATCAAGATTCCTTTATTCAGCAGTTACTTGATGAACTATCTCCGGCACAAGCAGATACGTCAGCGAATGTTGGTAACCGTCAATTGATTAATCCGGAAAACTATGACCAAGCGTATGTAATTACTGCTAAATTAGCTGATTTCAAACCGCTAGCAAGCCGTACGTTCGTGATTAAGGGTAGTAGTACAATTGAGGAACTTGCTGAAACAGTGATTTTGATGTTTCATGGCGACTTGGCACACTTGTATGATGCAATTAATGAACAGACTGAGGAATTTTATACTCAGTCAGAGGATTTTGTGCCAGGAGGGATGACAAAAGTTAAGCTTGATCTAGCAACGGTCTCATTATTAAATGAAAAAGATAAATTAACTATTCATTATGACTATGGGGACGGCTGGGAGTTTAAACTTCATGTCCAAAAAATTCAACCAGTTACTAATGAGGAGCTACCACATGTTCAAAAAGCCCGTGGTTACGGTATTATTGAAGATATTGGTGGTGTCGGTGCTTTAGAGCAGTATTATGATGATTACCAAAAAGGGCAAGTTGATCCGGACCTTTTAGACTGGTTAGGTGGAGAAGCAATTGACCTTAACGCTGTGGACATCAACGAATTAAACCAGTTAATTAAATGATTCGTCTCACTATTTTTGTAAGAGGTGTAAGGTAACGGATATACGGAAATCTTTGTCAGCCTTCAATGAGATAATAATGGCGATCATTGCATTGAAAACTCAACCTTAAATAGTTAAATTAACCACTTCACCATCTTTGAACGTGAACTTTATGTAACGTTGAAAGATGGTGATTCTTTTTATTTTGAACTAACTAGTCGAGTATTCTATGTTCTATTTCGATAGTCAAGTAGGCGTTTGTAGGGTAACCGTGTACTTAACGTTTTATATAAAAGAAAAGTGTTAAGGGAGGCAACGAAATGACAGATCGACAAGCAAATGTGAAACTAAGAAGTTATCAAACGTCTGATTGTATGGACATTAACCTATACAAAAATCATCACCTCATTTTAGTAACGAAGCGATGATTGCGATACAAAATTTATTTTTGCCTGTTTCTAATTTGCTTATTAATTCGATTAATATGTTGCTCTTCTAACAAACGAATAAAAAGCCAAATAGCGATATAGACGATAATGAAAATTACAATGGTTTGCCAATTAAGAGGCCAGTGATTGATTAGCATCATTACAGAATATAGAATAAAGGTCCCGATTAGGTGAATAACGAGAGCGATCGAATACGGTAGTTCTGTTTGAAAGACAAAACTTAATTCCCCGATCAATCCACTAATAATGAACACTGTAATGACACTAGTAGTAGAAACAGTCATATTATGTGTGAGAAATGCAATAATTGCGAGATAAGTAATAGATCCATAACCCATCCCGCGAATAAAGTAACGGATACCCCTTTTTAAATTTATCATTTTATAGTCCCAATCTTCTTTCTAACTCTGGTAGATATTTCCGTGAAACATCGGCACGTTGATCAAAATTTAATTTAGCAATCATGTTACCAGTAAATCCAGCTTCTAAGGAAAGTAAATGATTTAAATTAATAATGGCGTGTTTTGATACTTGAACAAAATTTTCGTTAAGCCTTGTTAATACCTGATATAGTCGTCCGTTTGTTTGAATTACATCACTTTTTGTATAAAAAGAGAGAATGTTTTTGGTTACCTCTACCTTGATAAGCTCTGTTTGCTTTATAGTTAAAATCCTGTCTTCTGTTTTTATTGGGATTAAGGAGCTACTTTTTTGATTATACTTATCTAAATAATTAAGCAGCTTAATAACTTTGTCGTTTTTAGCAACAGCGTTCACAGTAACATTAAGATCGTCAGGACCTAGTAATGGATCTGACTGAAAATGAATTTGCACAATTAACTCTTCCTCTGATATCGATTTGCCAAAACAGCTCCAAGACCTATTAAAACTATAGACATTCCCACAATCATTAATGCATTACTATAATTATTTAACTGATAACCATGAATCTTGAAGTGGATACCCAGATATTCAATCATTTGGTACCGACTGGATGGCGGTAAAAATTTTTTGCTTAGTTTATTTAGCAGAAGGCTTCGCAAACTAGCAGCCTCATAACTACTTGGAAATAATTTTACTACAAATTGTGCTGATTTGGATAATGTTCCATAGGGCATATAAGTAGCAATCATAAATCCGGAAGCTGCGCCAATTATGGCAGAAAGGCGGCTAAAAGTCGTAGAAGAATGGATTAGATCAACAATAATTAAATTAACAGCACTTGCGCCAATTGCACCTAAAACAATAAAAACTAATCCAGGAAGCAATGCAGTAGTTGGAATAGTAATACTATCTACTAAAATAAAGTAAACTGCCATGATGAAGAATGTAATAATCTGCATTAGTGTGCTAATAAATATTGTTGCAGTTAAATAGCTACAATTAATTTGGAACGGTGTCAAATCAGTTAGGCTTAAATCATCCCATGTTCGACTTTCTCGATCTTTGACTAATTGACCAAGAGCTTGAAACGAAGTGGTAATGCCAGCGATGGCGACAATTCCACTAATCATCCATAAATCTAACATTTCCTTTGCATGAGGCAATGATTGCCATGAAGATATCAGGTTTTGCTGCAAAAAACCAATATAAATAAAGAATGAAATTAAAGCACCAAGGCAAGACATCAAGACACCAATCTTATTAGCAAAGTAAATCTTTAAGTTTCTTTTAATTAACGCGATCATATTATTGAAGCTCCTTTCCGGTAATTTTGACAAAAGCATCGTTAATTGAACCGGGGGTATATGAGAAGTTAATGATATATTCTTGATTGCTATGTAGTAATGTAATAACTTCTGAACAATTAAGACCATCAAAAGAAAATTTTTGAGATGTTAATTGTTTCTCAGAGTAGTTAGTTTGTAGCTTATGTCCATTTGTTGTAACCACTAATTTAGTTGGTGCATAATGTTGTTTAATATCGGTTGCTAAGCCAGAAACTAAAATTTTGCCGTTTTCTAAGATATACATTTGATCGGCATTTTCGGCTTCTTCTAAGTAATGAGTTGTTAGAAAAATAGTTAGACCATGTTCCTTTTGTAGCCTTTGAAGGAGGTTCCAAATAACAAGTCGCGTTTGTAAATCCAATCCAGTTGTCGGTTCATCAAGGAAAAGAATATCTGGGTCAGTAATCAAGGCACGAGTGATGTCAACTCTTCGTCGCTGTCCCCCAGATAATGTTCCATAGCGCTGATTTAGAAAGTGAGTGAGACCCATTAAGTTAATTAAATGGTGAACCCATTCAGTATGATCTTCATGATATAAGTTTGATCTAAAGTTAAGATTATCTTTAACTGAAAGCTCTTTATCAAGAATGCTATCTTGGAAGACAACGCCAATTTTTATTCCTTGACGGCGTGCGATCATCCCGGAGGTTGGCGTCATTAAACCAGTAAGAAGATTGATAGTAGTTGATTTTCCTGCACCATTAGTACCTAGGTAAGCAATTAATTGACCGCGATCGATCTGTAAATTTACGTTATCTAGAGCTAATTTTGTTCCGTATCTTTTAGTAAGATTATTTGCCTTAATTAACATGATTAGAATGCCTCCTGATATATTTGATAGTGTGAATATATCAGTAAAAACAATATTTGTGATTGATAGAAAGATAAGTGGTTAATATATGAATATGAAATGCAATTATGATTAACTAAAAATAGCATCCAAATTCGAAGAGCGGAGTGCTATGTAAACTTTAATACCATCTTTGAATGTGAATTCCATGTTGGGGTGGAGTAGGCTTTGGTGTTAGTATAAGGCGCAAAAAGTCGAATTTTATAAAGCAATTTAATCGTATAATTAAAGTAAAAGCGAGGTAAGGAGAAATGAATAATATCTCTAAAAGTGACTGGCAATTATTCAACAAGCTGCTTCCAGAATGGCAAGAAAGATATATGAATCGACTTAACCAAGAATACAAAAGAATATTAGATGGTGATGGTTCGGCAGCAAATAAATTTTGGAAGTTGGAAAAACGAATAAAAGCAGATCGAAAATCGCCGGGGGTTATTGTTGAAGCATCGAGGAGATCCATGTTTCAGATTTTATTGCAGTTAATATCAGAGAAAGTAATTACAGATGAAGATTTAAATGGCTTTAGCGAAGAATTAAGAGATATGATTAATGATGTTGTTAAATGATTTGGCTAATCTAAAATTTCGAGAATCTTGATGGGTAATAATAGTAGCTAGCTAAATGGAGTTAAACTACATGGAAATAGGTAAAGAATACGCGTTAAATAACGGTGATATCATTACCGTTACTCAAGTATATTGGCATTACGAAACTAAAGAAAAATTTTACTCAATTACCACTGATAAAGGGACGGATTGGATTGTTAGTGAACAGGAATTATTAAGTCTTATAGCTAAGAAAAGAACAACTAGTGAAAAGTTAGCATTATATGCTGATTATTTTGCAGGTCGTCCTGATGTATTTGCTCAAAAGTGGAGTAATGGTAAAGGGTATAGTCCAGCATTAAAAAATTGGCGAATCTTTTATCAATTGCGAAATAATAAAGAAGCATTGTCAAAACTGAAGAAACAATATCTTCCTTATACTAGGAAAGTGATTTATGAGCAGATTTCTTCTTCAGATAAATATCATCGTTACGGGATCTATCCTTTATTAAAAGATGATAAAACAAAGCTATTAGTTTTTGATTTTGATAAACATCAATCAGCCGCTGAACCTTATAAAATGACTAAGGCGGTAATTAGGACTTGCCAAAAATATGATCTTAACTGTCTTCCTGAAATATCATCATCTGGTAATAGTTATCATCTATGGATATTTTTTAGTCAACCAATTGCGGCAAGTACAGCTAGATTTCTTGGTAAATTGATTTTAGTAGAGTCGATGATTACTAGTGAAAGTCTTGATTTGTCATCATTTGATCGTATGATTCCTAATCAAGATCGATTACCTGAAAAAGGATTTGGAAATTTGATTGCTTTGCCATTAAAATGGAGTGATGTAAAAGAGAAAAAGTCTATTTTTACTGATAATAATCTTCAGCCTTTAGCACTGTCACAGTTATTTGACCAATTAGAAAGCACAAAAAAGTATAGTGAAGAAGAAGTAAAAAATTTCATTAGTCGAATTACTAAAGATCTGAAAATTCTAAAAGGCGAAAACTCTAGATTAATTATCCCGTTTTTGCAAAATTTTCCTAAAAAAGTTGAAGGCTTTATTGCTGGGGAAATATTTATTAATCGTCAAAATTTAACGCGTCAAGAGCAATTATCATTATTAAACTTAGCTACTTTTAGTAACCCAGAATATATTAAGAGACAAAGAATGCGTATGCCTGTGTGGGATGTTCCTTCAATTTTAACAGCAGCAAAAATTGATGGTAAATATTTACGATTGCCACGAGGAGTAGAGTCGTCATTAAAAGATAATTGTCATAGTTATTTAAAAGAACAATTTACTCTGTCCAAAGCGTTGAATGTTGAATTTACAGGTACCCTGCGGCCGCAACAAGAAGAAGCAGTAAATAAAATTGATAAAAATAAATTGGGGATGCTGTGTGCTCATACTGGATTTGGAAAAACGGTTGTTGGATGTGCGCTAATTGCAAGGCGTAAAGCAAGAACATTGATTATTGTGTCTACTGTTAACATTGCTAATCAATGGCGAGATGCTGCTTTAAGATTTTTGAAAATTAAGGATGTGCCATATAAAGAATTAACTAAGACTGGACGATCTGTTAAGAAAAAACAAATTGAAATTATTTCTGGAACTCGTAATCATCCTTCAAAATTAGTCGATATTATTAATATTCGTAAATTAATTCATTTATCAGCTACTGAGCGTACAAAACTATTTCAAGACTATGAACAAATAATTGTTGATGAATGTCATCATATTTCTGCGGTAACCTTCGAAAAAACTTTAATAGAAGCAAACACACGATATGTTCTGGGGTTAACAGCAACGCCCGAAAGAAAAGATGGATTAGAAAATTTTATGTATTATCGTTGTGGAAATATTCTCTACCAAGCTCAAGATAGTGAAAAAGAATATTTGATTTCTCGTTATATATATCCGCGTTATAATAGTTTTCTTGAAACTAAAAGTAAATTAGAACGTGATACTTATGCGCAAAAGATAAGGTTGATTGCTGAAAATAATGACCGTAATGAACAAATAGTAAAAGATGCACTCCAAGCATTGTCTGAAGGAAGACATATTTTATTGTTGAGTGAACGAATTAAACATCTTAATGAACTTTACGCAAAACTAAAGCAGAAAACTAGCAAAGTATATTTGACTACTGGAACACAAAAATTATCCATTAAGTTATCAAAAATTAAAGACCCATATATTCTTTTGTCAACTGGCAAATATGTGGGAGAAGGATTTGATTTACCAAGTTTAGATACATTATTTTTAACGTTACCTTTTTCTTGGAAAGGTAATACAAAGCAATATCTTGGTCGATTAGAACGAAACCTAGATAAAAAAGACGAATTACGTGTATATGATTATGTTGATATTGCTGATGAGACATTTGCAAAGATGTATCGGAAGAGGGTAAGAGTCTATAAGCAACAAGGATATAGTTTTGTTCATAGTAAGCAATGGAATAGTTATTCAACTGCTTACTATACTAAAGATGACTATTTGCCAGTATGGAGACAAGATCTTGCTAATGCTAAGAAAGTTTTTATCTGTTTAAAAAGGATTAATCAAAAACAAATTGAAATGTTGAATGAAATGGTAAAATTTAGTCAGATTTCCCTTACTTTGGATAAAAAGCAGAGAAATTGTGACTATAAACTTTTATCAAATAAAGTCGATTTTAAGTTAAAAGAAAAAATTGGTAATAATATTTGTGTTTTTGATCAAAAAATTTGTTGGTATGGTGATTTAAACTTTGGGGGAAATTCTTATAAGAATTCATCAGCTATTCGATTAGTAAATACTGAATTAGCTAAAAAGATTACTAGTTCTAAATATCAAATATGATGAAATGAGTATTACTTTTATTAGAGTAGAAAATTAGATTGATAAAAAGCCAAGTAATTCCTAACTTTTTTAGAGAAGGGAGTTACCTGGCTTTTTACATATAAAATTTAAGATATAAACAGATATAAAACTTGAGTAAAGATATAAAATTATATTAGAAATATAAAATAGGGGAAAAGAATATGAGAAATCCGTTTAATCCAAGTTTTGGTATTCAACCAACTGTGTTATTAGATCGCGAAGAAGTACAATCAAAATTGGTTAAAGACATTAAAGCGCTTGATACTCCTTATCGAACTACTTTGATTTATGGAAATCGTGGAGTTGGAAAAACAGTTTTTATGAATTCTGTTGGCAAACAGATTGATCAAGATCCGACGTGGATAACTATTCATTTAATTATTGGAGATAATATGGTGGGGCGTTTGGCTGAAATGATTTACCAACAATCAACAAATAAAATTAAAAAAATATTTGACCAACTCTCCGATATTAATTTTGAAATTGGTGGATTAGGCTTAAAATTCACTCTTAATGATAAACAAACATCAAATTATCAACTTGTATTAAAGAAAATGTTAAAAATATTAGAAAAAAATAATCAGAAAGTATTGGTAATGATTGATGAAGCTCAAGAAGTAACGGGAATGGTTGAATTAGCATCAGTATATCAAGTCATGATTAGTGAGGGGCTACCCATCTCAATAATCATGACTGGATTACCCAAAAATGTTCAAGACTTGCAAAATAATCATGTATTAACATTCTAATTACGTAGCGGAAGAATAAGTCTTTCCCCACTAAATTACTATGATATCAGAGCGCAATATCAACAAGCATTGAAAGTACGAGATCCGGAAATTTCGCCAGCAGTGGTTCGCCGCGCCGCTCTTCTTTCGGACGCATATGCATATGCCTTTCAATTGCTTGTTTATCTTTTATGGGAATCACCGGATAAACATATTACGATGAAAACCATAGATAGTATTCAAACAGAGTATCAAGCCCAATTAAGTCGAAATGCTTACAGTAAGATGCTTGAAGAATTATCTATTATGGATCAGCAATTTGTTATGACTATGGCTAAAGCTTCTGAGTATCCTGTTTCAACTAGTTACTTAAGAACAAAGTTAAAGAGAAAGCCTGGTTATATTGGAATGTATCGTCGGCGGTTAATGGATAGTCAACTAATAACACCGGCAGGATATGGAAAACTAAAATTTACGCTGCCATTATTTAAGCAATTTTTACTTGATGATGGCCAGTATTTAGTTAATTATAGTTAACAATTTTATCTATTTATGAATATCCTATAACTAATCTCCTAAAGATTAATTAACCGCATTAATCTTTTCCAAATGCAGTATCTTGTTCACATATGAATTCTATATAATAAAAGCAGAAAATAATTGATACAAAATAGAAAGTCCAGATATAAGGGAGGTTAGTTATGAACAGGAAACAACATTAGAAACCATTTTACTGCCGCCCATGGCTATAAATAGTAGTTGCCCTATTACTAGTTGGTGGTGGATGGTTTATTAGTAACCATAATCAGGCACAGAAAACTCACGAGGATTCAGTCGCTAAAGCAACCAAAGAATTAGATAAGAAGAAAAAGTCGACAAAAGAATCTAAGGACAAAGGGAAAGATAGTTCTACAATGTATTGTTACTTGCCAGGACAATATCCAGATCCTGGAATTGCCCCTGAAAAGATTCATTAGCTGATGCCTGGGCAGCTGGATATCAGATACATCAATAAAATAAGAGTGCTATACAAAAAGTTCATTTGTATACACTCTTTTTATTATTCGAGAAATTTATCATATTCATCATCAGTTAAATTATATTTTTCCATAACTTTTTGTTTAATGATCTCTGGTTTAATATTGAGTTCATAGAGAGAGTCAATTAACTTTTTTATGTCTTCCTCGCGAACTTCCATTTTAGCGTCCATTAAGTTTAATTCGTACTTCATAAAGCCATTTCTCCTTTCTGGATCTTGTTTGACTTTATCAATTTCGTCTTGAATCTGTGCAATAAATCTATTCTTATTGTCGCCTTGATTGCACATTAAAGCAAGGAAGTTCTTAATCGGTTCATCATTTTTATCAAATTTTTTAGCAAGAGCATTGAAGATAACGACTGTCCGATTATCACCAAATTTTAGATTATGGTCTCTAGTACAAGTAAGATTAAATTCATATCGTGCCCATCCCTGCTTAAAATAGTCAAAATTACAAAACATAATAATATAAGTAGGGTAATTATTGAGTACTGAGTAATTATCTCCAGGTCTTAATAGCTCATGATCAACCTGTTCTTGGTAATAACGCAAGCGTGCTGGTATGTTATTTTTGCTTCTAAAGGAATATATACGTAAATAATCTAATTTTGCAGCAAAAATTTAAGCTCACTTACTTTGAATTGCCGCCAGTTTTTCATTATCAATCGAAACCGGTAAAATAATTGAGAGCAGTTTTATTAAGATAATATCCATCACACCGATAAATATAATTGTCAATAAGGTAACGAAGATTTGAACAAGCAAAAGGTGCAAACCGCCACCAAATAAAAGCCCATTAGGTACTAGATGACTGATCTGATGGCTAGCAAAAATACCAGTTGCAATACTTCCCCAGATACCACTAACTCCATGGCAACCGAATGCATCAACAACATCATCAATTGGCAGTTGTGGTTTGATCTTAGTAATAAAGTATTGGCTAACGATTGCACCGACTATTCCAATAATCATTGAACCACCTAGTGTAACGTAACCTGCTCCAGGAGTGATTGCTACTAAACCGGTAATTGCACCGTTACAGACACCAGCTAGGGTAACATGATTAAACTGATAACGATCCAATAACATCCATGTTACCATTGCACTTGAACATGAGATGGTCGTTGTTAACATGGCTTGCACGGCCGTATCATTAACGGCGAGGGCCGAACCAGCGTTAAAGCCGTACCAACCAATCCATAAAAGGGCTGTTCCAATTAATACCCACGATAAATTATTGCGTTGAGAACGAACATCTTTCCGTCGACCAACCCAGGCTGAAAGGATTAAGGCCGTTATCCCCGCATTTACATGAACAACTAATCCACCAGCAAAGTCAACTGCCCCTAATCTTGCTAATAGTCCATGTGGTGCCCAAACCATATGGACAAGGGGGTAGTAAACAAAGATAGACCAGCAAATGGTAAACATTACTAAAAAATTAAAGCGTCCGTGACCGACGACCGATCCACAAAAGATTGCCGGGGTAATAATTGCAAACATCATCATAAACATTGCATAATCACCAATTGGAATACCGGTTTTAGTGATAGCATCGATTGGCACATGAATCATTAATATATTATTTAAATTTCCGACTATTCCCCAATGGTTGCCGGAAAATGAAAGAGAATAGCCTACTGTAATCCAGAGAATCACGGCTAAGCCACACATCATAAAAACAGTTAGCAACATGTTATTAGCGTGGCGCCGATTGACTAGACCACCATAGAAAAAAGCCAGTCCTGGTGTCATCAATAACACGAGAATACTGGCGGTCATGATAAATAATGTATTAACTTTTAACATGTAGACCACCTCCTAATAATTAAAGGCTAATCTATCATTCTTGAATGGATCATACAATAGGTTAGACAAAATACTGTTAAATCATTAGTTGAATTCGTTTTCATGATGAAAGAGGATAAGTATTAATTGAGTTTTGATTAATATTTTTATACGACGAAACAAAACGTTTGTACTCTTTTCATTACTTAAGTTACACTTGATTCAATAATGTAAGAATCTGGAGGGATGAACATGAAAAAGTATGATGATATTCTGATCGGATCAGGACCAGCAGCCTATAAAATGGCTAATCTTTTGGCTAAAACCGACCGTAAAGTATTGGTAATCGAGGGCTTCGAATATGGGGGCACTTGTCCTAATTATGGATGCGAGCCCAAAATTTTTCTGGAGGGAGCAGCCCGGACTGTCCTCCAATCTCAGCAACTTCTTGGTCGAGGCATTAGTCAACCAGCAAAATTAGATTGGGAAGCATTAATGCAGACTAAGCTTAAGCGGTTTGATCCATGGCCAGGTGAAACTCGCGATATTATTAAGAAAAGTTATGATATTGAAGACGGCTACGCAAGTTTCGTTGATAACCATACTATTACTGTAAATGGTCACCAATACCGGGCTGATCATATTATTATTGCGACGGGGCAAACACCAAATATTCTGGATATTCCTGGTAAAGAATATCTTTATACCAGTTATGACCTCCTCTCGTTAAAAGAACTTCCACAACGGATTACGATAATCGGTGCTGGCTTTGTGGGCTTAGAGTTAGCAACCCTTGTAGCAGCTGCTGGCGCTGAAGTAACAATCGTTGTTCATTCTGACCGCGTCCTTCGTGAATTTACAAAGGCGGAAGATGAAGTGCTAGTTAATGCGATGAAGCAACGGGGAATAAAATTTAGCTTTAATACTGATACCCAAAAAGTAAGTCAAAGGAAAGATGGCTTGCTCGTTATAACTAATCATGGTGAAGTACAAGCTGACTATGTACTTGATGCAACTGGTCGTCATCCAAATATCGAAAAATTAGCGCTTGAAAATACTGATATTGAATATGATCGTCATGGTATTAATGTCGACGATCACTTGATGACAACGGTTGACGGGGTGTACGCAATTGGGGATGTTGTTAATCGGAAACAACCTAAATTAACACCGGTCGCTGAATTTGAGGGTCAATATCTTTTTGACTATTTAACAGGTAAAACGGATCAAGATATTGTTTACCCGACAATTGGTCAAGCAGCCTTTACCTTCCCAGAGGTTGCCCGTGCCGGTGTTAATCCAGATGATGTCACTGGTGACTCACAATATCAAGTTAAGACAGTTTCACTAAAATATGGTAGTCTTTACGCGGGCCAAAACGATCAAATCAGTACCCTTACTTTAGTCTTTAAAGATCAGCAATTGGTAGGGGCAAGTGAAATTGGCGATTATGCGGCTGATGATATTAATAACTTCTTGCCAATTATTGGTTTGAAGATTAATGGGGATGAGTATCGCCAAAAAGTAATGGCGATTTATCCAACGTTAGGTGATAAGGTTGCTGGGTTGTTGCCTTAAGTAATGTAAGTGGGAATTAGTCTCCTTAATAAGAAAATGTGTGCAAACAGTCTTAATGGAAAAAAGGAGTTTGAGTAATGAAATTTTCAAAACAGCTTCATCAGCAGTTTCTAACTATCAATAGTATGGATGAGGGATTGTCGAATGACTAATAACGATACAAGGATAGAATTAGTAACGACAGTAACTCCTGAACATTGGGATTTGCTTCTCAGTGCTGATCCAAGTAAGAAATTAGTTCAAAATTATCTGCAATCAGGGATGCTTTTCGTACAGTCTAAAGATGGTCATCCTATTGCTGTAATGGTTTTGCAAGAACTTACATCGGATAAATTAGAAATAAAGAATATTGCTGTTGATCCACGGCTTGAAAATCAAGGAATAGCAACCAGGCTATTGCAGGATGCCGTTCACTTTGCAAAGGTACATCATTATCAACAATTGCAAATTGGTACTGGGAGTACGAGCTTTAAGCAGTTATACCTTTACCAGAAAATAGGTTTTCGCGTTACTGAGATTAAAAGGAACTTTTTTGTTAAAAATTACGTACAACCTATTCACGAAAATGGTCTATTGTTACGGGACATGTTGGTGCTAACATTAGCTATCTCAGATTATTATTCCTGAAATTGGCCGTTTCACTATCTTAGTCATATAGTACAATACAAATACAAACTTAAAAGTTAGGGTATTATCAATGACTATATTTGTAATTCTATTAATCTATAAATTCATTAAAGGCACATTTGAATATGAAAAGGTAACACGATTTGAGCTAATAATTATCCCCGTGTATTCTGCAATTATGATGGTCTTGAGTTTAGAAAACGTCAGATCTTTAACGGCCGCTGGACTTACAATTATTCTTCTAATCTTAGGAGCTTCGATTGGCTTTCTACAGGCAAGCAAAACGCAGATTAAAGACACCAATAAACTAGATTCCCATCAACGACCAATTTTGAAGGTTAAAAGGAATTGGCCGTATCTTGTGGGCTGGCTTGTTTCATTTGCAATTGGCATCAGTGTTGAGGTATTTTATGGGGCCCATATTAATGCTACGGAAATATCACATGAACTGTTTGAAGAGGTTCTTAAAGACTTATCCACAATCGCATTTTTCCGTAGTCACAACGCCTGGTTCATCTGGGTGTTAAATGTCGCAACTAGTTTTACTTATGGGGCCTGCTTAATGGTTCGCTATCCCAAGATTAGAGAAGCAGTGCGGCGAAAGAAATAAAGTGACCAATACAAGATCTTATTAAAGTAAACCTAAATATGCTAAACTTTAGTAAGAGTATGTGATTTAGGAGGAGTCATCTAATGGAATTACAAGATGCAATTAATCAACGCCATTCAATTCGTCAATTTACGGACAAACCCGTTGAAAAGAAAATGATTACTAAAATTGTTGAATTAGCTCAACGTGCTCCATCATGGGTAAACTCTCAACCTTGGCAAGTATATTGTGCGATGGGCGATACATTACAAGAAATTAAGAATGCTTATCGTGATCAAGATATTGCAGGTAACCAAGGGAATTCAGATTTGCCAGTGATGAGCCGTGAAGATTGGGCACCGCAAACCCAAGATAATATGAAGCAATGGCGGCATGGAATTGTTCATCATTTTGCTAATTTCGATGAGGCACATGAAAAGATGACAAATGCCAGCAATACTTTATATGATTCGCCAGTAATTCTTTATATTACTATTCCTAAAGCTTCACCAGATTGGTCGATTTTTGATGCGGGCTTATTTGCTGAAAACATCATGTTAGCAGCAACTGCTTATGGTTTAGGAACGATTCCAACCTATAACAGTGTTCGTTTCCCAGCTATTCTTCATCAAACTTTAGATGTGCCAGACGATGAACGGTTTATTGTTGGTATCTCGCTTGGATATTCGGCTGATACGACAATTAATAGCTACCATTCAGAGCGTCGTCCTGTAAATGAAATTTTACATTTTAACTAAAGAGGAAGAGTATAATGATTGCCAGATTTAATTACTTTTCGCCTTTAGGAATAATTAAGATTCAAGCAGATGCGATTGGGATCACTGAAGTAAAATTTGTTGATCAATCTGAAAGGGACAATCTTAATCCTAATTATCCGGCAATTAAAGATGCCGTTAGATGGTTAGATGATTATTTCCTGGGAAATGTTCCTTTAACATATCCCCAGTTCCATTTGAACGGTACAGACTTTCAACAAAGAGTTTGGCAACAATTAAGACAGATTCCTTATGGGACAACGGTGACTTATGGGCAACTAGCTCAGAGACTTAATAGTAGTCCACGGGCAGTAGGGAATGCTGTTGGTAAAAATCCAATTTTACTGTTTATCCCATGTCATCGTATTCTTGGACAAAATGGTAAATTAACGGGCTATAGCGGTGGCCTTGAACGCAAAAAGAAATTGTTAGCAATTGAGAATATTAAGCTCTAGTAATAAAAAGACGTGGGTGAGAAAAAAGTGTTTTTTCCACTCACGTCTATCTTTTTATGCTTTCCATTTAATTGAAAAATCATTCAATTTGCTTTTATCCTTAAAATATTTTTTGACTTTTGGTACAACTTCTTTTCCATAAATTTCAATTGCTTTTAATACATCTTTATGGGGCATTGAGGCAATTGGCAAGTGGAGGTAGAAACGCTTTAAGCCAAGCAATTCCATCATTTTAATGATATTCAGCCGGAAATCCCGTGACTTTAGTCATGGGATGGAAGGCCCTATCAAGCTCCGTAAGGAGCTAAAATCGGACTGTTACGTGTTGCCGGTTCTCAAGCACGTCTTTTGAAGAGAATGTGTGAGACTAGAATTGGTACTGTGACGTTGACTAAAGATCCGGCGGATCACTTCTTTCTATCAATGCAACTAGCTTCAGATAAACCTTTCGTTAAAGAGTCCAAAACTAATCACGGACATATTGGAATTGATCTTAATACTGATAATTTCTTAACCGATAGTGAAGGTAACACAGTTCCTAATCCACAATATTATCGCACTATTAAAGACAAATTAGCCAAAGAGCAGCGTATTTTATCTAGACGGCAATGGCGTGCAAAAAAAGAACATCGTTCTTTACGAGACAGTAAAAATTACCAAAAGCAACGCTTGTTAGTTGCTAAGCTTCATGCCAAAGTAATGAACCAAAGACATAATTTTCTTCAACAAATCTCTACTGCACTAATCAAGAACCACGATTTAGTAGTAGCTGAGGAGTTGCGTAGTAAGAATATGCTCAAAAATCATGCTTTAGCGCTTAGTATCTCTGACGTTGGCTGGCGTTCCTTTCTTGGCATGTTAGCATATAAAGCAGATCTGTATGGTCGGCAATTTATCACAATCAGCCCAAGAAATACTACCCAAACATGTCACAATTGTGGCTTTGTGATGGGTACTAATGGCACGGACAAACTAACGTTAGCTGACCGCAAATGGACTTGTCCTAACTGTGGTACTCACCATATTCGTGACTGGAACGCAGCTAAAAATATTCTTGATAAGGGAATAGCTAAACTAGCCTAGCTTATCTGTCCCTATGGCAACCTGGGGACATAAAAGGCGTTGGTAATTAGACGACCACTACTTGATTACAGCCTCGGCTGGTCAAGCAAGTTGTCCCTATCTACGCAAATTGTGGTCTGAAATCCACGAGGATTTTCAGCTCACAAGCCACTAATTTTAGTCAGTGGTGGTTGACATAGTTCATCATAATTATCAAGATCATAACCAAATAAATCAAATGCTTCAGTAAATGATCCGCGGCCAGCCATAATTTCAATTCTTCCAGGAGCCATTGCATCAATTGTGGCATATTGCTCAAAAACCCAAATTGGATCAATCGTTGGTAAATTAGTAGTGGCACTTGAAAGATGAATCTGTTTTGTTTTTGCAGCTGCTATCGCTATAATGATTTCAGGTGCTGAAACTGCAAAGTCTTTGCGGTGATGTTCACCGATAGCATATGCATCAATTCCTACTTGGTCGGCCAATTCTACTTCTTCAATAAGATTTCTAATCCGTTCATCATGGCTAATTGCCTTGTCTGTTTTTTCGAGTGGGGTCGTTTCACCAAATGTTGAGATTCCTAATTCGACATTCATAATTAGTCACTCCTTCCTCTTGCTTATTTTTTGTAAGTATATAATGTCATAAATATTTTTATTTAACAATACCACTTGCATAGGTGTTAATCACGTAAATGGCATGTTTTGTAGTGATGCTGCTTAATGGATGGTAAATAAAAAATGATCCCTTGCTTTCAGTATTGATGACGGCAAGGGATTTTTAACTTTACTTATAAATAATTAGTTTTTTCCTACAAAATTCAAATTTATTCGTTACAATAACTAGTATGGCAAAGAGAAAGAAAAAACAAAATTTAATATATCTATCACTTATTATAATTGTCGCGGCAATAATCGGTGGGAGTTGGTTTTATTCTCATCATACGCGGGAGGTTAGTAATTCATATGCTGTTAGTGAAACGGCTACGTTAAGCAGTAGCGCAAGAATATATAATTCACTTTCAGCAATTCAACGCGTCAACCTGCCTGATCAAGCCTTAGTTAAGGTCAATCGCTACTATCTGACTTCTAATGATAACGATGATACTTACGCACAGATTAACTATAATGGAAAAAATTATTTTGTTCGGGCCACCGATATTGAGCTGAAAATGAACAACGAAATCAATAGTTATCTTACTCAATCTGGTCTTCCACACGCTAAAATTACTAAACAAATTTTAAGTATATTTGAACAACGCGGGTACAGTACTTCATCTGGAAATCCTCGTGGGGTCGTAATTCACGATACTGGGAATGAAAATTCAACGATTAGTAGTGAAGTATCTTACATGAAGCAAAATTATAGTTCAACTAGAGTGTTTGTTCATACATTTATTGATAATCAACAAATTATTAATATTGCGGATACAAAATATATGGCAGAAGGAGCAGGACCATATGCTAATCCATACTTTGTCCAGTTTGAAATGCCTCATGAATATACCGCAGCATCTTTTGCGAACCAGCTTGGCAACGCTGCTTATTATACAGCCTATATCTTAAAACAGAATAATTTGCCTGTGACGAAGGGAACCAAAGATGGTGGGGGAACTGTTTGGACCCATGCAATGATTTCAAACTATCTTGGTGGGACTGATCACGAAGACCCGATTTCTTATTGGTCGACAGCGGCTCGTAAGTTATTTGGAACAACTTATAATATTAATAACTTTGTTGAATTAGTCCAGGCTTATTACAATCAAATGTGAGTAAAAATCTATTTTTTGATTTGCTGATTAATTGAGCGAATCTCTTTTTTTATCGAATACCAATTAAGACTCCAAATTATGGCATAAATTACAATAAAAATAAGCGTGAAAATAGCAAAATTAATCCAAGTCAGCGGGAACCAACCACATAGGATTGCTAATGGCGCAAAGCCAGCATAGTAAGCACAAAAATTAATGATCGTTTTCTTTAGCAGTGACCAATTTTTAAGTTCAAAAATTAAACTGCCAAACCCAAAAACACAGCCAATTAGCATCCATAAAATAACAGAAACAGTTACGCTGTTAAGGGGATGAGCGAATTGGTTAACAAAATTAGGGGATGATGGGTAGTAGATGGTACTGCCATCAAGATAGTTGAAGACTAAAGAGATTGCTAGACCAATTAGAACCCCGATTCCTGAGAAACCAATCGTATATTTGACATATTTTTTCATAGTCCTAACCTCGCTTTCAAATTTTTGATTTTTCGTCGTGAAATCTGAATATGGCTACCATTCGTTAAAATTGCATCTATCAAGCCATTATCTAATAACTCAAGGTGATCAAGGTAATGATAATTAAAAATAGTGCTGCAAGATGCTTCAATAAAGTCATTCGGAAGATTGCTTTTGAAGTGGGATAACCGTTCACGATAAAAGTAGGTATGATCTTTTGTTGAAATTTTAGTACCGGTCTTAGCGACAGTTAATTCAAAGATATCCGAGAATTTAATGGGGATGATTTGATCTGCGTCATAACACCATAATACTGGTTCGGTACTTGTAAAACTTTTTAGGAGGTTGCTAATTTGGGGATTCATTTCACGGACAAATAAATCGAGATGTTCCTCTTCAATATTAGGGTCGATATGACAGTTTACTTTCATAGTTCCCACTTCCTTTCTAATCTAAGTATATTATATTTGTCACCGCTTATATTGTATATGTAATAAGTGGTCAAAAATTTACAGCAAATGGTAAGATTTCTTAAATTATTGGTCGTTTAGTTTTATGTATTTTAGGAGGTAAAACGATGGATTTTAAGCTTATGCCACTTAATGAAAAAGATTTACCAATTTTTGTTCCTGCGATGAAAGATTCGTTTAATCAAGCAGCTCAAGTACAGGATAGCTCCTTAGAAGATGTATTACCGACTGAAGATATTTATGCATCTCTTACTTGTGATAATGCCCACGGATTTAAAGCGGTTGTAGATCATGAGATTGTGGGTGGCGCAATTGTACAAATCGATGATCAAACACATCACAATCATTTAGACTTTTTATACGTTGATACTGCACACCAAAATAAAGGAATTGGTTATAAAATTTGGACTGCATTAGAGCAGAAATATCCACAAACAGTTCTTTGGGAGACATGTACCCCGTATTTTGATAAACGAAATATTCATTTTTATATCAACCGTTGTGGCTTTGCTGCTGTAGAATTTTATAACCAAAGCCATCCAGATCTTAACTATGAAACTCAGAATGATACTAATAATGAAATGTTTCGCTTTGAAAAAAGAATTACTTTAGACGATTAAAAGTGTAATAGTGGAGAGTTATTAAAATCTATCTTATATTTATATTAGGAGGGATGTTTAATGACTCTCTTAATAATTTTTTGCCTATTAATTTTATATAATTTCATTAAAGGAACATTTCAATTCGAAACTGTGACTAAGACTAGTTTTATAATTATTCCGATTTATGCATTAGTCATGACCATTATTTCGATCTTTACGGAGCAACAGGAATGGCATTTGCTAGTTACAATTGTTCTAATTTTAATTGGCATCATGCTTGGCTGGTTCCAAACCTTTAGTGTTCGCATTGTAAAAACAGCGAAAAAAGATAAATATGGTAACCATATATTTAAATATCGGCGTGGTTGGGCCTATTTATATGGATTTGCCCTCGTATTTATGGTTGAAATTGCAACAGACCACCTTTTAGGGCTAAAGATGACATTTAAAGGACTATTATTTGACTTATTAGATGAAGTCTTACGAGAACGTTTTAAGTTTTTGCCAGATAATGGTTGGGTAATTTGGCTATTACTTACGGTTACAACTGGTACATATACATTAATCCTTATTCGTCACTATCCGTGTATTAAAGAGGCATTAGTGTGGAAAAAATATACTAAGAAAAAATAGTCAGGAAAAAACTAGCATTTTTTCACTGACCATTTTTGTTATTTAATGTTTTTATCTGTCATTGCTTGATCCAAAAATGTCTAAGAAGCTAATAAAGAGATTAATAAAATCAAGGTAAAGCTGTAAAGCGCCAAGAACAGCCAGTCCATTGGATGAGACTTGACCATTGCATTCGATATAGATATTTTTCATTCGTTGTGCATCCCAAGCAGTTAACGCTGTAAAAATGATTACGGCAACGATCGAAAGCAGATAATTAATCATTGGGCTTTGGACAAAAAAGTTAACCAGCATGGCGATGATCAAGCCAATTAAGGCTGCACTGGCATAAGAACCAATTCGCGTAAAATCACGATGAGAAAAAGTACCAATAATCGCCATTGTTAAGAATACACTCGCTGAGGAAACGAAAGCTGTTGCAATATCAGTGCCAGCATAAGCACCTGCAATAAAAGCAAAGGTAATTCCGTAGACGATTGCTGTTAAAATTAATAGGAACAGACAAAGGCCAGGGCTGCGAGTAGCATTAAAATTAATCCCCAACGTCAGGATGATTGGCAAGAGGATAATTAACCACATTCCCCAGCGGTTATTGACCATAAAAGCAGTAAATTGCTGAGCGAAAACAGTCATTACGAGCCAAGCAGTTAAGGCAGAAAGCAATACTGCTAGGGTCATTAAACCATACATTTTTGTTAAAAACTTATTTAAGTCGGTAATATCAACAACGTTTCGACGATTTGGTGAAAAATTATCCATTATTGAACGCTCCCTTCACAAATAAATCATTACCTTTATTATATTCCATAAATTTAATAATAAAATTGTTTTGCGGGAAAATTATGCTAACTTACTAGTTTTTGTATAATATATAAAATTATAGGAGGGATAAATTATGCAATGGTTTGATAAACAGTTTACTGAACTAACAGTTAATGAACTTTTTGCCATTCTTAAGTTACGAGCACAAGTTTTTAATGGAGAACAACAGAGTTCCTATCCTGATCCGGATGATAGCGACTCACTTGCGCACCATGTTTTTGCGACTACTAATGGTGAAGTAGTTGCTTATGCACGTTATTTTATTCAGAATGATGTTGTAACTTTTGGCCGCGTAGTTGTGGCTCCACAAGCACGCGGGATTGGTTTAGGTGGAAAGATTATTGAACATTTATTAAGTGGAATCAAAGTGAATTTCCCCAACTTTAAGATAATTATTCATGCTCAAGCCTATGTTGAAGATTTTTATAAAAAATATGGTTTTGCATCTGTTGGTGACCATTTTATAGAAGCCGAGCGCGAGCATGTTACGATGGTTCATGAACCGTTAAACGATATTTATGACAAATAACATGATAGAAGTAAATCAAATTGGTTCCGTTAACTATATAAGAGCCTTGAAACAAAGCGGTCTCAACGCTCGTGAACAGCTTGATTTAATTATTAATCACCATTTAAAAGCTTATATTGATAACTATGGATTTCTTCAATTTTCACCAACTGTATATCAATTTTCACCTCAGTTAGCCCCCACCAGTTTTTTCTATCCTTATTTTCGTGATTTAGTTGTGACGGCTTATTCAGGGAAGAAAGGGCTAAAAGCAGATTTATTAGGACGCAAAATTCATTTATTTCGCAGTTATCTTGATCGGCAAAACATCGCTTTTATTCGCCGATATCAGCGTCCCTCTCTTTCATCAGAAGCGACAGATTTTCAACGATTGCTTTCCTATGCCCACGATAATCACTTTAAATTAGACTTTAAGACTGGTGCTAATTATCATAATCGTTACCATCATAAATTTACTTATCCCTCTAATATGAAAGTTCAATTAGTTCGTAATTCGTATCGTCGGTATGCTAATCCAGCCCGAATGATTGAATTTATTGTTGATATCGAAACAGGAAAGTTTATTAGTCAATGGAATATTTATCGCTTTGATAACCAAGGAAGGGTTGATTCAGATCCCACGCATTATTCGACCAATCAATTACGGCAAATTGCTGATACAGAATCTTTTAATTATGGAATTCCTTATGGAGAGTATTATGTAACTGGTAAATATCGGCATACTCATCAGCGTCTTGATATTACTCAACCGACCGATAGTCAGCTTCGAAGGATCGCTAAAAAATATTGGCAGGCACCTATTGATTATGATGATGGCGGTAATTATGCTGACTTAGTAAAAAATATGCAGGATGTTATCGCGTGGCGGGGTGTTCCGGATTCGCAACGAATAAAGGTTTATGCTGATTATGTCAATTCATTAAAAGAACATCAGTGTAAAAATAGCGGAATTAATCATTTCTTTGCTAAGAATAAAGCGTATCAGCAATTTAGTGTTCCTTGGTGGCGGAGATTGATATAATTAAGGACAGAAAGCGTTAATCTATTTTGAAGTGATTATCCAGTAAAATAATTAAGTTATTATTGTCTATTATGTTTCAAAAGTGTTATGGTTGAATTTGAATAAAATTAAAATGATTGATTGGAGGGATTCTTGGATGGGAACCGATTATGATCAACTTAAAGCAGCTTTAAAAGAACCGTCATTAAATGCCAAACTTTTTTCTTCACAGTTTGGTTTAGAGGCAAAGAAGCACCGAATTTTGACCAATGGGCGGGCAAGTCGTTATCCATATCCTGAAAATCTGCGTTCGCGGCAATATAATATTTATTTGAACTCAGGCTATACGGATGACATGATGGACTTTGAAACGGGTCCAGTTGTTGGAGCTAAAAATGCAGTTCGGCAACTAAAAATGTTAGAGCAGATTGTTATCTCACATTTACGGAGTGATGAACGATTATGGCCGTTAAGTATGGCGCCAGGACCGACTTATCAGCATGACCTTGAATATTTACAAACTGCATTTACTAAGAAATGGGACCAAGAGACTCATGATTACCTAGGAAAGAAATATGGTATTGTTCAAGAAATTTTAGGGGATGTCCATGTTAATTTTAGTTTGGATGGTGAATTAATCAACGAGATTTATCACCGCTTTTATGCAGACCGGTATCCAAACCGCATTGATTTTCAAAATCATCTTTACTTTAAATTAGCGCAAAAATTCTACCTTTATCAATGGTTATTTACGTACTTATATGGAGCAAGTCCGGTTTCTGAAGATATGCCACATAGTATTCCAGAGGATTTGGAGCTGCCAGTTCGAAGTTTGCGTTGTAGTGATTATGGGGATGATAACTTTACCAATGAGCAAGTTACCTATACTTCATACGACCAGCATTTTGCAGAACTAAAGCACTTCATGGACAATGGCACTTACTATAGTATGAAGGAATTCTTTGGCCCAGTACGATTACGGCGGCATAACCATGATATGCATGATATTGATGGGGCTTTACATAAAGGAATTGATTATCTTGAATTTCGTAATTTTGACCTTGACCCGTTGTCGCGAACAGGAATTAGTGATGATACGATTAACTTCCTTGAATTAATGCTTTTAAATAGTATTCTTTCACCATTACCTGATAACTTGGAGGAACGATTAGCGGAAGCAAAAAAGCGGAATAATGAAGTGGCCTTACAAAAGCCAAAGGAACAATTGCCGTGGATGCATGAAGAAGCAATGCAGTTAATCGCAGAGTTGCAAAACTTTATTGTTGAGTTTAATGCTCCGCGAGAATACCAGCTTGCTTTGAAGTTTGTACAACGACGAGTGGATGATCCTTCACTAACTCTTAGCGGTCAGTTAGCAGATCAACTTGAAAATGGTGATTTATTATCATTTGGGTTAAAAATTGCCAATGATCGTTACACGAAAAATATTAATTTCCAACATCCATTGCAAGCAATCAGCGATGTTTACTCAGACGATGTTCAACAATTGGTTAAAGCTGCCATTGAGTTAGGTGTCCAAATAGACTTGCAACCAACGCAAGTAGTATTATATGTAGGAGATCATCAAGAAAGTTATAATGCTCAAGCAACTTTTGATTTCTCAAAGGGTGCCCGTGATGTAATTCTTAGTGATTTCCCAGAAGTTCAGGATTTTCAGGAAAAATAAAAAAGAGACTGAGGAGATTATTTCCTAGTCTCTATCTTTTTAAAGTAGGGTAATAACCTTGTTTTCACTTTCGTTATTTCCCGGGAAATAGAAAGAAGCGCTAAAAATGAGAAAGATTGGAATTATTGGCCTCGGTCATGTGGGTGAAATGCTAGCCAACCAATTAGTAATGAACGGAAAAGTTGATGAATTAGTTTTGATTGATGAAAAAGATCAACTAGCTATTGCAATTCAGGCCGATTTAAATGATGCCCAAACGGTTTTAGCGACCCACACAAAAATAATTATTCAAGATTACGCTGCCTTAGCCGATGCGGATATCCTTATTACCGCCTTTGGAAAGAGTGCTTTGATGAAGCAACAACCAATGGCTGAGCTTGAGACTAGCTATCAGCAGGCCTTACAAGTTGGTAATAAGATTTTTAAGAGTGATTTTAGTGGGATCTTAATTAACCTTACTAATCCTAATGAGGCAATTACTGCTGTTCTCCAGCAAAAAGTTGGCTTGCCGCAAAAGCAAGTAATTGGGATTGGCACGGTTGTTGAAACTGCGCGCCTTTATCGGGCAATTGCAGAAGCCGCAAAGGTCGCTGCTGCCAATGTAACTGGCTTTGTCTATGGTCAACACGATGGTCACCAGGTATTTGCTTGGTCAACTGTTCGTGTGAATGGACAACCCTTAACTGCGGCAATCAATGGTCATCACTTAGATCAAAGTCAGCTTAAAATTAAGGCGAACCTTAGTAATTGGTACACTCTCGATGGATTAGGGTATAATGTTAGTGCTGTTACTGCTTGGACTCTCCGAATTATTACGGCAATTTTTGCGGATGAACAATTAGCGTTGCCGGTTGCAATTTATCAGCCGCAGTATTCAACTTACATCAGTTTTCCAGCGTTAATTGGTCGGCAAGGGATTGGCAACCTCCTCCTCTTAAAGCTTTACCCATTGGAAGAAGAGGAGATTAAGAGTGCGGCAGCAACAATTAAGCATCAATTAGATTCTCTAAAAAATATTAAAGGGGAGTAGTTGTATGATTAAACGAATTGCAGTTTATTGTGGTGCGCGTGACGGAAATGATCCAGCATTTAATTATGAAGCACAACGATTTGGTGAATGGCTGGTCCAACGCGATATTGAATTAGTTTATGGTGCTGGTGCGTTTGGCTTGATGGGAACCCTTGCTCGGACAGTCTTAAAAAATGGCGGCGTTGTTCACGGGGTAATAACTACTGAGCTAGCTGAACGTGGAGCCATTTATAACGAATTAAAAGATGTAAGAATTGTCCCTAATATGGATATTCGCAAGCAAACGATGATGGATCTTGCGGATGGATTGTTAGCTTTTCCCGGCGGCTTTGGGACATTAGAGGAAATTACCGAGGCCGCTTCATGGACAACAGTTGGGGATAATCATAAGCCAGTTGCTTTTTACAACTTTAATGGCTTTTATGATTCGTTAAACGATTTATTTAAGCAAATGAATAAGGCGGGCTTTGTGGAAGATCCTTATCTAAATAGTATCTGTTTTAGTGACCAGTTTGACCAGATTTTGGCATTTATGCAAAACTATAAGGCACCGGCACATCGTCAGTACACTCAGCACTCAAAAATAATTTAAAAATAAAAAACGCTGTCTTGCAGCGCCAACATTATTTTAATGGTTGAATAGTATAAACTTGGTCATCAGCTTCATCGGTTAATGAAATTGGCCGTTGCTCATTCGCCTGGATAGTAATGTGATAACCAAACCGATCAAGGAAAACTAACTTATCAGGTTTGATTTGTTGAACCGTTGCCGGAATGATTTGGTTATCGATACTGAGCTTTAATTCAGGAGAGATGGTTATTTTATGAGAGCGATCTCGTTCTTTATCATAATATTGCCATGTGCCCGCATAAAAGATGGGTAACGAGATCGTATTATTGCTTTTCTTCGCACGACTGAACCCTAAAGTACTGGTGAGTCCAGCCATTAGTCCCGCGCCGAAAAGTAACATTCCTTTTTTTCTCATATTTTATCAGTCTCCTCAATTAAGTGATAAGTCATTTTATAACATAACTAATTATACACACATTTCTATTATCAGAAGATTTCATTTCTGTTAAAAACGCGCAATAATTGTTAAAATTAAATATAAGCAAAGAAATATTTGAAAAGGAAGAGTTGATTTTATGCTAAAACTTGGTGTTATTGGAACAAATATTATTACTGATCAGATGCTAGATGCGGCCAAGGCAACTGGAAAATATGAATTGACTGCTGTCTATTCTCGAACATTAGAGCATGCTGAGAAGTTTGGTAAGCCATATGGAGCAACTGAATTTTATGATGACATTGATAAGTTCTTTGAAGAGGGCGACTTTGATGTTGTTTATATTGCTTCACCAAATAGTTTGCACTATCAACAAGCACGGAAAGCAATTGAAAATGATAAATTTATTATTGTTGAAAAACCAGCCTTCGTAAATCCAAGTGAATACAGTGCAATTGAATCATTATTAGCAGCCCACCCTAAGGCTCGTTTGGTTGAAGCAGCCCGTCATATCCATACCAAGATTTATCAAGCTGCCTTGAAGAAAGTTGATGAGATGAAGGAACATTACGTTCAAGGCGCAACCATCACTGTAATGAAATATTCATCGCGTTTTGACAAAGTTCTTAATGGCAGTGAACCATATCCAAATATCTTTACCCTTAAGTATGCAGGGGGAGCATTAATGGACCTCGGTGTATATGCTGTTTATGGTGCCGTTACTATTTATGGTGAACCAGAATCTGTAGTTTACTTCCCAACGCTTACTAAAACTGGGGTTGATGGTAAAGGGGTTGCAATCCTTAACTATGATAAATTTACTGTCACTTTAAACTTCGGTAAGACTGCCAACTCTCACCTCTATTCTGAAGTTTACGGCTTGAAGGATACCTTAGTCTTTGATAGTATTTTTGATACGCGAAAGGTTACTTACTATGATGCTGACCAAAATGCGCACCCAATTGAAGCACCAGTTGAAGAAAATTCAATGACTGATGAAATGAATGATTTCGCAGACCTCTTTAACAATCCTGATGATGAAGAGGAAATGAAGAAGTACAAGCATTGGTTAGAATTATCTAAGACGGTCAACTCAGTTATGTACTCCCTTCGTCAATCTGCTCAACTAGTTTTCCCATCTGATAACGATCAAGAATAGGATGATTTAATTTGATCGAACAATTTCAAAAACACTTTGATGAAAAATACAAGCAACCAACAGCAATCCAAAAAGCAGTTGCGCCGGCATTAAAAACTGACCAATCTGTCCTTGGAATAGCACCGACTGGCTCTGGAAAGACTCTAGCTTTTACGTTGCCACTCTTGCCTAAGATTATGCCAGGCGAGGGGACTCAATTATTGGTTCTCGCACCTTCACAAGAATTGGCAATTCAAACAACCAAGGTAATCCGTGAATGGGCAACCTTAATTGGTGTTAGCGTTCAATCACTGACAGGAGGGGCAAATTTACGGCGACAAGTTATGAATTTGCACCAACACCCTGATGTCGTGGTAGGGACACCTGGACGGGTACTCCATATGCTTGATAACCACCACTTAAAGCTCGGCCATCTAATGACAATGGTTATTGATGAAGCTGATGACATGCTTCAGGACGATACTTTAGCTGTCGTAGAAGATATTGAGCGTGCAACCCCGTTATCTACTCAACTAGCATTCTTTTCTGCTACAAAATCTCCTGTTCTGGATGAATTGAATGTGATGTTTGGTCGCGATATTGAAACTATTGATGTGCGGGATGAGGATACTTCTCAGGGACCGGTAGAACATGGTTACTTAAGTGCACGAACCAATGCGCAAAAAACAGCAACTTTACGCCGGCTGACGAGTATTAAAGATTTTCGGGCGCTTGTCTTCTTCAACAGTACCCGCACCCTTAACTATGCTGCAAGTCGGTTGCGGCACGAACATGTTGCGGTAGATACTTTGGGTGGTAGACAGAAACAAGTACAACGTGAAAAAGCAATGCGGATGTTTCGGAAACGGCAAATTAAGTTATTATTGACAACGGATTTGGCAGCCCGGGGGATTGATATTCCTAAATTGCCTGTCGTTATTAACTTTGACTTGCCAACATCGCTTAATACCTACATTCACCGGGTTGGCCGTACCGGACGCCAAGGAGAACCAGGACTGGCACTTAGTTTAGGTGATGATCATGACATTCGTGACCTTAAGAAGTTGCTTGCTGACAGTGATTATGAACTAACTAAGCTCTACATTGGTGATAATAAATTAACCAATCAGAAACCGGAAGAAGGTCAACGGGTGGTTCCAATTAAAAAGCAGGCTAGTCGTCACTTACAAAAAGAACAATTAAGTGGTGAAACCCACAAAAAGATGAATCAAACCCTCAGTGGATTCTCTAAGCCCAAGAAACGGCGAAAGAAAAAGAATCGTAAAAATAAAGGAATTCGTTTGAAACATCGGCGTAAAAACAACGAAAATTAAAAAAGAATAATTATCGTCTTTACGAAATCCTTCGTAAATGCGATAATATTCTTTAGTTTGGTCCTATAGTATAATTGGATAGTACATCCGCCTCCTAAGCGGTCGATTCCGGTTCAAATCCGGATGGGACCATTTGATAATGCGCTGTCGACGTGATTGCTTTGTTTAGTGATTACGTCTTTTTTATTAGAAGCTGAAGGGAGAATCATTAATGCAGTCACCATATAAGATTATGTTTTTGTTTGGTACACGGGCTGAGGTTTTGAAGCTGGCGCCGATCATTAGATTGATGCAACAAAATCCAGCAACCTGGCAACCAGTTCTTGTTGCAACGGGAAATTCCCAATTATTAAACGACACGTTGGCATATCTGGATTTTCAAATTGATTTCAGTGTTGATTCATCGAACGTAACAAGCACAAATGAAGTTGAACTATTGAGCCAACTGTTGCATAACTTAAATAATGTGATTAATGCTGGACAACCAGATATGATCCTTGTCGCTGGTGATGCTACTACAAGTTTGGCTGCCAGTTTAATTAGCTTTTATCATCATATTTCACTCGGCCATGTCGAAGCTGGTTTGCGTACTTATGAACGGTATTCACCATTCCCTGATGAAATGCATCGGCGCCTTACAGATAATCTAGCAGACCTTTATTTTGCGCCAACGACAAGTGCCCGCGATAATTTGTTGCAAGAGCACCATCCAGCAAAACGAATCTATGTTACTGGAAATACTTCAATTGATAGCGTGAAGCATAATTTACAAGAAGATTTTACGCATCCTTTACTGCAGTCCATCCCAGCAGATAATCGGATTTTATTAATGACAATGCGGCGCAAAGATAACCTTGGCGCCCCCATGAAGCGTGTTTTCCATACAATGCGTGATATTGTGGAAACTAACAACAATCTTGACCTGATATTTCCTGTCTATCCTCATCCAGAAGAAGAATCACTGGCTAATGATATTTTAGGAGATCATGACCGGATTCATCTTATTACACCATTAAATCATCATGATTTCTTAAATATTGCTGCCCGGAGTTCGATTCTGTTAACTGATTCAGGCGGTTTGCAGGAAGAAGCTCCAGCATTGCATCGCCCTCTTTTGCTTTTACGTGATGAAACAGAACGTCAAGAAGCGGTCAGCCTAGGGGGCGTAAAAATTGTTGGTACTGATCCGACAACGATTCAACAAGCGGTTTTTGAATTGTTAAATGATGAGAAGAAGTATCGGCAAATGGAACTAGCGGAAGTACCATTTGGAGATGGGCACGCAAGCGAAAAGATTCTTAAAATTGTTGAAAAATACTTATCACAACAATAAAAAAGGTGAATAAGAGAGCTTTTTATGTAAAAGAGTAGTCTCTTATTCACCTTTAGTTTGCTTTAGGTGGTCGTAATGCTCCACGTTTAACGATAATTGGTAATTGGTAATTGCTTTAGGGCATCGTAAACATGATGAAGTTCCGTCTCTGCTTTCTTCTTATCAATTCCTTTAGCAGTCATAACAGCATCAGCAGCTTACGCATAATTACGCTTATATTCTTGATTGATTTTATTCCAATCAACCCCGGCAAATTGTTGAGCTAATTCCTTATTATATGGTAACTTTCCTTGAAGCATTAGGACAGCAATTCCGGGATATCCAAGATAGCCTTGCCAGTATGAGGCATTGTCATTTGAAGTATAGGTATTGTCGTGAAAGGTGACGGTATAAGTTTTCGCTTCATTAGAGGAGGTTATGAGTGCTTGATCGTTTTCAAGTTTAACGTGACCGTCAGCAATTGCTGTATAAGCTTCTAGTATTTTTTCAATTGGTGGGAATTTTTTCATCATTTTAGGTCAGTCCCTTCTTAATATTTATTATAGTTGGGATTCTCAAAATAAATAAAAAATTCGCACTGTAAGTTTACAGTCCGAATCCTATCATTTATTTATCTGCAATATCGCGATTATCTTTGAAGATTAACCACTTTGAGAAAATATAATTAGCAATTACCACAATGACATTATCAATAAATTTAACGATAAATTGTTGGAGAGGATCATTGAATCCTAATAAAGAAACCCCAACATACATAATAATTATATCTAATACAAGTGTGAGGCCTCGGTAGAAATAGAACCGAAGAAACTCAACAATAAAGTCACTAACAGTAGTGTAATGTGATCCGAATACCCAGACTTTATTAGTGAAGTAAGCTACTAAAACCGATAGAAACCAGGCAATAACATTAGCTACTTGATAATTCCAATGAATCCCAGAACTCAAAATCTGGAATACTGCTAAGTTAACCACCGTTGTGACAACGCCCCAAAAAAGGTAGGCGATGATTGACTTATATTTTACCCACAGATCCTTAATCATTCAGTTTAGCCGCCTTTTCTACTAATTGCTTAGCGAAGGCATCGAGCTTTTGAATGTCTTCTTCATCTGGTGCGAGGTTGATTTTAACATTTTCAGCGCCCTTAGTTGCCCCTGTCCTGGCAAGAGCATCCCCAAATTTATCAACGGCAACACAGAAGTCATCCCCATAGAAAGTATCACCAGAGCCGGCAACTCCATAAACTTTGCCTGCTAGTTGTTCTTCTTGCAAGTCTTCATAAAAGTCAATTCCTTCTTCTGGAAGAGCTCCCTCATCGTAAGTATAAGGACAGATCACACAAATATCAGCTTCTTCAAAGTCAGCTGGATCAGCCATTGTCATTTCAACTTCATCGACTTCTACTCCTAAATCTTCAAGAGCGTCAGTAATGATATCCGCAACGTCTTCATTATTACCGGTAATGGTTGCGTATACTACAAGTGCTTTTGCCATTTTATAACCTCCATTAAATCTATAACGTTCATATAGTATAGCACGGTTTGCGATATCAGGGCAGACAAGTGGTATACTATTTATGTTAGATTGTAAATAAGGAGATCGCGAAAATGATTAGTTTAAAATCACCTCGAGAAATCGATGCAATGGAAAAGGCCGGGGCAGCCTTAGCGGCAATGCACCTTGGCCTTCGTAAAATTATTAAGCCGGGCATCTCAAGTTGGAAGATTGAAGAATTCGCTCGGAAGTACTTCAAGGCTGCTGGAGCTAAAGCTGAACAAATTGGCTTTGAAGGATACAAGTATGCTACCTGTGTTAGTGTGAATGATGAAATTTGTCACGGATTCCCTCGTAAGAAGTTAATCTTAAAGAAGGGCGATTTAGTAAAGGTTGATACGGTTGTCAGTGTTGACGGTGCTTTCAGTGATTCTTGCTGGAGCTATGCGGTAGGAGAAGTTTCTCCTGAAATCCAAAAGTTAATGGATGTTACTAAGAAGTCACTGTTTATGGGAATTGACCAATGTGTTCCTGGTAACCGGATTGGTGATATTGGGGCAGTTATTCAACACTACACAGAAGATGAGAATGGCTATGGGGATGTCCGTGAATTTGTTGGTCATGGTATTCAGCCAACAATGCATGAAGATCCAATGGTGCCTCACTATGGCGAACACGGTCAAGGAATCCGTCTTCGTAATGGGATGACCATTACTGTTGAACCAATGATTAACACCGGTACGTGGGAAGCTGATACCAGTGATCCAAGTGGTTGGCTTGCCAAGACTGCTGATGGTGGTTGGAGTTGCCAATATGAGCATACCTTAGTTATTACGAATGATGGTCCGAAGATTTTGACATCTCAAGATCCAGAAGCAGATGCTGATTACATGTACGATGATAATTATGCTAAGTACTTGGAACATTACCGTGAGATCGCAGAAAAGGTTGCTAAGCAGTTTGAAAATTAATCGCTAGCAGTAAAAAGGATGTTAGAAAACTTTTGCATGTTTCAAACATCCTTTTTTTAACGCTAATCATATTGATGCATATACTTTGAAAGCCGCTTTAAGCCTTCTTTTAGGGTTGCCTCTGGTGCACAGTAGCCGAGGCGAACGTGACCCGGAGTATCAAAAGCATCGCCGGGCACGAGGAGAACTCCTTCGTCATGAAGCAAGTTTTCACAGAAAGTATGGATATCAACCGGCACATCAAGCTTTGGGAAGGAAGTGGAGACTGCTTGTGGCATGATAACACTTGCTCGGTCTTCATGGTCAATCCAATCCTTATAAACAGCGAGGTTCCCAAGAACTAACTTCCGGTTCCGGGCGAGAACCTGATCACGGTGACGTAAGACATAGGTAGCTAGCTGGTCGTTAAAGACTCCTCCACAGATCATGGTGTAATCACGGAATTTACGGAAGACATCGGCAACTTCAGCGTTAGTCGCGGTCCAACCGATCCGAGCCCCTGGCACCGAATAAGTCTTTGAAAGAGAATTAGTAGAGATTCCCTTATCATAAAGGTCAATAATCTGGGCAAACTTTTCGGGGTGATCGAGGGGCAGGTAGACTTCATCAACAAGAACATAGGCATCGACTGACTTAGCAATTTCAACAACTTGTTCGAGAAATTCTTTATCCAGAACTGTTCCCGTTGGATTATTCGCGTTGTTTAGACAAATCATTTTAGTATTAGGTTTAACCATCGCTTTTAGGTCATCAATTCGTGGGTACCAATCGTCTTCTTCATGAATATGCCAGTAATCAACATCTGCACCTAATGATTTAGGAATATCGTAGAGTTGTTGGTAAGAAGGATATTCGGCAATTACATGGTCGCCGGGATTAATTAGGGCATAGAGGGCTAAAATGTTTGCCCCAGTGGCGCCATTTGTTTGCAAGATATTTTCTGGATCAACATGGTGATACAGTTTAGCAACTTCTTCTTTAAACTCAGGTGATCCTTCAATCCATCCGTAGTTCATTTGCTGCTTATCAAGCATCTCATAAAACTCTTTGCCATTGTTACCATCTAAATTTAAGAGATCGTGCATACTCAAAGAAGCGATTGTACTCTGCGAAATATCATAAGTTGCGCTCTTTTCCCACTTATTTAGCCATGCTTCGACACCAAAATGTGCTATTTCTACCATAATCTTTTTCCTCCTTTAATTAATTGAAATTGTTCCGTTGATTACTAATACTAAGGAAATAACCGCAAAGACAGCGATAATCCCCATTGCCCATTTTTCCTTTACTGTGATTGGGTGATGGAATTCCTTGCATGCTTGGACATAGAAGAATAATCCGGGAATAAAACCGACTGAAACAACCATTATTTCTTTCCAGCCAGAGAGAACCATCGCCATCAGTTCAAAGAGGGTGGCAATTAGTCCAATAACAAATTGTCCCCATTCTTGGTGCTGCCAACTGTACATCATTTGGTAAATACCAACAAGGAGGTAACAGATCAAAATCGCAGCCGTACAAAGCGTATATGCAAAGTTGTAGGCATAGGTAGTGAAAAGCAAAGAGAAGAGGAAGATCGATTGAAGAATCCCAGTAATTACTAATGCCCGTGTTGGCGCTTTTTTTTCATTTAGCTTGCCCCATGATGTTGGAAGGGTTTCATCATCAGCCATTAGCATTAATGATTCGGCTGGGAGCATTGTCCACGAGAGCCATGAAACTAAAACTGAGACGATTAATCCAATGCTGATCAGGGCGGCACCCCACGTTCCAACCAGGTGTTGCATGATAGCACCGAGCGCCGGTTGACCACCAGCTGCTAACTGGGCCCGGGTCATGACCCCGTATGGCAAAATGGAAACCACGATGTAGATAACAAGCAAACTTACTAAGCCGAAGATAGAAGCACGTTCAGCATCTGTCCGCGTTTTGGCACGACTAGAAAGGACAGAGGCCCCTTCAACACCGACAAATAGCCACATCATTACCATAATTGAGGCCTTTACTTGGTCATAGATTGAACCGGTTTCGATTTTTGAACTAAGGTTCTGTGTTACATTGCCCCAGAAATCAGCAGTAAAGATCTTAGCCTTAAAACTAAGAATCACACAGATAACAAAGACGACTAATGGAATAATCTTGCAGATCGTCCCAATCGAATTAATAAAGGCCGCTGATTCGATCCCTCGATTTACTAAGAATGTCAAAACCCAGGTTAAAATAATTGCAACAATAATTGAGAATAAGTTTTGACCATTAGCAAATAAGCTTGGGAAAAACGTTCCAAGAGCGCTCATCATAATCGTCGCAAAAGCAATATTACCGAGCCAGGCGGAAAGCCAATATGCCCAACCAGAAATAAATTCGCCCAGCGGACCAAAAGCAGCCGCCGCATAACTGAAAATTCCTGAATCAAGGTCTGGCCGTTTTTGCGAAAGATTAGTTAGGGAGAGGACTAAAGTCAAGACGCCGATCCCTACTATAATCCAGGCAATGATTGCTGGACCAGGAGCCGCCGCAGTAGCTAAATCACTGGTAATGCCAAATACTCCTGAACCAATTGTCGACCCCACAATTAAAAGGGTTAGTTCTGTAGTATTAATACCTTTTTTCTCACTCATTTACTCCACCTCACGATCTTATATCTTAGAGTGAAAATCACATAAATTTTCTTAACTCAATTATAGCAACGTCGGAAAACGCTATCCATAGCATTAAGATTAAATGTGAAAACAATTATTAAGTAATGAAAATAGTATACATCACTTATACCAAAATATACAAACAAACGAATAAAGATTACTAAGTTGGTATAAAAATACGAAAAATAGTATAAAAGTAATGTGAAATTCTGTAAAAGACTTTTATTTTTTTAAAAGACGACTATACTAATAATTATTAAATAATTTCTTATTTTTATTTAAGAATTCTAAAGCTTTGGAGGCATTATTTTGGACGAACAGAGTAGTAATAAAAAGATGATTACTACCTTTGGACTAGTGACGATGATCATTACCGCCATTTTTGGTTTTGGGAATGTTTCAAACGCCTACTTACAAATGGGTTACGGTAGTATTATTTGGTACGCATTAGCAGGGATTTGTTTCTTCTTTCCTTGTGGCTTGATGATGGCAGAGTACGGTTCCACATTTAAGGATGCTAAAGGGGGAATTTATTCCTGGCTTGCCGGCTCAGTTGGTGAACGAGTCGCTTTTGTCGGTACTTTCGTATGGTTAGCATCTTGGATTGTATGGATGGTATCAACGGCATCACGGATTTGGATTACTTTTTCTGCCTTGCTTTTTGGTAAGGATACTACCCAACAATGGCACGCATTTGGTCTGACCTCGACTCAATTGATTGGGGTCCTTGGAATTCTATTGATTCTTGGGACAACTTGGTGTAGTTCACGGGGAATGACCGCCATTGCTAAAGTTGGTTCACTTGGTGGTATTTTTACAATTGTTGTTAACATTATCTTTGTTATTGTCAGCGTTATTGTTTTAGTCGCCGATAAGGGAATCTTAAAGCAATCAATTCATGGGGCTTCAACTTTCATTACATCGCCTAATCCACAATTCCAGACACCAATTGCTATTATTTCATTTGTTGTTTATGCTATTTTTGCTTACGGTGGGATGGAATCATTAGGGTCCGTTACTGATAGTATGAAAAATCCTGAAAAGACTTTCCCTCGTGGATTGATCATTGCAAGTATCTTTACGATTGGTACTTATGTTTTAATGATTTTTATGCTTGGTTGGTCAGTAAATTATCAACAAACTTTGACTAAGAGCAGCGTTAACCTTGGTAATGTTACCTATGTTGTCTTTAATCAATTAGGGGTTACCATGGGGGATGCACTTGGATGGTCGCACGGTGCTGCCCTTACTTTTGGACTTATTATGACGCGGATCGTTGCCTTTGCACAGACTCTTGGTTTCTTGGGTGCATTGTTTATCCTGCTTTACTCCCCAATCAAGGCCTTCATTCTTGGATCTAATCCAGACTTATGGCCAAAGAAGCTTACGAAACTTAATAAGGCGGGGATGCCTGCGAATGCAATGTGGCTTCAAGCAATTATTGTTTCAATTATTGTTTTCTTGGTTGCCTTTGGTGGCAATGCTGCTCAACAGTTCTACTTGATTTTGACTGATATGGCGAACGTTTCAACTTGTTTCCCATATATTTTCTTGATCGGGGCTTTCCCATTCTTTAAGGCGAAGAAGAACCTTGACCGGCCATTCGTTGTCTTTAAGAACCGTTTCTGGACAGATGTATTAGTATGTTTCGTTGAATTGATTTTAATTGTCGGAATCGTCTTTACGTTTGTTCAACCACTATTACAAAAAGATTATCAAACAGCTTTCTGGACACTTGCGGGACCAATCTTCTTTGCAATCGTTGCATTGGTTTTCTATCAAATCTCCGCAAAGCGTCATAATATTGCTGAATAAGGGAAGTGAAAAGGAAGCGTGTGACTTTGTTTTCGAGTTCCTGTAAGCAACAATAAGCCTCCAGCATTTGGTTTTACCAGCGCTGGAGGCTTATTGTTATACTGTATTATCTGTTTTTTATGAAAGGAATCTGCTTATGTCCGTTTCTTTTTTACTTTAATGTAATATTTGTCCTGTGTGCAGTTTGTTATAATTAAACCTATAAAATATTTTCGGAGGTTATTATGGACAAGGAATCTGCTTATGTCCGTTTCTTTTTTACTTTAATGTAATATTTGTCCTGTGTGCAGTTTGTTATAATTAAACCTATAAAATATTTTCGGAGGTTATTATGGACAAGGAATCGGGCAAGGGCAAGACTTTTATTGCGTTATTAATTCAACATATTACAATGGCCCAGATTTCAAGTTCTGCTGCTGTTCTAGCTTACTATACCTTGCTATCTATTTTTCCTGCCGTGATGGTAGTAGGAAATTTATTGCCGATGATTGGAATTGACGCTAAGACGATTTTAGCCTACCTCTCAACTGCAATTCCTGAATCGGTCTATGATTTTATCCAGCCGTTGATCTATGATTTCTTACGACGGGGGAGTGGTGGTGTTCTGACAACCGGGGCCTTGATTGCTCTCTGGTCGACCAGTCAGGGAATTGCCGCTTTTCAACGCAGCGTTAACCATGCCTATGGGATTGCGGAAAATCAGAATCCGGTGATGAACCGAATCGTCTCATTTGTTTGGATGATTGTCCTCTTAGTAATTATCTTTATCATCATTATTTTATACGGTTTTGGGGAGCAGGTTCTTAAGAGTATTCAGCCAATTTTTAATTTCCGGCGTGATTACATTGCTATCTTTAGCTCATTAAGGTGGCCGGTAACATTTGGCGTCTTGTTTATTGCTCTTACACTCTTGTATTACTTTGTTCCTAATGCGAAGGTCCGGTTGCGCTATGCACTTGCTGGTTCATTCTTGGCTTCATTGCTTTGGATGGGATTATCACGTTTATTCTCGTTCTATACCTTATTATTTGGTCACGGGGTAATTTCCTACAAGACAATTGGAGCTTTTATTGCAATGATGGTATGGCTTGACTTTTCTGGCTATATTATCATGCTGGGGGCGGCGCTAAATGCTGCTTTGCAAGAATGTCATGAAGGTGAATTGCATGCCAAGAAACACTTTTGGCAACTGGTAGAAAGAAAAAACAAAAATGGAGGCTAGGAAATTTCCTAGCCTCCAAATGTTGAAGATCTTTAGAACTTGATATTTAATTACTTTTGTTCATCGTTAAAGATAACGGTAGAAACAGTATCAACGTATTTCGCAGAAAGAGGTTGCTGATAAATATCTTCGCCTTCCTTAGTGAAGAGGTGGGTTTGTGCAATCTCTTGCATTGCCTTCCGAACGGTTTCGGCATCAAGATCACCACTGGCATAGTTCAACTTTAATGAATGCTTTTTACCAAGACTACCTTTGAAAGTTAAGCTTAATGTACGCATAAGTTAATTTCCTCCTTGAGATTAGTTGTTCATTGCAACTTGACTAGTAACGATAATATCTGTATCAAGGCATTTTTCAGCAGTAAGCATTTCAATTGCCGCACTAAATTGTGCTACCTGCTCATTAGTGACATCCTCAATAATGTTGTTAAAGGGATGTTTAACGCCCTTGGGATGTTCACTGTTAGTGAGGGTAAGCTGAATTTTAGCGGACTTGAAATTACGAACCATTTGCATGATAAAAACTTCCTTTGTTTAATTTGATTTGTTAAGTAGTGGCCACTGCTTACACCTTTATAAACGATTAAAAATTGAGAGTGTTAAGGAGAAATTTAAAAATGGCAAAAATTTCGAAAATTGAGGCGCAAAAACGGAAGGGTCGATATAATATATACCTTGATGGTAAGTATGCTTTTCCGGTTGCAGAAAGTGTTTTGATTCAGTTCCGTTTGATGAAGGGAACCGAGCTAGATGAAAAGCAAATTGCGGCCATTGCGACTGCTGACCAGCAAGCGAAGGCTTATTCACGAATGCTTGACTACCTTTCTTACCAGATGCGGACGGAAAGCGACATCGTTAAGAAGCTAAAAGAAATTGACACGCCAGAAGAGTTTGTTGAGTCAATCTTAAAAAAGCTGCGCGGGCAACAGTTAATTGATGATCATGCCTATGCGGCTTCTTATGTCCGCACGATGATTAATACGGACTTGAAGGGACCTGGGGTAATTCGTCAACACTTACGACAAAAAGGGATTGGCGAAAACGATATTGATGATGCTTTAACGCAATTTACTCCCGAAGTTCAAGCAGAATTGGCAAAAAAGTTAGCTGAAAAGTTATTTCGCCGTTATCGAAACCAGCCAGAGCGGCGACGAGAACAAAAAGTACAACAAGGACTCATGACAAAAGGCTTCTCTAGTAGTGTGTATGAAATGATTAAGGATGAAGTTGTTCCACAACCTGATCTGGAGCAAGAGAACGACCTTTTAGCAAAAGAAGCAGCAAAGCAATGGCGTCGTGTTCGTTGTTATCAAGGATACGAGCGTGAGCAGCATTTTAAGCAGGCGATGTATCGGAAAGGCTTTGATCTTGATGATGTCCAAAGCTGGTTAGATGCGCAGGATTTCCAATAATAACTTTCCAAGATTGGGAATTACTGGTATTATTTTAATGATTATGTTTAAAAACAATAATTAGGAGTACAATAGTGAATATTAAAATCTTAGTGGCTGTCCATAAAAATTATCGGATGCCAGATGATCCAATGTATTTACCAGTTTTTGTTGGTAAAGAGATTCACCCGACTGTTAATCGTACATTTCAGGGTGATAACACCGGAGATAATATTTCAAAAAAGAATCCGCACTACAATGAGTTAACAGCTCTGTACTGGGGATGGAAAAATCTTGATGTGGATGCGTTAGGATTAGTCCACTACCGTCGTTACTTAACGATGGGGCACTCAAAGGATCTTTCGACCATCCTCAATCATGAACAGGTTGAAGAGTTATTGACAGATGCCGATGTAATCTTGCCAAAGAAGCGGCATTACTACATTGAAACAAATGAATCACATTACCTCCATGTTCATGAGCACGAGCCGCTTGAAATTACGCGGCAGGTGTTAAAGGAGAAATATCCTCAGTACTTACCCGCTTTTGAAAAAGTAATGAAACAGACATCGGCTCATTATTTCAACATGATGATTATGAAGAAGCAGCCGTTGGATGAATATTGTACCTGGCTGTTTGATGTTTTAGGCGAAGTTGATAAAAAAGTTGATTATTCTGACTATACACCATATGAGCAACGGGTCTTTGGCTTTTTAAGTGAGCTTTTACTAGATACTTGGTTGTTGACTAATCCGCAATACAAGACAGTGGAAGTTAACCGGGTATTTCTTGAAAAGCAAAACTGGCCATTAAAGATTGTGAAGTTCTTAAAACGTAAAGTTACCGGTCATGGTGAGCATTAACGATTGGAGAGACAAGAATGCCAAAATTGTCAATAGTTGTTCCTTGTTATAATGAGGAAGAAACTATTCCGCTTTTTTACCCGGCAGTTGAAAAAGTGGTTAAGCAGATGCCAGTGGACACTGAGTATTGGTTTGTCAATGATGGATCAAGTGATGGGACTTTAGCAGAACTACGGAAGCTTCATGAACAGGATCCAGAACAGGTTCATTATGTTTCTTTTTCACGGAATTTTGGTAAAGAAGCAGGGCTTTACGCGGGATTACAGGCCGCAACGGGTGATTATGTCGTTGTGATGGACGCTGATTTACAGGATCCACCAGAATATTTACCAGAGATGTATAAGGCTATTTCCACTGGTGAATATGATTGTGTGGGGATGCGGCGGACAGATCGAAAGGGTGAGGCGAAGTTTAAGTCTTTCCTTTCTAACCAATTCTATAATGTTATCAATAAGATTTCTGATACTAAAATTGTCTCTGGAGCCCGGGACTACCGGATGATGACGCGCCAGATGGTGGATGCAGTGTTATCGTTAACTGAATATAACCGGTTCTCAAAAGGTATTTTTAACTGGGTTGGTTTTAAAACTAAGTATCTTCCCTATAAAAATGTTGAACGAGTTGCTGGGACAACAGATTGGTCGACCTGGAAGTTATTTAAGTATGCGATTGACGGGATTACTGATTTTTCTGAAGCTCCCTTGGCAATTGCGACCTGGGCTGGTGGATTAACGGCATTCATCTCCATTATCGGGATGATTATTGTTATAATAAGAAAGATTATTGAGCCTGCTAGTAGTGCTTTTGGCTGGGCGTCAATGGTTTGTATTATTTTATTCCTCGGCGGTATCCAGTTACTTTGCCTCGGAATAGTAGGTCGCTACATTGGTCGGATATATATGCAGACAAAGAAACGACCGATATATATTATTAAAGAGAAAAAGTAGGGTTGAGAATCATGAGTGAGAAGGTAAAAATTAAACAACAATCTAAGAGCTACCTTTTCTGGAAGAGGTTCTTTGATGTTGTGCTATCATCAGGAGCATTAGTTTGCTTTAGCCCAGTGTTTTTAGCTGTTTTTATAATGAACCGTTTTGGTGATAATAAGGGACCACTGTTTTATAAGCAGGAACGGATCGGCTGGCATGGGAAGCCATTTAAAATCTACAAATTCCGGTCTATGGTTGAGAATGCAGATAAAATTTTGGAAAATGATCCTGAACTTTATGCTAAATATGTGGCAAATAACTATAAGTTAGAACCAGAAGAAGACCCCCGAATTACGCGTTTGGGAGAATGGCTGCGCAAGACATCAATTGATGAAATTCCACAGTTTATCAATATCTTGCGTGGCGATATGAGTATTATTGGGCCCCGACCAGTTGTTAAGGCAGAGTTGGCTGAGTATGGTGACCGAGTTGATAAGTTTTTGTCAGTAAAGCCAGGAGCAATGGGACTATGGCAATCAAGTGGTCGCAGTAATATTCCTTATCCCGAACGTTGTGATGTTGAATTGGAATATGTTGATGAGGCTTCACTCGGATTTGATATGAAGATAATGTTTAAGAATATTATTAGTATCTTTAAGAGTGAGGGTGCATATTAGAAAGTTAGTTAATAAGGAGATAGTTATGCAAAAATATGATTATTTAGTAGTAGGCGCGGGCCTTTTTGGGGCAACTTTTGCCTATGAAGCTGCTAAACGTGGTAAGCGTGTGAAAGTGATTGAAAAGCGAGACCATATTGCTGGTAATATCTACACTAAGGAGGTAGATGGCATTCAAGTGCATCAATATGGGGCCCATATTTTCCATACGTCTAATAAGGAAGTGTGGGATTATGTAAACCAGTTTGCAGAATTCAATCGGTATACGAATAGCCCAGTAGCTAATTACAAGGGCGAAATGTATAACCTCCCATTTAATATGAATACATTCAGTGAGATGTGGGGAGTTCGTACACCTGAAGAAGCAATGGCGAAGATTAATGAGCAACGGCAAGAAATGGCTGGTAAAGAACCAAAGAACCTTGAAGAACAAGCTATTTCACTTATTGGTCGCGATATCTATGAAAAGTTGATCAAAGGCTATACTGAAAAACAGTGGGGACAAAAAGCAACGGAATTACCTGCTTTTATTATTCGGCGTCTCCCAGTGCGTTTGGTATATGACAATAACTACTTTAATGACACCTACCAAGGAATTCCAATTGGTGGTTACACCCAGATCGTTGAGAAGATGCTTGATAGCGACTTAATTGATGTTGAGACTGGTGTTGACTTCTTTAATCAAAAGGCTAAGTACCTTGAAGATTATCCGAAAATAGTATTTACCGGTATGATTGATCTGTTCTTTGATTATCAATTAGGTGAGTTACAGTACCGAAGTTTACGTTTTGAGACTGAAGAAAAGAATGTTGGTAACTATCAAGGTAATGCGGTAATTAACTATACCGATGCTGAAACACCATACACACGGATTATTGAACATAAACACTTTGAGTTCGGTAAGGGTGACAAGGATAAAACGATCATCACTCGTGAATACCCTGCTGACTGGCACCGTGGTGATGAACCATACTATCCGATTAACAATCAACGGAATAACGATCTTTACAAGCAATATACCAAGTTAGCTGACGAAAAGGCTGATAATGTTATTTTTGGTGGTCGCTTAGGACAATACCGTTATTACAACATGGATCAAGTATTACATGCAGCATTGACAGCTGTTAATAAGGAATTTAGCTAGAGCATTTATAAGAATTGTATCTTTTATTAACTGATATTAAATAATTTTAATCCGTAGAAGATTGGTAGAATTGCCATTTTTAGTGAATTACGCAACGTTTATTAAACGTTCTATTACCGGTATCATGCAATATTCCTAGTCTGGTAAGGATTTAATACTGCAATGTAATAAAATACATAGATATAGCTTTATTACATTCAAGAAGGGAAATAATAAATTGCTTAAAAGAAATACTCAAAATATCTACAATTTTCCTATTAACGGTAGTCAGATATTTTTTATTGCTTTTGTGATTTTTTTTGTGTCTTCATTTATTCAAGACACAACTCTAGCGGAAGCATTAAATGGCCGTTTTTTAAGATTATGTTCGTATCTCGCACTTCCATTACTTTTATTTAAAATATACGTTCTGGATAGGTGGAGTAAAAAAGAATTAGTTATAATTACTATATTAATACTATTAGGCATGATAAATTGGCGAATGGCGCATGAATTACAGCTATTAACAATAGTGCCTTTTGTTATTGGAGCAAAAAATGTTAATTTTAAGGATATTATAACTTGGTATCTATATTTAAACGTAATGTTGTTGCTGGCAATGGCAATTTTCTCACTATTAGGGGTAATACCGAATTTAATATATCGTGCTGCACCCAGACCACCGAGATATTCGTTAGGTTTAATTTATACATCAAGCCTTGCAACTCACTATTTCTATTTGGTATTAGCGTATTGTTATCTTAGATTTAATAAATTAAGATGGTTTGATTATCTTTTTATCTTTGTTGGTGATGTTATTTTTATGATGATTACAAATACTAAGTTAGACTTTATAGCTACTATGATTGTAATACCTGTAATGATTATTGCACAGCGAGCATTTAGAGGCCATAAATTATCGGAGATACTAGCCTCTTTTTGGTGGATGGCAGTACCAATTTCAGCTTCTATAATAATTTTTACTTCTTATTTCTATGATGCATCTAATCATATAATGAGAAAAATCAATGATATTACTTCTGGTAGATTGAGCTTGGGATATCAAGCTTTTAGTAATTACGATGTTAAGCTTTTAGGTCAGACAATCGTAGAGCATACATATGGTGGAAGTAAAGGGCTGAAATTAGCTAATCAAATAGATGGTGTGAGCCATTACTTCTTTATAGATTCCTCATATGTTCGGATGATTTTATTATGGGGAATATTATCGTTTGTACTTATAATTGGGTGCATGACCTACATTGCGATAAGATCAACATTTCGGCAAACATTTATTTTAACGGCAATTATTTTAGTTGCAGCATTAAATTTTATGTTTGAACCAGATATAATTAAGATTATTTACAACCCATTTCTATTAGCATTATTCGCTATACCTAATTTTTATAATACTCAGGAGGAGAAGCATAAATGAGTGAGAAAAATTTCAACGTAAAGAATATTTCAAAAGTTGTTTGGAAAAACGTATTCATTATCCTTATTACAACAATAATATTTGGATTAGGGGGCAATTTATATGCAAAGCATAAACAGCATACAACCTATGAATCCGTTAGAAATATTATGACTAGTAGAGCATATGATGGTGCTAATGCAAATGAAGAACTTCAAGCTGATATGAATCTCGGAAATACATATGCAAAAATAATAGAAAGTAATGATACTGCTGCTGCTGCTCGTAAGTATTTATCAAAAGACTTACGAAAGAAATACAATGCAGAACAAATCTCATCAATGGTAAATGCAGAACCGATAATGCAAACTACAATTGTTAGAGTAAGTGCGAAGGCTAATACTGCACACGATTCTGCGGCTGTTGTAAATGCCGTTGCTGAGGCAGCAGCTAAAAAGATTCCTCAAAGAGTAACCTCAGCAAATAAAATTTCCCTATTCTCTAAGGCTGTGGCTGATGAAGCCAAAAGTGATAGTTCTCCGTCAATTAAAAAGCTTACTTTATTAGGAGCAGCTGTTGGATTTTTATTAGGTTTTATCCTATCTTTCTCGGCTACTACGTGGGTTTATTTAAAAGCTAAAAAATAGAATGAAGCATTTTGATAAGTAGCTTGTACTTTAACATTAGTATAAGCTACTTATTTAGATACTAGTTTAACTATAAAATAATATATCAAAGTAAGTAGCACATTTTATCAGAAACTAAAGTGTAACATGGCTGTCTTTTGTTTGGTAAAATACAGTGGTAAAATAAAACTTTAGTTTAAGAAAAGTCAAATGAGGTTGTTACATGAAGGTTATCAAAAATTATTTGTATAATGCAGGCTATCAAATATTGTTAATGCTAGCTCCTGTAATTACAACTCCTTATGTATCTCGAGTTCTTGGTGCCAATAATAATGGAATCAATACATATACAAATGGATGGGTAACATTTTTCTATTTAGCAGGTCAACTTGGCATTTCTCTATATGGTAATAGGGAAATAGCTTACCAACGAAACGATAAATTTAAAAGATCAAAAACTTTTTGGGGAATAATTTCACTTCAAGTAGCTACTAGTTCAATAGTTTTAATTACTTATTTATTAGCAGTATTTTTATTTAGTAGTGCATTTAAGACTTATTTTTTACTACAAGCATTATGGATAATTGCTTATGGAATTGATATTTCTTGGTATTTTATGGGGATGGAGGATTTTAAAAAGACTGTTTCGCGAAACACAATCGTCAAACTGATAACAATTGCCTTGATTTTTGTATTAGTGCGTAATCAAAGTGACCTTGCTAAATATATTTTCTTATTAGGTTTTGCCCAATTAGCTGGAAGTTTTACCCTATGGCCATATCTCAAAAATAATATTCAGTGGGTAAGCATTCGTGAATGGCACCCACTTAAACATTTTTATCCAGCATTGTTATTATTTATTCCCACGATTACAACACAAATTTATTTAGTTGTGAATCGGATTATGTTAGGGAGAATGGCTCCGCAAGCTGCAGTTTCGCAATTTAATTTTGGAGATAACATTGTAAAACTAGTATTGGCGGTTGTTACTGCAACTGGGACGGTTATGTTGCCACATATTGCAAATAAGTTTGCTTCTGGTGATGTAAAAGGAGTCCGTGAGAGCCTGTATAAATCATTTGACTTTGTAACAGCTATTTCAACTCCAATGATGTTTGGACTGATGGCGATTGCCTATAAGTTTGCTCCATGGTTTTTAGGTAGTGAATATGGCCCGACTGGTGGTGTTATCTTTTGGGAAGCTCCAGCCATTCTGATGATTGCATGGAGTAATGTTACTGGTACCCAGTATCTAATGCCAATTCATCATGAACATGAATATACAATTTCAGTAACAATTGGAGCAGTAGTTAATATAGTTGCCAATATATTCTTGATTTCTTTGTATGGAGCTAATGGTGCGGCAATTGCAACAGTTATTTCGGAGTTTGCAGTGACAGCAGTTCAGCTATTTTATATTAAAGGAACAATTCGACGTCGGGCACTTTTTGCTCCTATATGGCGGTATCTACTGAGTGGACTTTTTATGTACATTATTGTTTCTCGAATAAACCTAATCATGAGTATGACGATTATTAATTTAGCACTTCAAGTTGCATTAGGAATTTTTGTGTATGTAATCTGTTTATTCATGCTAAAAGCACCAATCTTAAAGCAAGCCAAGGCTTTAATAAAAAAATAGTAAAGAGAGCTTAATTATGAAGTTAACGTTTATAACCAATAAAATAACTGGTCGTGGTGGGACAGAAACAGTTTTAGTTAAAGTACTAAATAATTTAGTTGAAAATGGTAATGACATCCGATTAGTTTTATCGAATATGACGCCAGATAAAGAATGGCTGCATAAATTAAATCCTAGTATAAAAGTAATTTATCCAAAGAATAGTAGTCGACTAAATCGCTTAGCTTACTTTATAAAGATTTTTTTAATGAGTCCTAAAGATACTAATTATATAATTCTTAGTCCTAACATTATTAAGTTATTTGCTAAGTTAAGAAAAGTAACTCATAAAAATTGTAAGTTAATTTCATGGTTTCATTTTTCAATAGCTAATCAGATGGATTATGATCCACATAATATTGTGTTTGCGGATTATCATTTAGCAATTAGTTCTCCGATAAAACAACAGATGATTGATTTAGGAATTGCTTCTCAAAGAATTTTTTTAATTTATAATCCTGCAGAACATCATCAATTATTAGATATTCAAGAGAATAGTAGTAAAAAGCATTTATTATATGTTGGCCGGGTCCAATTAACAGGCCAAAAGAATTTAGAAGAGTTACTTCGTGCCGTTAGCTTGACTAATTCATCTGTTGTATTGGATGTTTATGGTGGCGGAGAAGATGAGAGTCAGTGTAAAGAACTTGCTGAAAAACTAGAAATTAAAGATAGAGTTAAGTGGCATGGCTGGACTGAAAATATATGGAGTTCATTAGCATATCAACCGTTTGCATTAATTTTGACATCGCACTTTGAAGGGCTACCAATGGTATTTTTGGAAGCAATGTCCAGAGGAATTCCATGTCTTTCTGCTGACTTTGACGGTTTTACGGATGTAGTTGTGGATGGCATAAATGGGGAAGTTTATCATCGTGGAAATATAAAAGAATGTGCGAAAAAGATTAATAAAATGTCACAAACTGAATATAACAAAGTAGCGATTCAAAATAGTATTTCAAAGTTTTATGAAGAACGGTATTTTGAGAACTTGCGTAATGTTCTAAAGAAAATTACAGACTATTAGTTGGGTGGATAAGTATGACAAAAGTAATATTGACAGTAAAAGAAACACACCATGATAACAATGCAGGACCCAAAGCAAAAATTGATATTGAAAATTTCTTATTAAAAGATGGCTTTGAAAAATGGAACTTTACAATTAATCAAGAATCGGTTTTGCAAAAAGCAAAGGTTGCATATATTGATGTTCCACGCTTTTTGGCAAAGCAAAATGACATTGATGAAATCTTTTTACAATATCCAACATATTCTAAAATTGTTACAAAGCAATTGGTAAAAAGACTTCAACAAATGAATTCTAAAATTATTTTGATTATTCACGATATTGAATCTTTGCGACTCCATTATGGCGAAAAAGGGTACATTGATGAGGAACTTCGAGTATTTAATATGGCTGATGGCTTAATTGTTCATAACGCAAAAATGGAAAAGTGGCTTAGAGATAATGGTGTAACAGTCCCAATGGAAAGCTTGGGCTTATTTGATTATGATAATAAAATTAAGCTAGCATCTGGTTCAAACTATGAGACTTCTGTTTGCTTTGCCGGAAATTTAAGTAAGGCTGGCTTTTTAGAAAAGTTATCCTTAAAAAGGGTGAAATTAAATGTCTTTGGTCCTAATCCATTGGAAAAGTACGGAGCTAACATAGTATACAAGGGTCAGTATCCCCCCGATGAACTACCTAATTATCTAAAAGGAAATTTTGGATTGGTTTGGGATGGAACGACACCAATAACTTGCGATGGCTTATTTGGAAATTATATGAAGTTTAATAATCCTCATAAAGCTTCTTTATATTTAAGCTCAGGGATTCCTGTAGTTGTTTGGCGTCAGGCAGCGATAGCAGATCTTGTTGAAAAAATGAACATCGGAATTGTAGTTGATAGTTTGAATGAATTAGATGAAGTGTTACCTAATGTATCTTCGATTGATTATAGTGAACTGGTGAACAACGCCAAAGAAGTTGCTGAAAAACTACGGTCAGGGTTCTATATTAAAACTGCAATTTCAAATTTAGAAAAGGGATTAGTGTAGGAGGGAAAATTATGCTTAATAGTAAGAGACTCCACTACATAGATGTATTAAATTGTATTGCAATATTTTTTGTCTTGGTGCTGCATTCATCACAATTGGCGTTTTCAGGAAATACAAATTATTCAAACTATATAACTGCTTTAGTACTACAATCTTTATGCATTCCAGCAGTATATATTTTTTTTATGAATTCAGGAGCTACTTTATTAGATTATCGAAAAAAGTATTCTACTAAAACTTTTTTAATAAAAAGATTCAAAAGAGTGGTTATTCCTTTCTTTGTATGGTCGATAATATACTATCTATATGATATTAAACATCGTGCTTATCCTGGTCCATCGTTGCATCCTAATCCTAGTATCACGGATTTTATTAATTCGTTTGCTAGTAATAACATTAATAATTTATTTTGGTTTTTTTATACAATTATTGCTCTCTATTTAGTGGCTCCAATTTTTTCAGTATTAGTTGATGAACATAAAAAAACTTTATTTGCAATTGTAATTGCAAATTTTATTTTTATAGATTGTTTTACTTATATAAGTAAATTAACAGGCTTGAAAATAAATAATGATTACTTAACTCAACCATTGCTTACTTCGGATTTTCTTGGTTTCTTTATTATTGGTTATCTAATAAAAGAGAACTTTTTTAATCGTAAGGGAGAAAATTGGCTAATTGTTATTGGCATGGTTACGTTAATGCTTTCAATAATTAATGACTTAACCTTAAAGAAGGTTCATATGTTAAATAATATTGGAAATTTTCTGTATTCTATTGCACTTTATCTTTTGGTTAAACGGATTGTTGAGTTTTTGTATAAATATAAGAGTTATCAATTTAAATTATTTGGAATATTGTCTGGAGTAAGCTTAGGAATTTATATCATCCATCCAATCTTTTATGAGGCAATTTATAAGTATGTTTTTCATGTTACTCCAGATAATTGGCCTGAATTTGTTCAGTTAATGAATAACCCATATGAAATATTTTTAGTTCCAATAGTTTCATATATTGTTCTTTCGATAGTAATCGTTCTTTTAAAAAAGAATAAATTTGTTAGGATGATAATTCCTTAAATATTACATTAAATTTAAGTATCATTACAATTTGTTAACATATCGCTAAACCATGTTAAATTGTTATATGATGTTAAATAGTTAAATTATTAAGGAGAATTTTAATATATTATGAATTTGCGTAAGCACTATAAACTATATAAAAGCGGTAAACAGTGGTGTGTAATGGCGATTGCAACATTGGCAAGTACAATGGTAATGTTCACTACTGCAAATGCTGATACAAATGCGAATAATTCTAGTGAAGAATCAGTTAATAATGCAGTACAAACAGAAGTTACCACCAACAACATTACGACTAATAATGAAGTCCAGCTAGTTACTGCTACGCCTAAAAGTAGTGATGAAGTAGCTTCAAATAATGCTAATGAAAATTCAAATAATGTACATGTAAATGTAACAAGTGATAACACACAGACTGATGAGGATATTAGTCAATTTACACCAATCCAACCACAAGCAGCACAGGTGAAAAATGGTTGGATTAAGGAAAATAATCAGTGGACATATTATGAAAATGGTGATGTAACATCTGGTCGCAATTATTCATATCTTCCTACTATTAATGGTACTGGTAATAACTGGTATTTAGTTGATAATGGTGTTGTCCAATCTGGTGTCCAAAAGTGGGCTGGCACATACTATGATTTTGATCCAAATACTTACTTACGAGTAGATAATAACTATGTACAGTCACAATGGGGGATGTGGTATCTATTTGGCAATGATGGGCAAATTCAAACCGGTGTCCAAAAGTGGGCTGGTAGCTACTATTATTTTGATCCAAGTACGTATTTACGAGTAGATAACGACTACCGTCAATCTCAATGGGGGTTATGGTATATGTTTGGTAATGATGGACGGATTGCCACTAAAGTATATCAATGGGCCGGTAGTTATTATTACTTTGATCCCAATACTTACTTACGAGTAGATAATGATTATCGTCAATCTCAATGGGGTGATTGGTATCTCTTCGGTGGTGATGGGCGTGTACTATCTGGCCTTCAAAAGTGGGCTGGTAGCTATTACTATTTTGATCCAAGTACATATTTAAAGGTAACTAATAAAAATATTACGGTAGCTGGACTAAACCTTCATGCCGATAGTACAGGGATTATTTCAGGAATTAATCGGAATACTAATTTCCTATTAAGTATCCATGATGCGGCTTTAGATGGCTGGCGACAATTCGGTGTATTGCCATCTGTAACTGCAGCTCAAGCTATTCTTGAAAGTGCTTGGGGTCAATCTGCTCTTGCTACACAAGGACATAATTTGTTTGGTATTAAAGGTAGCTATAATGGTCAGTCAATTGTTATGAGAACTGCTGAATATGGTACTGGTGGTTATTATTACATTAATGATGCATTTCGGAAATATCCAAGTAATTATGAGAGTGTAGTTGACCACGGGCGTTTCCTTGCTACTAATAAACGATACAGCAATCTTTTGTGGAAGAAAGACTATGCTACTGTTACAAATTATTTACATGCTGATGGTTATGCAACAGATCCTAAATATGCTTCTAGTTTAAATAATGTTATTCGAACATATAATTTAGAGGCTTGGGACAAAGAAGTATTTTAGGTATATATCACTTAAAGAGAATCATCATGATTCTCTTTTTTTATTAATGTCTTTAGACCTAGTTGAGTGCGCGAGCAGAGCGAGTGCACGAAACAAAAAATCACCTGCTATGCGGGTGGGCGATAAAAATTATATAAAAAAGGCCTCTTTTGCCTTAAGATGTAGGTGTTCAAGCCAAAGTCAATAAGGGAAAAGAGGTTATATAAATATGGCTAATAAATTAAATAGCTTAGCCCATACGAAGTGGTTATGTAAGTATCACATCGTATTCATACCAAAGTATAGACGTAAAGCGATCTTCAATCAATACCGAAGAGACCTGAGAGATTATATTCGTTTGTTGTGCAAATATAAGGGAGTAGAAATAATTGAAGGTCATATGATGCCAGATCATGTGCACTTGTTAGTAAGTATTCCGCCGAAACTAAGTGTCTCGCAGTTTATGGGATACTTAAAAGGGAAAAGTGCATTAATGATGTTTGATCGACATGCAAACTTAAAATACAAATATGGGAACCGACATTTTTGGGCTGAAGGCTACTATGTGAGTACAGTTGGATTAAATGAATCCACGATAAAGAAGTATATCCGAGATCAAGAGAAACATGATATAGCAATGGATAAGCTAACAAGTGTGGAATATTCGGACCCTTTTAAGGGTAAGTGAGGTAGTATAAACACCGCTTAAAGCGGTGGCAAAGTAGTCAGAGCATTTTGGCTTGAGCAAAGCGAAAGCCAGCGCCTTGAGACGCCGGCTTTTATTATCGGCTTATAGCCGATGTGCAAACCACCCGTTTGACGGGTGGTTATGATTACTAAATTTAGGCTGTTTTAAATAACAAAAAATCTGATATTGGTATAGAAAGTAATATTTCTATATCAACACCAGATATTGTAGAAACCTTATTATTGTGAAACCTTGAATCTGAGAAATTACCTGTTAGAATATGTACCTGTAATGTCGTAATTTAAATTTTAAGAGGAGTTTAAAAGTGACTAATAAAAAGCATTATAAATTATATAAGTCGGGGAAAAATTGGTGTGTCATGGCAATTACTGCACTAGCATTAACAGTTAGTTTAACTGGGGTTGCTAGTGCTGATACAACAGTTGATACAGCACAGGCAGAAACGAGTTTAGCACAGAGTTCAGCATCTGATGCTACTCAAATAGAATCAACCGATGCTAAAATTGGCGAAAGTGAGACTAATCAGTCTAATCAAAATAATCAACAGGGAAATATTAGTACTCAACAAGCCACGGATCAAAAAGCAAACTCAGTAACACCAAAGTCAACAGAGATATCAACACCAGTAAAAGATGGTTGGGTACAAGAATCTAATGGCTGGACTTTTTATAAAAATGGTAAAACTGATTTAGGTCGTACTTATTCATATTTACCAACAATTACAAGTAATGGTAAAGGCAGCGGAAGCAACTGGTACTTAACGGATAATGGTGTAATTCAGACAGGTGTTCAAAAATGGGCCGATACCTATTACTATTTTGATCCAAGCACTTACCTTCGCGTGGATAATGACTACCGTCAATCCCAATGGGGCGATTGGTATATGTTTGGTAAAGATGGTAGAATTGCTACCAAAGTTTATCAATGGGCTAGTACGTACTATTATTTTGATCCAAGTACTTACCTTCGCGTGGATAATGATTACCGTCAATCCCAATGGGGTGACTGGTATCTCTTTGGCAATGATGGTCGTATTCAAACCGGAGTCCAAAAATGGTATGATACTTATTATTACTTTGATCCAAGTACTTACCTTCGAGTAGACAATGATTACCGTCAATCCCAATGGGGGGATTGGTATATGTTTGGTCCAGATGGTCGAATTGTTTCAGGACTTTATGGCTGGAAGGAAAGTTTGTATTACTTTACTCCTTACTTATATACCAAGGCAACTAACCAGTGGGTTTCAGCGAATGGTAAAAGTTATTGGGCAAGTGGCAGTGGAATTATTACTTCTGGATTGAATTCAATTAACAACTATATTCTTAATAATAATCTTGGTCATGCTAATATTACATTTTATGATAATGGGCAGGCCATTCCTTTGAATATTACTGGAAAATATAGTGGTACGGGTAATGGATTACCAAATATAGTTATCGTCCATGAAACTGCTAATCCTAATGATAGTATTTGGGGTGAAATAAATTACGAAAAGAATCATTATAATGATGCATTCGTTCATGCCTTTGTAGATAATAACAATATAATTCAGATCTCAAATACTGACCATGAGGCTTGGGGTGCAGGTTATCCTGCTAATGGTCGGGCCGTTCAATTTGAACAAGTTGAGGTACATAATGCAGATGCGTTTGCTCGGGAACTTTCTAACGCTGCTTACTACACTGCATATATTATGCACAAGTATGGGTTTGCGCCTTCGTTAGTATCTAATGGTAACGGAACTCTATGGTCTCATCATAATGTATCTCAATATTTAGGTGGTACTGATCATACAGATCCGGATGGTTATTGGTACACAAATGCCCACAATTTCTATGGTACTGATTATACAATGCGTGATTTTTATGAGTTGGTAAGCCTATATTATGGTGAATTCTAATTAACGATTTTAAGACGCTTAATAGTCATTATGACTAATTAGGTGTCTTTTTTAGTGCTTAGTGTAACAAAAGTATTACATTCAAGTGTCAAACATTATCGTTTCTTAACATATCGCTGGATAGGATTGTCTTAACTCTAAATAACTGGTATCTTAATAAACGTTAAATAATTATTAAAGAAAGTATTAAGAACGGTTTTATAGAGAAAGGATTTTTTTAGCTATATGGATACTAAGAAACATTACAAGTTATACAAAGATGGTAAAAAATGGTGCGTTATGGCATTTGCCACAGTAGCTAGTATCGTTGGATTAGCTACATCAGCAAATGCAGATGACGTAAACACTACTACAACATCTACTGTACAAACTACCCAAGTAGCTGAAGAAACTCCTGCTACTAGCACTTCAGATGCAGCAAGTTCTGCTGTACAATCTAATTCGGTAGATGCCGCTGAACAAACCACTAATGTTGATACAAATGTTGCTAGTCCGGCAGTTACACCAGTACAGCCACAAGACACCCAGCAAAAAAATGGTTGGGTAAATGAAAACAATGACTGGACATATTATCAAAATGGTGAGGTAACATCAGGACGTGACTATACTTATTTACCAACAATCAACGGAGAAGGTAATAGTTGGTACTTAGTTGATAACGGTGTTGTTCAATCAGGAGTACAACAGTGGGCTGGTTCATACTATGACTTTGATGCGAACAATAATTATCAACGTGTAGACAATAATTATGTACAATCCCAATGGGGAATGTGGTACCTCTTTGGCAATGATGGTCGTATTCAAACGGGAGTACAGCAATGGGCCGGTTCATACTATTATTTTGATCCAAGTACTTACCTTCGTGTAGATAATGATTACCGTCAATCCCAATGGGGTGACTGGTATCTCTTTGGCAATGATGGTCGTATTCAAACGGGAGTACAGCAATGGGCTGGTTCATACTATTATTTTGATCCAAGTACTTACCTTCGTGTAGATAATGATTACCGTCAATCCCAATGGGGTGACTGGTATCTCTTTGGCAATGACGGACGGATTCTTTCAGGGCTTCAAAGTTGGAAAGGTCAGACTTACTACTTTGACCCAACTACTTTCAAGAAGGTAGTTAATCAAGATGTAACGGTTAATAACGTGAAATATCATTTAGATGCTAATGGTATTGCCAAACAAGTGTCTAATGTTGATGCTAAAGTTAACCGTGCATTATCCCAACGTGGTGTTCCTTACGTATGGGGAGGAAATACTCCGGCTGGCTTTGATTGCTCTGGGTTAGTTCAATGGGCTTATGGTTTAGGTTCAGCTTATCGAACAACTTACCAGCAAGCTACTTTAGGTGCTCATAAGCGTGATGTAATGAATGCTCCAAAGGGTTCATTACTATTCTTTGGTAGTGATGGCGCTCCATATCATGTAGCTATTTCTCTTGGTAATGGTACTTATGTTCACGCACCAGAGCCAGGTGATGTTGTAAAGATTGGTTATTCAAAATACTTCACACCAAGTTTCTACATCAATATGTAATTTTGATATAATTAATAGTAATCTATTGTTATAATAGCGATAATATAGATAAACGAGGAGAAGTTAAATGAAATTAAAAAAACTATTTACAACTTTAGCTGCCGGAACATTAATGTTAACCTTAGCTGCCTGTGGTAATAGTAGTTCTTCTGATAGCTCTGATAGTAGTTCTGAAGTTACTTCAAGTAAAGTTACTAAGAAGCATCATTCTAATAAGAATAGGATTAGTTCTGAAAGAGAGACTGTAAGTAACAGTAATGAAGATTCTCAAACTAATGAAAAAAGTGCATCTTCTAAGAACAGTATTTCCAATGCAAGTAAGTCATCAAGTAGCGCTAACTATGCTGTCTCTTCAACAATAACTTCAAGCAATGGCAGTTCTGCTAAGTCTAGCGTAAAGCAAAGTTCTAATGACCAACAGGCAACGATGACTGCTACTGATGCTCGAAATATTGTTAAGGAACATATTGGTAACCAATTAAATGATCGTGGTGTTGCAGGGCAGTCAACCGATGACTTGCCATCGATTGATTCGATTGACGGTTACACAGCTACACAAAATGGCACTAACAATTGGACTGTTTCTGGAAATGGTCATACTTACCATGTTACTGCAAATTCTGTTACTGGCAAATAGTAGAGTGATAGGATTTTTGTTAAGCTAAATAGAAAATAATAAGGAGGGCTAAGTAATTTTTATTTAGTCCTCTTTATTTTAGGTAATATGTTTATGAAAGGAGTAGGAGTAAATGCTATTATCTGTAGTAATTCCCGCTTATAATTGTGAAAAGACTATTATTCAGGCTATTAGAAGTACAGGAGTATACTTGAGTGATCAAATAGAAGTAATAGTGGTAAATAATGGGTCAACGGATAAAACTGAGATGCTAATAAAGCAAGAGGTTCAAAAGAATTCTAGTGTGATTTATGCTGAATCAAAAAAAGGAGCTTCCAATGCTCGGAATAAAGGCATAGAAATAGCTAGTGCAAATTGGATTACCTTTTTAGATGCAGATGATTGCTTGCTAAATTTGAGTAGTAAATTAGGAGAGCTTTTGGTAAATGCCGAAGAAGATTTAATTATTGGCAATTATCTCGTTAATAAGTCAGAAATTGATTTATATTCTATGACAAAATGTAAAAACAATTGTATATCAATTATTAAGCAAATGCTAGAAAATCCTACTAAGTATATGACTGTCTGGGGAAAGTTTTATAAGACAACCTTGATAAGAAAAGAGAATCTTAGGTTCAATGCTAAATTAGCATATTCAGAAGATTCTGAATTCTTAATTAGGTACGTATTACTATGTAAAAAAATACGGTTTATTAAGAAAAATATATACAATTATATCTTGTCAGAAAATTCAACAGTTAGAAAATATAATTCACAAATGATTCATGAATATGAAAAAGCAATTTTACAAGTAAAAAAGGATTTAAATGGATTCCCAAATTTTGAAAAGTCATTTAATTTTTTTGTGCTGATGCAATTTAACTTGATGATAGTTCATCATGTTTTTGTAAGAAGTCATAATTCAATGTTCGAGCTAAAGGAACTTTGTAAAAAAGATTATATAAGTAACGCATTAGAAGTAATTAGCTTAAAAAATGTACTTACACCCAGATTGTTGCCACTAGTATTTTGCAAATATCATTTTTACTTGTGTGCTACTATCATTTATAAGCTAAGAGTAATTCAAAATAATAAGAAGATAAGGTAAATATATAGCTATAAAAGTGTTAATAAAAGGGTTGATACCTTGCTATTAGAATCTTTTCTTATTGATTAGAAAATTAATTATCAGTTGGTGTGAAGTTGTTTTGGTATGTAATGTTTAATATTTTAAAAGAACACTGGATAAGTAATTGATAACTTTGTAAAAATAATTAGACCTGAAATGTCAATTTAAATTAGAAAAAAGGTGAAAGTTGTTCTTCTGTGACATGACTCAAGAATACTTCTAATGGTGTACGATAATTAAGAGATTTTCGTGGGATATTGTTGCGACGATGCATTAGCTGAGTGACTAGTTCGTGGTACTGTACCCTGTCAAGTTTACACACTAAATAATAAAAATTAATTGGCTTTGCCGTAACGAAATTCTGTTGCAGTAAGGTCATGTAAAGGTCAGAAGTAAAATGTAGGAAATCGGCGGTTTAAAATTGTCGATTTTCCTGCATTTTTTGTATACTCACTTTATCAATCTTTTGAGGAAGTGATGAGTATGCGAAAAGACGTTTACGAAAGGATGAGATATTTTGTGTTAGAGAAGATAAGACCAAATTATTCCGCTATTGCACGGCAATATGATGTTGATCCACGAACCGTAAAAGCGGCATATGTAAGAGCTCAGAGTGGTGAAGTAGCAGTTGTTAGGAAGCGACAAAAGCGTCGTAGTAAGCTAGACGGATATCGAGATATCATTGAAGATAAATACACTGCAGGATGTTCTGCTAGATCAATCTATGATTTTATTGTTGAAAAAGGATTTACCGGTAAATACACTATCGTTAAAGATTATTGTCGCCGTTTTCGTAGGACACAAGCTAAAAAAGCAACGATTAGAGTTGAACATACGATAGGATTAAGTGCTCAAGTTGATTGGAAAGAACGGGTAACAATGACGGATAGAAATGGTGTCCCACATACTTTCAGTATTTTCCTATACGTTCTGCCCTATTCTAAATTTAAGTTCCTAAAACTAACCTTAGATCAGAAACAGGATACTTTATTTAAATGTTTGTTTGAAGCCTTTAAGGTTACTGGTGGAATTCCTAAAGAAATCTGGTTTGATAATATGTCAACTGTCATTGACCATAAATTAAGCGATTTTCATCATCATCGATTTAATGAGCGATTCCTATCATTTAGCCATGATGCCGGATTTCATCCAGTCGCATGTCGCCCATTTAGACCGCAAACCAAAGGTTGCGTTGAAGCATTAGCAAGAACAATGGAACGATTAAAACCTTATGATGGAGAATTTAGTACGGTCAATGATTTAAATGATATCGTTAATCGGCTAGCTGAACGGCTCAATCATGAGAAATCACAAAGTAATAATCAGAAGCCAATTGAATTATGGACAAAAGAAAAAGAGCATTTCCGGTCTCTCAACCACGATCTCGTGAGATACTTTAACAGCGACCAAACTAGAAAGGTATCCCAAGACTCAATGATCAGATTTCAAAACCATCAATACTCTGTTTCCCCTAATTATATCGGAAAAGAAGTCGAAATTAAACCGACAACTGATGGTAAGACTATCCGCATTTTCTATCATGGTACTGAGATTCAAAAGCATGATTTAACCAATAAGCAATTTAATTATGATCCTCATGATAAACATGCCATTCTTAAAAGTGATTTGATGAAAGATAAAACGGATGAAGAAATTAACCAGTATATGCTTAATAATCTTAGTATTTATGATCAGATTGGGGAATAAAATGAATCAATATCAAAAATTAGTAGATAATTTAACGAAGTTAAATTTACATAATATGGCTGCATCAATCGCAGATTATCGTCAACAAGTCAATGATAACCAAATTAGCTTTAGTGAAGCATTGTTAAAACTAACGGATAAGGAGATTACCTATCAGCAACAGGAAAGCTTAAAGAGAAGAATCAAACGCGCTAGATTTCCGATTATTAAACGACTCAATGATTTTAATTATCAATTTCAGCCTTCAATTAATCCGCAACAAATCGCTGAATTTGCGACTATGTCATTTCTGGACAATCAAGAAAACATTATCTTTATTGGCAGCCCTGGCGTAGGTAAAACACATCTGTCAATTGGGCTTGGTATCGAAGCATGTCGACAAGATGTACGAACACTATTTATTAATTGCCATGAACTAATTCTTAGATTGAAAGCAGCTCAAGAGAAGCAACACTTGGAGCGCGTAATGCGTCGATACGAAAGGTATGACCTGTTAATCATTGATGAATTAGGCTATTTACCAATATCGGCGGAAGAAGCAAAACTATTATTTCAACTAATAAATGGTCGCTATGAACGTAAATCAACGATCATAACGACCAATGTACCATTATCAAGTTGGGGAGCCGTCCTCCATAGCACGGCAACCGCAGAGGCAATTTTAGATCGCCTTGTATATCACTCACACGTAATTAAGATCAAAGGAAAGTCATATCGCTTGGCATCGGTCAATTCTTAAACCGACCAAATCATACATTTTTAAACCGCTATAAAATGACAATTTAAAACCGCCCTTGACATCATTTCTTTTAGCTGAAATAAATGTATTTGTAAAGTATTCAATTCCTTCAGCCACTAGTGTTTGAAGTTCATCAAGTGTTTGTGGCTTAGATGAATGCGCTAGCCAAATTGCTTTAAAGTCGGCCCACCAGTGCTCGATAACTGCGTTATCTGCTGGTGTACCAGGAGCTGAATAGCTATGTTGACTATTATTGCTAGTTAAATATTGATTGAACGCCTTAGAAGTATAAGCAGCTCCGCGATCAGTATGAATAAGTGGGGCTAATACACCTTCTTGTTTCTGAGCTTTCTTGAATACTTGAATTGCTCCCTCACTAGTTTCTGTTGGGGTAATTAGCTAGCTAATTGGAAATTGACCATATAAATCAAGAACCACATGTAAACGAACTTTATAATTATGAATATTGTAGGCGAGTTCTGTTGTATCAGTTACCCAAACCTGATTAGCTGCTTCCTGTTTAAATTGACGATTAAGTATATTTTCAGCTTGATAGGTTTGACGTTCCTTGTCGCGTTTTCTTTTAGCTTGACGATAGTCAGCTTTAATCCCATGTTCCTTCATAATTCTAATAACTCGTTTTTTGTTGACCAAATATCCAAGACCTGCACGCTTAATAAGACGAGTCATTTTCCCATAGCCAATACTTTGCTTATTAGTTTTCTCAATTTCTTTAATCAAATTAAGGATCTCTTGATCCTGGATATCCTTAGTAGTTAATTCTCGTTTTAGCCACTTATAGTAGGCTTGCCGGCTTACTTTAGCCGCTTTAACTAGTTCTGATACTGTATAACCGTCTTTAATCATTTCTTGAATCGCTTGATATCGTCCGGTCGATGCACCTCCCGATTGCGTATTTCGACTAATTTTTTTGCGAACGCAATTTGTACCTCGCTTTCTCGTTTCTCAGCTTCTAATTCACGTACTCGTTTTCTCAACCGTTCGAGCTCATTTGTCGGTTCTTTATCTTTATTTCTGCCACGATTATCTTTTAGTACTTCCCAATTATGATCGTGCAAATATTTACGTACCCACGAATAAACCCGCTGATAACTAATATCATACTTACTAGCTGCTTCTTTATAGTTATTCTGGTGGTTAATCGTCCACTGCACAATCTGCTTTTTCTCATCAAAGGATACTTTCCGGCCCATTTTCTTAACTCGCTTTCTTGTTGCGTAAGCAACAGTTAGTTTGTCACTATTGTACTGGATAATCCATTGTTTTAGTTGAGAAATATGGCGTATTTTGTACTTAATTAAAACCTCACGACTAGCCAGTCCGTTAAGCTGATAATCTTTCACCGCGGCAATCTTTGTCTTAAGTGAATATTTTTGGTTATGTTTAGGACGAATTAATCCTGCCAGTCCTGCTAATAAAAATTGTTTAATCCATTTAGTCATGTTCGCTGTTCTCACTTCGTGATAGTCAGCGAATACTCCTAATGAGCAATCTGAATCCTGATAATTACTTAGTAATCTTAATTTTTCTGTTGTGGAATAACTAGAAACGAAAAACACCCCCTAGAATTGGCACTTTTATTATTTAAAGTGTCAACCCTAAAGGGTATTGTACACGTCTGGTAAATCGCGAAAATCTAGCTTTTTACTAAGAACATCACGACGCAAGAGGCCGTTATTATTTTCGTTTAACCCTCGTTGATTGGGAGCACCGACTTCCGCAAAATAGGTGTGAAGATCATACTTATTGGCTATTTCTCGCCATCCAGCAAATTCTTTCCCGTTATCAAAAGTAATTGATTTAACAAAGTGACGTGGTAGTTTAGCGAGCTATTGATCAAGCTGGCAATTCACTGCTTCGTCTGTTTTATGATGAATATTAAGGACAATCATTACTTTGGATTGTCGCTCTACTAGCGTCATTACCGCTCCGCGGTGAGCTTTACCTTGAACTGTATCAGCTTCAAAGTGCCCAAATTCATGTTGGTAATGCGGAAAATCACGATATCGTTGATAGATACTGCGTCCTAATTGGCCAGCTTTACCACGATGTTCCACATAGCCACTGGGATAGCGTTTTCCTTTCATCGGTAGCTGTTTAACGGAGAAGCCATACTGATTGCGGGCAAACATGCGATAAAGGGTGCGCATACTGCAGCTAATTGGGTGTTCATGACGACCAATAATAGTATCAGGAGTCCAACCTGCCTTGATTTGCGCATGGATATAGTTAACTTCGATAGTTGGCAGTTGGGTCTGCTTCCGACCACAACGACGCTTATGTCGCTGATAAGTCTGAAGATATTGGTCGATGGTTTTACCGTCGTTGAGGAAACGATAAACACGATAGATGGTTTCTTGACTACGCTGAAGTAATTTAGCAGCCCGATAAGCTTTAGTACCTTGATACCAAAAATCAGCTATGAGAGTTAATTCACGTGTGGTAAGATGTTTATAGGTCATTTGTGATTGCCTTTCTTTTGATTAGGGATATTCAAAAGTCTATCACAAATGGCTTTTTATTTTTTCTAACTTAATTTTACAAGTTAGTGTAAGATTTTCATAGGTTGGATGAATAATTCATCTGGTCGTGGAAATCCTTTTTGTAGACCAATTTACTTATTTACAAAAAAAGAAAAGACCAGTAGCCTTTAGTGTGTGTCGAATACTAAGCAAAGGCAGGTCTTTCCTCATGGATATTTTAACAGAAATCGAGCAGAATTTGGTGAAATCAGGCAGTTTATTTGAAGCTGAACAGATTATTTTAAAAGGGGTACTGGAGTTAGGACAAGCAATCATGCAAAACTTTTTGGAAAGCTTAGATCGAAGCTTAAAGTCTCAAACTCCAGCGAACTATCAAGTAATCAATAAACAGCCACAGACGCTTAACTTTATCTTTGGCCCGGTGACTTTTCAACGACGGTATTATCAGGCTGGGACAAAGAAACGTGAATTTTACTTAGACCAACAATTAAAAATTAAACCACGTCGTCGTTTATCGCCGCACTACTTAATGATGATGGCTAAGATTGCCCAAACAACCACAATGCGCAACACTGCCGATATTTTGAACCTTGTATTTGACAGCGGAATTACTGCCGATTCGGTAATGCACGCCGTGCATGAGTTAGGAAATCAGATAGCTAATCAAATCATTAATCGGCATGACTTTCTCAGTGTTGGGCACCAAGGACGGCTTGAAGCACGACTAAGTGATTATTTAGCCCGCCATTATAAGCTTGCCGGTCAAACGGTCTTTTTGGCCAGTGACGCTGGCCCAGGTTATGAACCAGCTAAGCTATTAAGTCTAGTTCCTCAAGGTGCACATGGTGAATACTTTCTCGACCGCTATCATTGTTTACAGAAAATTGAATATACTTTAGGCCGGCACAACGAATTAGCCATGCGAGCAATTAAAGCCGTTCGTCATCATGATCAAGCAGAGTTAACAATAATTTTAGATACTTATGAATCACAAAACCTAACGGAAAAACAAGCAGACGACTTAATGCGTTTAAGAAAATATCTACAGCGAAATTGGCGGTATATCCTCTCGCCACAAATGCGTGGATTTAAGGATATTCATTTAATTGGTTCAGTCGAAAGTTCTCACCGGGCTTTTACTTACCGGATGAAGAAACAGGGCAAGTCATGGACTGAGCAGGGGGCTAAAGCCATGATTGGTTTAATTGAAGCCCGAATGAATGGTGAACTGCAAGCTAGTTTAAATACAATCCTAGAACAATTAACAGTTCTTCCTCGAGTGGCTCAAACAAGGCTATTACAGGAAATGCATATTCGAACTGGAGAGTTTCTAAGAAAAGCACCGACAAAGCCGTCAATTGGAGCAGTACAAGGAATAATTCCGATTAACACGGCCACAAGTAGACCAATGGGATAACTTTTTAAGGCACTAACCCACTAAAACTGTATATTTAAAGGCTACCTATGAAAACTTGACAGATACATTTTACAAACGACGATTACAAATATTACGAGTTCGTGATATGATTTACGTATAAGTAAATATCAAAGAAGGAGTAATATATAATGTCTTCAAAAAAACACTTCAAGTTGTATAAAAGTGGTAAGCAATGGTGTATTACAGCTATTGCTTACTTTTGTGGCAACGCTAGGATTAGCGTCTGTTAATAATGCGTCTGCGGCAACAACTGATACTAATACTACTATCCAACAAACACAAACGACTGACCAGACTAATAATTCTTTTAAAGAAGCAACAACAGTTAAAGGAAATACAGAAAGGAACATAACTGATTCACCTACCAATAAGGATCAAACAACCGATAAGTTCAAAAACAAGGTTACTAATGTTGATCAGTCTCAGGGCCAAACTGATGGTAAACAAGGTGCTGAAAAAACTACTGATCAGCCAAATGAAAATAAGGCCCCACAAACAACTAATTGGACGAAAAATACTAATAACCAATGGGTATATAGTTGTAAAGATAGTCAAGATGTAAAAGGCACACAATATGTTCAATTGCCAACAATTCCCGATACAAATGTAAAAGGTGATACTAACTGGTACTTTGTAAAAGATGGTGTCGCTCAATCAGGCGTTCAGCAGTGGGCCGGAAGTTATTACTATTTTGACCCAACAACGTATCTCCGCGTTGATAATGACTACCGTCAAGCTCAATGGGGCGACTGGTATATGTTTGGTAATGATGGTCGAATTGTAACTGGTTTATATGGTTATAATGGTGATACTTATTATGCAAACCCAGTAACTTACCTTCGTGAAAAAAATACGTATATTCAAACTGAAAAAGATGGTCGTGGTGTACTTTTAGGTGCAGATGGGGCAGCTTTATCTGGTATTCAGTATTGGAATAATGCTTATTACTACTTTGATCCCGCTACTCACCTTCAAGCGAATAAGCGTAATTACGTTCAATCACAGTGGGGTGACTGGTACCTAATTGGTGATAGTGGTCAAGTATTATCTGGTGTCCAACAATGGGCTGGAAGTTATTATTACTTTGACCCAACAACTTACCTCCGTGTCGATAATGATTACCGTCAGGCACAATGGGGTGACTGGTATATGTTTGGCAATGATGGTCGAATTGTAACAGGTCTTTATGATTACAAAGGTAATACTTATTATGCTAATCCGGTAACATATCTTCGTGAAAAGAATACGTATATTAAGAATGCAAAAGATGGCCGTGGCGTTCTTCTTGGTGATAATGGAGCAGCTTTATCTGGCGTTCAAAGTATGAATAATGCATATTATTACTTTGATCCAACAACTCATCTTCAAGCAAACAAGCGTAATTATGTTCAATCCCAGTGGGGTGACTGGTACCTAATTGATAATAATGGTAAGGTCTTATCCGGTTTGCAAGAATGGTACGGAAATTACTATTACTTTGATCCAATTACTTACTTAAAGGTTACAAATAAGTGGGTAAACAACCAATACTTCGGTGCTGATGGTGTACGTTATCAAAACCGTTTCTTGAATGATTATGGTCGTCTTTATCGCTTTGACGCAAATGGTAATATGTTAAAGAATCGTTGGTTCAATGATGATAACGCAAAGAAGAGTTATTACTTTGGTACCGACGGCGTAGCCTACACTGGTCGTCATACAATTAACGGTGTAACATATGTCTTCAATAGTGATGGTGTTCGTGTTGAGACGATTAAATAATTTAGAATAAGAAAGAATAATAAAACTTTTCAATTTTAAACAAAATCATCTAAAACTATGTTACAGTTTTAGATGATTTTTATTTTAAACCTTATATAAGGAGTATCTATGTCTAAGCAAAAATTTTATCATTGGCTATTTTGGCCGCTTTTGTTATTAACTGTGGCGACCTTAATCTGGGTATGTACAAAAATCCAGTTTATTTTTCAGCCATTTTTAACGTTTATTTCTGTTGTTTTTGTGCCTCTGATCATTTCTGGATTTTTGTACTATATGCTGAATCCGGTTTTAAAATTATTTTTAAAACTACGGATTGGTAAGTTCAAGATGAGTAGAGGAATTGCCAGTTTGTTAATTGTTATTGCCTTAATTTTAATTATTATTGGTGGAATTTCTCTCTTGATACCAACTATTGTTAAGGAAATTTCTTCATTAGTTCGTAACATGCCGCAAACGGTTAGTGGTATTCAGACTTTAATTAATGATACGGTTCAACATTCGTTCTTGCGTAATGTTGACTTGAACACTTATTATCGTCAGTTTGATCATCAAATTGCTGGTTATGCACAAACTATTTTAAAGGGCTTATCTGAACGAGTTGGTGATATTGTTGGGGTAGTAACTAATATTACTGTTGTGACAATTACGGTTCCAGTGATGCTTTTCTACATGCTTAAGGATGGTTCAAAGCTGGGTCCAAGTATCCAAAAGTGGCTATCACCGCATCATGCTAAGGAAGTTAATGAGCTACTAACTAAGATGAATAATACTTTATCATCTTATATTTCTGGACAGATGATTGAATGTTTATTTGTCGGTATCACCACTTCAATCGGTTACATGATAATCGGACAACCTTTGGCATTAGTTTTAGGAATTGTTGCTGGGTTAACCAACATCATTCCTTATATCGGGCCTTATATTGGAATTGCTCCAGCATTGTTTGTGGCCTTGACAATGGCTCCTGAAAAATTGATTTGGGTGATTGTTGTGGTGATTGTTGTTCAACAAATTGATGGGAACATTATTTATCCGAATATTATTGGGAAAACATTACAGATTCACCCGCTTACTATCATTATGCTATTATTAGCAGCCGGCCATATTGCTGGAGTAGGTGGGATGATTTTATGTATCCCATTCTATGCCGTGATTAAAACGGTTTGTGAATACTTCTTTGATATTTATCGGATTGAACATCCATTGGAGGAAGAAGACGATGAGAAAGCTTTATAGCAAATATTACTATATAGTATTTTTTACTATCAATGCCCTCCTTATTTATGCATATCTTTTTAAAATGAAAGTAATTCCTTTGGGGTGGGATACACAATTTCACTTAAATCGAATCGAAGAATTATATCGAAGCATCCAAGCTGGACATATATTTTCATCGACTGGGACATATGCTTTTTCACAAATTGGTTTAGCAATTAATCACTTCTATCCGTACTTATTTTTATACCCCTTTTCAATATTGAGGGGGGGTACATACGTTGATCCTATAGTTGCTTATAATATATGTAGTTTTTTAATAACTCTAGTTTCGTTTTTTATTTCTTATTACGTGATGCGAGATATTTTCGGCACGAAGAAAGTGGCATTTTTGTTTAGTATCCTATATAACAATGGAGGATATTTACTATTACAAATAAGCCAACGTGGTGATATTGCTGAGTATATTGCATTAATATTTCTACCTTTAATTTTTATGGGGTATGAAAAATTATTTGATTATAATTCTAAAAAATGGTTGTGGTTATCAATAGGAATGATTTGTGTCGGTTACGCACATATTCTTTCAACTATTATTTTTTCATTTTTTCTAGTTTGTTTATTGGTTTTAGATCATCGTCAAATTAATTTGCTTATTGCTAGGAGACTAGTCATAAGCGCCTTTTTAGCATTCTTGGTTTGCTTACCAATGTTATTAACGATGATACGGGCCAAAATGAAAGTACCAATTATTGTTCCAATAGTTCCAGATACACTTATTAATGAAGCAATAAAGCCGAGTGACTTAATCATTAATTCAGTAAATAATATGGTTCCTAATGACCTTTTAGCAGTAAATCTTGGCTTTATTACATTTATTGCAGGAATTTTTGGACTATTAGTTTATCTTACAAAAGACCGATTAATGAGTAGAATTGAAAGTGTTGGGTTATTATTTTTACTCCTATCTACCAAACTATTTCCATGGTTTTTGCTTCAAAAAACACCTATCCATATAATACAATTTCCATGGCGGTTTTTAGGGATAAGCACATTTTGCTTTTCATTAGTGATTGCAAATTTAATTGGTAATAAGTTAAGGGACTCTAATAGTATAATTGTTCTTTTGTACTTGGTTTCTTGTTTAGTCAGCATTAGTTATATGTATCAATATACTCATACTAATGGAATTGGATTTGCTAATCAGAAAAATTATACTGAAATAGCAACTAGTGCTGTTTATACAGATTACATGCCAGCAAAAACGTTAATAGGTATGGATAAGGCAAAGGTCTTTCGTTCAGCATTAGATGTCCATAAACATATAGCAGTGGTAAATGGTAGGAAGGTACATCTTAAAAAGAATCAAATTGGTTCTCAATATAATGTAATTAGCTATAAGCTCAATAATCTCCAAAAAGGCAAAGTTAATAAAGTGATTTTACCCGTACTTAATTACGGTAGAAATTATTCTACAAAAGGAGTTAGAGTGGAAAGTAGTGTTAAAGGAGAAACACTGGTTAGCTTCACTCCTTATAAATCGACGCAAACAGTAACAATTTATTTAAAGTAATAAAAACCATCTTCACCAATTTAACGAAGATGGTTTTTATAATTTAATAATAACGGTGAGTATACCCGTAATGATTCCCATAAGTAGGATGAGTATATGTTGAAGGGTATCCGTTATTGTAACTATGATATTGAGGAGTTGAATATCGCCTTACTTGTGAGCTTGCTGTGCCAGTAGTTAGAACAGCCCGTGATTCACTATAAGCATTGGTTGTTCCGTAGTTTTCTTCTGTAGTACTTGCACTTTCTTCAGTTGCAGAAGATGAATGGTGACTACTTGAGCCAATAACTTCATCACTTCCATTACCACTACCAGGATCATTGTAACTGGCACCACCAGGAAGGATAAAGTCTGTTTCATTGTAACCATTATAGTGTGGTTGTGACTTGTACATCTTGGTTTCGTGGTTAACAACGTTCTTAGCCTTTAAGCCAAGTTGAGCTCGTACCAGTTTTGATACCCGGTTAATTTCTTTAGGACTGGCAATCTGGAAGGAAACTCCTTCGATCGTTGCGTTTTGTCCTTGGAAATGGTAGGTTTTAACATTGTTCATTGCGCCATGGTAGTTACCATACAAGGTCGCAATATCATCAATTGGAATATTAGTCTTAACGCCATCCCCAACAGCATCTAAAATCTTGTTAGCTGCCCCAATTGAACCTGAAGCCTTGAACTTATTAATAACGCTCTTTAGAATTTGTTGTTGCCGTTTTTGACGACCGTAATCATTATTTGGATCATCATACCGCATCCGGGAATACTTCAACGCATTTGCTCCGTTAAGGTGTTGTTTACCTTTCTTGAAGTGGTGGCCTTCGTAGTCAAAGGCAAATGGGTTATTAACCTCAACCCCACCAACGGAATTAACAACTTTTTCGAGAACCCCCATGTTAATAACTGCATAGTAATCAATCGGTACATCAAGTAATTCTGATACTTGCTTTACGGTTTGCTTTGGCCCATTGATTGAATAAGCAGCGTTGATTTTAACGTAATCAGGGCCATCACTAGTCTCAACCCGTACTAGGATATCACGAGGAATACTAGTCATAGTAATTGTTTTCTTTTTCGGATTAATAGTAAATAGTTCCAAAGAGTCAGTATTACCACCCTTGTTACCACGATCTAAAGCACCGACATCTGTTCCCATGGCCAGGACGGAAACTGGTTCACCCTTTTGTAACTTTTTACTAATTTTTCCATCACCAGCGCCAAACACCCCTTTGGCAACTGAGTGCACTTTATGATATTCATAAAATCCGCCAGCCACTACTAGACAAATTAATAACCCAATTAAAGCGCGCACCCAATTCGGCGTTCGGTAGTGATGCTTTTTGGGCGGTTGATAATCGGGTGACGATTGTTCTTCTTCTCGTCGCAAACGGTTCTCCCGCTTATTATGTGCTTCCTCGCGTTCTCGACGCTTGCGTTCATTAACGTCACGTTGGATACGTTCTTCCATCCGTTTACGGTAATGTTCCCGCGATTCGTTGTTATTGTTATTATCCATATACTAAGTACCTCAATAAAAATAAGTTCTAACTTTATTAATATAGCAGAAAATTAATCCTAAGTTCAAATATATCTCAATACTTTAAACTTTCTGTAACTTTTTCTAAGAATAGACTTTCATAAAAAATTGTAATAATATAGTAGAGATATTTCACGAGAATAAAATAAGGAAAGGAAAAATTTAATGTCACCAAAAGAACTTGCTGAAGCAGTTAATAAACGGCGTACGTTTGCCATTATTTCTCACCCGGATGCCGGGAAAACAACGATTACTGAACAACTCTTGCTTTTTGGGGGAGTAGTTCGTGAAGCCGGGACCGTTAAAGCACGGAAGACCGGTAATTTTGCAAAGTCAGACTGGATGGAGATTGAAAAGAAGCGGGGAATCTCTGTTACCTCATCTGTTATGCAATTTGATTTCCAAGGTAAGCGGATCAATATTTTGGATACTCCAGGGCACGAAGATTTCTCTGAAGATACTTATCGGACATTAATGGCGGTGGACTCCGCTGTGATGGTTATTGATAGTGCGAAGGGGATAGAGCCGCAGACCAAGAAGTTATTCCAAATTTGTAAGATGCGGGGAATTCCGATCTTTACCTTTATGAATAAATTTGACCGGGATGCCCGTGAACCACTTGACCTTTTAAATGAAGTTGAAGACGTATTAGGAATTGAGACTTACCCAATTAACTGGCCAATCGGTTCTGGTCACCAGTTCAAGGGAATCTATGATCGCTTTAACCATCGTGTTGCCTTGACTCATCCAGCTGATGAAAATAATCCTTACTTACCATTAGATGAAGACGGTAATGTTGAGGGCGACAACCCATTAGCTGGTGATGGTGAATGGCAAGATGCAATGGACGGCATGGAACTGGTTGAAGTTGCCGGTAATGAACTTGATCAAGAAAAGATTGCCAAGGGGGACCAAACACCGGTCTTCTTTGGATCTGCTTTAACCAATTTTGGAGTTCAGACTTTCTTGGAGACCTACTTACAGTTTGCCCCTGCACCAAGTGATCACAAAACTGAGGACGGGGATGTTGTTAAGCCCCTTGATCCCGAATTTTCTGGTTTTGTTTTTAAGATCCAGGCTAACATGAATCCTCGTCACCGTGATCGAATTGCGTTTGTCCGGATTTGTTCTGGTGAATTTGATCGGGGGATGGATGTTACATTATCACGGACTAAGAAACCAATGCGGTTATCAAATGTGACTGAATTTATGGCCGATACCCGTGAAAACGTTGAGACAGCTGTTGCCGGTGATATTATCGGTTTATACGATACTGGAAACTTCCAAATTGGTGATTCTATTTATAATGGTAAAAAAGATATTCAATTTGAAAAGTTGCCACAATTTACGCCAGAACTGTTTGTTCGTGTTTCTGCTAAGAATGTGATGAAACAGAAATCCTTTCACAAGGGAATCAATCAATTAGTTCAAGAAGGGGCTGTCCAGCTTTACCGGAGTTATTCTACTGGTGATTATATTCTTGGTGCAGTTGGTCAGCTTCAATTTGAAGTGTTCAAGTTCCGGATGCAAAATGAATATAATTCCGAGGTTGTCATGGAACCAATGGGAACTAAGACTGCCCGGTGGATTGATCCAGATCAATTGGATGAAAAGATGTCGTCATCAAGAAACATCTTAGTCAAGGATATCCATGATCAGCCACTATTCTTATTTGAAAATCAATTCGCCGAAAATTGGTTTAAGCAAAAGTACCCTGATGTGAAGTTAACAGCGAAGTTATAGATTAATGTAAGAATGTTGTTGTATCAATCATAACCACCCGTCAAACGGGTGGTTTGCACATCGGCTATAAGCCGATAATAAAAGCCGGCGTCTCAAGGCGCTGGCTTTCGCTTTGCTCAAGCCAAAATGCTCTGACTACTTTGCCACCGCTTTAAGCGGTGTTTATACTACCTCACTTACCCTTAAAAGGGTCCGAATATTCCACACTTGTTAGCTTATCCATTGCTATATCATGTTTCTCTTGATCTCGGATATACTTCTTTATCGTGGATTCATTTAATCCAACTGTACTCACATAGTAGCCTTCAGCCCAAAAATGTCGGTTCCCATATTTGTATTTTAAGTTTGCATGTCGATCAAACATCATTAATGCACTTTTCCCTTTTAAGTATCCCATAAACTGCGAGACACTTAGTTTCGGCGGAATACTTACTAACAAGTGCACATGATCTGGCATCATATGACCTTCAATTATTTCTACTCCCTTATATTTGCACAACAAACGAATATAATCTCTCAGGTCTCTTCGGTATTGATTGAAGATCGCTTTACGTCTATACTTTGGTATGAATACGATGTGATACTTACATAACCACTTCGTATGGGCTAAGCTATTTAATTTATTAGCCATATTTATATAACCTCTTTTCCCTTATTGACTTTGGCTTGAACACCTACATCTTAAGGCAAAAGAGGCCTTTTTTATATAATTTTTATCGCCCACCCGCATAGCAGGTGGTTTTTTGTTTCGTGCACTCGCTCTGCTCGCGCACTCAACTAGGTCTAAAGACATTAATCAATAACAAAAGCTCCCTATTAATTAAGGAGCTTTTTTGTTTGTGCGCCCGGCATGGGTATTAGCTAGGTGGTGAAAGTCCGCTATGGGCCGTAGTAGTCGGAACCATGAGCTGAGGACAAGGGTGTCCACCGTGAGGTGGAATCTGAAGGAAGTCTAAGGCAAAGTACTGCATCGATGAACAAGAAGTAGCTATAAGGCTGAAATTAACTGGATAAGGCTGCTAGACAAGTTGAAGTCCAATACTACTCGAAGTTGGTCTCAGTAAAGCTAACGATGACATGGTACGAAAGCTAATATTCTTACCCGGGGAGATCTGGCCTACACGTTTCCGACAAGAGGAATAAGTTTAATTTCCACAGAAACAAGCGGTGCAGTGATGCAGTGTTGAGTAAGCCAGAAGTCAGCCGAGGTCATAGTAGTTTGAATAATCAGATGAAGGACTGAACGACAATAACTTGTAACTTATATCGGAGGTGTAATCAGGTGCGACAATCGCAGAAAACAGAACAACAAGCTGACCGCTTGTCGAGGATAGGTTTGGAAAACCGAAAGTACACAAGGGCGCGTAGTACCGGTTATGGTGAAGGTAAAGGTATGAGTGTCACTATCCAAGACCTGGTCTTGGATCGCAATAACCTTAATCAGGCTTATTTGCGAGTTAAGAGAAATAAAGGAGCAGCAGGCGTTGACGATATGACAGTCAATGACCTTCTGCCATATCTCAGAGAAAATAAGACGGAACTGATCGCTAGTTTGCGTGAGGGCAAGTATAAACCAGCTCCAGTCAAACGGGTAGAAATTCCGAAGCCTAATGGTAGAGTAAGAAGACTTGGAATACCAACGGTGGTGGACCGAATGGTTCAACAAGCTGTAGCCCAAATTCTTACGCCTATCTTTGAGCGTGTTTTCTCTGATAATAGCTTTGGCTTCCGTCCCCACCGTGGGGCCCATGACGCTATTGAAAAAGTAGTAGATCTTTATAATCAAGGTTATCGAAGAGTTGCCGACTTAGACCTAAAAGCCTATTTTGATAACGTTAATCATGACTTGATGATTAAGTATCTCCAACAATATATTGATGACCCATGGACACTAAGACTCATTCGTAAGTTTCTAACTAGCGGAGTCTTAGACCATGGGCTTTTCGCTAAGAGTGAAAAAGGAACCCCACAAGGAGGGCCATTGTCACCACTACTGGCGAACATCTATCTAAATGAGTTGGACAAAGAGTTGACTAGACGTGGTCACCACTTTGTGCGCTATGCGGATGATTGTAACATCTATGTTAAAAGTCAACGAGCCGGAGAACGAGTAATGCGAAGCATTACACAGTTTCTAGAAAAGCGCTTGAAAGTTAAAGTGAATCCAGATAAAACCAAAGTCGGTAGCCCGCTACGGTTGAAGTTTCTTGGCTTTTCGTTGGGTGTAGACCACAATGGGGCCTACGCCCGTCCAGCTAAACAATCGCAACAGCGAGTAAAGAAAGCACTGAAGTTATTAACTAAACGTAATCGTGGAATATCTCTGACAAGAATGTTTGAAGAAATTCATCGAAAAATGCGTGGGTGGCTTCAGTACTACTCAATTGGGAAACTAACTAACTTTATTCAACGCCTTGACAAGTGGTTGAGGGTCCGAATAAGGCAGTATATTTGGAAGCAATGGAAAAAGTTTAAAACTAAGGTAACTAACTTACAGAAGTTGGGGCTGTCCCAGCATGATGCATATGTCTTCGCTAGTACCCGAAAGGGCTACTGGCGAACTGCACATAGTAAGACCTTGAGCTATTCTCTAACTAATAGAAAACTGGAACAACTCGGACTTATGAATATGTCCAAGACGCTCCAATCAATTTAATGTGATTAAGTTGTCGAACCGCCGTATACGGAACCGTACGTACGGTGGTGTGAGAGGTCGATAATTGAACTAATCAATTATCTCCTACTCGATCCTTAGAAGTGAAAGCGCTATAATATAAATGATTGATAAGATTGGGAGTGACTAATTATGAAGTTTACTAAGGGCAATATAAAATGGTACTCAGCATTATTTTCATGTAGTGTATTTCTTATTGGTTCGATAAGTATTGTAAATGCTGATGAGTCTAATCCAAATAATCAAATGCAACAATCTGCTGTATTAGTATCTGATAAAACTAATAATAGTCAGAATAATAATTTAGTAAAGAAGGATGAGAATAATCAGACATCTGATCAACAGATTAATATGCAGGTAACACCTTCTTCTAATTTTCAGTCAGTAAATTTAGTTCAGAGTCAAGCTGCTACAAATGGAGTAGTTAACGAAAATGGTAATAATTATTACTATCAAAATGGTCAAAGGCAAACTAATTACTTTTTAAACCAAAATAATAAAGTTTACTATTTCGATAATAGTGGGGTCATGTATCAGAACAAGTGGTATTACAATTGGGGACATTCGTATTACTTTAAATCTGATGGTACTCGTGCAACTAATGAAACATTGATAATCGATGGTACTAGCTATTATTTTGATAACGAAGGAATTGCTCATTCAAATAAGGCATCACAAGTTGTTTCAATTGCTAAACAACCTGTGATGCCTTATGTTTGGGGAGCTATCGGGCCCAATTCATTTGATTGTTCAGGACTAGTTCAATATGTATATCGACAAGTGGGCATAAGTTTGTCACGAACAACCTATCAACAAGAGTATCAGGGTAAAGCGGTTAGTCTAAATTCATTACAGCCAGGTGACCTTCTTTTCTGGGGAAATTACGGGAATGCCTATCATGTTGCAATTTACATTGGCGATGGCAACTTTATCCAGGCACCTACGAAAGGACAAAATGTAAAGATAACTAATATTAAATATTATCATCCAACTTTTGCAAGAAGAATTTTATAATAAATAGAAATCAAAATGCTTAGTCAATAGGACTGGGCATTTTCTTTTTTGTTACGTTAGCCTGGAGCAAACTTTCAATTGAAAACATTGTAATTATGAGTTATATTGTCTTTGTTAAATACTAATCAATCATCTATTGGGAAGGAAAATAGATTATGGACATAAAAAAGCATTTTAAACTATATAAAAGCGGTAAGCAATGGTTTACTGCAGCCATTATTACTGCAGTTTCAGCTGGCCTTATTTTAAATTTAGGGGGGGGTAGCAAGTGCTGATTCAGCAACCAATGCAAATGATAATGTTGCTGTCAATCAGCCTGCTGCACAAACGAGTGAAAATATTAAATCTGTATCCTCTAACGCAAGTACTAATGACGTAACTAATAATCAAAAAGCACAAAAAGTTCAAAGCCCTAAATCAATTAATCCTAAAGCAGATAATTCTAATCAACAACAAAATCGTTGGGTAAAGAATGCTCAAGGGCAAATGGAGTATTATCAAAACAATCAACTTCTCAAGGGACGCCAGTATGTGAACCTGCCAACAATTCCTAATACAAATGTCCAAACCGATAATAATTGGTATTTAGTAGATAATGGTATTGCACAATCTGGCGTTCAACAATGGGCTGGTTCTTACTACTACTTTAACCCTTCTACATATCTTCGAGTAGATAATGAATATCGTCAATCTCAGTGGGGAGATTGGTATATGTTCGGTAAAGACGGACGAGCTGTTACCGGTCTTTATGATTACAATGGAAATACGTATTATGCTAATCCTACAACCTATCTCCGTGAAACTAATAAGTATATTTCTACTTCTAAAGGAAATATGCTACTAGGAAACGATGGGGCAGCTCTATCCGGTATTCAAAGTGTTAATGGTAAATATTACTATTTTGATCCCGTAACTCATCTTCAAGCTAACAAGGAAAATTATGTTCAATCTCAATGGGGCGACTGGTACCTGATTGGCAACGATGGTCAAGTATTATCTGGCGTTCAACAGTGGGCCGGAACATATTATTACTTTGATCCTACAACTTATTTGCGTGTAGATAACGATTATCGTCAGTCGCAATGGGGACTTTGGTATATGTTTGGTCACGATGGTCGGATTGTGACTAAAGTTTATCCGTGGGCCGGAACATATTACTACTTTGATCCCACAACTTATTTGCGTGTAGATAATGCTTATCTCCAATCTCAATGGGGTGATTGGTACCTCTTTGGTAATGATGGTCGGATTCAAAGTGGTGTTCAGCGATGGGCTGGAACATATTATTACTTTGATCCTACAACTTATTTACGGGTCGATAATGATTATGTAACATCTCAATGGGGATCTAAGTACATGTTTGGTCCAGATGGTCGAATTGTGACTGGTCTATATAAATGGAGTAAAAATAATCAATTATATTACTTTGATCCTGTAACTTACCTTGCAGTAACTAATAATTATATCAAAGCTAATAATGGTAACTGGTACTTGTTTACAGCAGATGGAACAGCAGCAAGTAAGGTTGCTCCATGGGCTGGTAGCTACTATTACTTTGATCCGGTAACCCACTTACGGGTCGATAATGCCTATGTTCAATCTCAATGGGGCGACTGGTATATGTTCGGCCCTGATGGTCGAATTGTTACTGGCTTGAAAGAATGGTATGGTAGCTATTACTACTTTGACCCAACTACTTATCTTAAGGTTACAAATAAGTGGATTGATAATAAATACTTTGGTCCAGATGGTCGTCAAGCAATTTCATCATTAGAAAATATTAATAATAAATTTTATTGTTTTGATGGCAATGGTCAGATTATTCGTAACCAATTCAAGAAAATCGACACTCACACTTATTACTTTGGTTCCGACGGTGCAGCATTAGTTGGTAAGCAAACAATAGATGGTAAGAACTACCACTTCGCATCAAATGGTCAACTATTAGGAAATCTTTATGGAAAGATTGTTGATGGCAAGTTTAATATCTATGACTCGTTAAGCAATAAGCTGATTAAGACTCTTGATTCAGGTGATTGGGAGAATATGGCTTATAGTCAGGATTCTTCATCAATTAATAATACTGATGGTTACCTAAGTTATTCTGGTTGGTATCGTCCTTATGGTACGAGCCAAGATGGTAAGACATGGTATAAAACAACTGCCAGTGATTGGCGCCCATTATTAATGTATACATGGCCAAGTAAAGATGTGGAAGCCAAATTTATTAAATACTTTGTTGATAATGGCTATACCAATACTGATTATGGATTAACTAAGGATAACGTAACTAATCTTTCGCAAGATACTGATACCCAAACATTAAATAAATATGCTCGTAATCTTCGCTTCGTAATCGAAAAGAGTATTGCTGCTAATAAGTCAACTGGTCCATTAGCAAATGATATTAATAAGTTTATGCTAACGATTCCTGAATTATCAGCTAAATCTGAATTGCCGGTAGAATATAGCAATGGCTATGTTCCAGATGTTAGTGGTTCAATTGATAATAACCAGCTAATCTTTATTAATAACAATTCAGATAATCAAGCTAAGGGTAATACTAGCTATGCTGATAGCAATTATCGTTTAATGAACAGAACCATTAATAATCAGACAAATAATGATAATAGTGATCAGAGTCCAGAATTATTAGTTGGTAATGATATTGATAATTCAAATCCAGCTGTCCAAGCTGAAAACTTTAATTGGGAATACTTCCTATTAAATTACGGTAAACTAATGAAGTATAATGCTGATGGTAATTTTGATGGTTTCCGGGTAGATGCTGCAGATAACATTGATGCAGATGTGCTGGATCAATTGGGACAACTTGTTAATGATATGTATCATACGAAGGGTAACCAGGAAAATGCTAACAACCATTTAGTATATAACGAAGGTTACCACTCAGGTGCTGCTAGAATGCTTAATGATAAAGGAAATCCTGAATTATTTATGGATGCGGGATATTTCTATACATTAGAAAATGTTTTAGGACAAGCTGAAAACAAACGAGACAATGTTAATAACCTAATAACCAATAGTGTCGTTAACCGAGCTAATGATATTACTGAGAATACCGCTACGCCTAACTGGTCATTTGTAACTAATCATGATCAGCGAAAGAATGTGATTAATCAAATTATTATTGACAATCATCCTAATATTCCAGATATTATGGCTAATAGCTATAAGTCGACTTATGCTCAAAAAGCATGGGATGAATTCTATGCAGATCAAGCAAAGGCTGATAAGAAATATGCTCAGTATAACTTGCCAGCACAATATGCTCTGCTATTAAGTAATAAAGATACGGTTCCACAGGTATACTATGGCGATTTATATAAAGAAACCGATCAGTATATGAAGACGAAGTCAATGTATTATGATGCAATTACTACACTGATGAAAGCACGTGGTGAATTTGTTAACGGTGGTCAGACAATGACTAAAGTGAATGATAATCTTATTACCAGTGTTCGGTATGGTAAAGGAGTTGTCGATGTATCGAGCAACGGTACAGATCCATTAAGTCGTACTACTGGAATGGCCGTTATTGTCGGGAATAATCCGTCAATGAGTGAGCAGGTAGTAGCAATTAATATGGGACTTGCCCATGCTAATGAACAATATCGTAATCTAATTGATAGTACTGCTGATGGATTAACCTATAATAGCAACGGTTCTGTAAATCCATCAGTCCTTACAACTGATAGTAAGGGTATTTTACGGGTTACGGTTAAGGGTTACAGTAATCCTTATGTAAGTGGCTATCTAAGTGTTTGGGTACCGTTAATTAATGGTACTCAAAATGCTCGGACAAGTGCACAAGAAGTCCGAAATGTTCCTGGAAAAGTATTTACTTCTAATGCAGCCTTAGATTCACATATGATTTATGAAGACTTCTCCTTGTTCCAGCCAGAACCAACTACCGTTAATGAACATGCCTATAATGTAATAAAGGATAATGTAGCCTTGTTTAATCAATTAGGTATTACTGATTTCTGGATGGCTCCTTCCTACACGCCATTTAATACGAGTCGCTATAATGAGGGATATGCTATGACAGATCGTTATAATTTAGGTACTGCAGATAATCCTACTAAATATGGTAATGGAGAAGAACTTTCTAATGCGATTGCAGCACTTCATCAGGCTGGTTTAAAGGTTCAAGAAGACCTTGTGATGAATCAGATGATTGGTTTCTCAACTCAAGAAGCTGTTACAGTTACACGAGTAGATCGTGATGCAAAACAGTTAAGTGTTGATGGTCAAACGTTTGCCGATCAAATCTACTTTGGCTATACACGTGGTGGAGGCCAAGGTCAACAAGATTATGGTGGTAAGTATCTAGCTGAATTAAAGCAAAAGTATCCAGACTTGTTTACTACAAAGGCTGCTTCCACAGGAGTGGCACCTGATCCGAATACTCGCATTACTGAATGGTCAGCTAAATATGAAAATGGTACTTCATTACAGAATGTTGGTATTGGTTTAGCAGTTAAAATGCCTAACGGTTACTATGCATATTTGAATGATGGTAATAATAAAGCATTTGCAACAACATTGCCTGATGCTATATCGTCTGCAGATTACTATGCAAACCAAGAAAATATTTAATATGAAAATGATCTTTATTAGTGAATAAATAGCTAATAAATCATGAAGTGCCCTACAATGGTTAGACAAGAAATCTAATGATTGTGAGGCACTTTTTTTGTATGAGGCGAATTGTCAAACTAAGTGCAACGGTTTGTCAAAAAATACTTCATATGGGGTTTCATAATTTAACACTTTGCGCGGACGTTGATTTAACTGCTTTTGGCAGTGTTCAACGTCCTGTTCTGTATAATTATCAATATCTGTTCGCTTGGGAAAATATTCCCGGATTAATCCATTTGTATTCTCATTTGTTCCACGCTGTTCAGGGGAATATGGATCGGGCCAATAGACAGTAACACCTAATCTTTCGCTGATTTCATCAAGATGAAGAAATTCGGTCCCATGATCTGGTGTAATAGAATGAACAAATTCTTTAGGAATGGCCCCTAACAGTTCAACTAAGCCTTTATTTATCTCCTGCGAGTCCTTTCACGCAACCTTTTTGATAAGCGTAAGCCGACTAAGCCGATCGACAACCGTTAAAAGGATGGAATGACCCGTTCGCCCAATCACAGTATCGATTTCCCAGTCACCAATACGTTGACGCTGGTTGATAAAACCAGGGCGCTCATGAATTGAGATGTAGTCCGTCTGTACTTCTCGATGTCGTCTAGTATTCTTTGAATACCGCGTCCGATGTTTATGTCTGAGATGGCGCTGAATACCGGTATCGCCATGTGAGGAGTACTTCTCACCTAAATTGTGTTGATAGATATGACGGTAGATTGTGTTGTAGCTAACACACCATTGATGTTCCTTATTAAAGCGAGCGGTAATCTGCTCTGGTGACCAGTGCAGATCTAAGATGTAATAAACAATTTGACGGCGTAGTTGTGGATGGCTGTCTAATAGCCGCTTCTTGTGACAATTCTTTCGCTTTTGATGATAGTCATTTTCTTCTTTACTTGGGGAATAATGACCTGCACAACGTTTTAATTCTCGTGAAATAGTGCTTGGATTTCGCCCCAGCCGTAACGCAACAGCCCGGATAGATAACCTCTTAGCTCGTAAAAACATAAGCATTTCACGTTCTTTTATAGTAAGATGTTTATAGCTCATACCGGATACCTCGAATTGTTTGATTTGGTCGTTAAACATATTCTACCCGGTATGGGTTTATTTTTTACTTTGTGTTGCATTTCAATTGTAAATTCGCCGACCAGATATAAACCAGAACTGAAAGCCCAAATTGTTCAAGAATACCTTTCGACTTTACAAAGCACTAATGATTTAAGTAAGAAATATCAAATTAGTGGGCGGCGTATTGCGGAATGGATTCAGAGATACCAATTGAGGGGGATCGATGCACTTAAAAAACGGCGTCATAAACGAATATTTACCACCGATTTTAAACTAAATGTGATAGACTACTACCAAACTCATGAGGATTCGATGGCTGAAGTAGCCGCTCGCTTTGATATTTTAACAGCGCAAGTTTCGAGCTTGCGCTCGCAATTTGAACGGGACGGTATTACAGCTTTGAAGCCTCACCCGAAAGGTAGGCCGTCTAAAGTGAAACATACTAAAAAACAGGCTCATCAGCTCGCTAATAAGAGTGAGCTGGAACGATTAAAGGAAGAATTAGCGAAGAAGAACCAAGAACTTTATGAAACTAAGATGGAGCGCGATATCTTAAAAAAATCGCTGTCCCTGTTCGGACCATCAAAGCCGGGAAGAAAACTCAAATAGTGGATCAGATCAGGGACGATCAATCACAGCGACCAAAGAAACTGCGCTATAAGATTGGCGATCTTCTCAAAGCCATTGGGCTTGCCAAGGCAACCTATCATGATGAACGTAAACGAATTGTCCACTCCCACGACAAATACGAAGAAGCTAAAGTTCAAATTCTAAAGATTGCCCAACGGTTTAGACTTCGTGGACGTTGGGCCGCGGGCTATCGTCGTATTCAAATGGAGCTGGATCAAATAGGATTACACCTGAGTGGGGATACTATTCGCAAGTTAATGCGGGAATTAAATATTCAAGTAACCTTATATAATCGCCATCGTAAGAGGCTGGGGAAAAACTCCTAGTCCAAAATAAAAACCGGATGATGAATTTTTTGAACAATTCATCATCCGGTTTTTATGTACACAGGAAATCGTTCCTGATATGATGTAATTACCACAAAACAACCAAAAGGAGCGATTTTCATGTATCAAAATTATACCATAGGACAAACCGAATTCGTACTAAACTATAACTATGATTTACCACAAAATCATATTGCGCGGCTAATTAGTGATTTTGTCGACTCGATTCCACAAAATGTGCTATTAGAAGATTCAGGAGCAGCTACCGGCCGCCCTTCATCGCATCCAGCAATTATGCTTAAGATTCTCTTGTTTGCCTACGTATTCTGGAAGAAAGATTGAAATGATGTTGGATGAGAACCTGCCAATGCGTTGGTTAGCTCATGATTATACTTATAGCTACCATACCATCAATAACTTTCGACGCAGTCAGCACGCTAGTAAGCTAATTAAACATGCCTTTGTTTACTTTACCATGGCTTTGAAAGATCACGGACTAATTCAAAATGATGCAGTTTTTATCGATGGGACCAAGGTAGAAGCCGATACCAATAAATATTCATTTACTTGGCGACGGGCAGTTGAAAAGTATCACGCTAAGTTAAGAGAAAAGACAAGTAAGCTTTATGAGAAACTAGTAGAAAAGCAAGTGGTGCAAGAAATGGCACCGGAGCTGGTTACTTCCGCCGAAGGCATGGAAGTAATGAAACAAGAACTGGCGGAGAAAATCACTAAGCTAGATGAGGAGATTAAGCAAGAACCAAAAATCATCAAAGGTGGTTCAGTTAGAAAACGGCGTCGTCGTTTTCTAAAAAAGCTTCGTCACCAATTAAGCAACGACCTAATTCCGCGTGCCAAAAAGTATGAACGTGCTGAAAATATCTTCCAAGGTCGTAATAGCTATTCCAAAACTGACCACGATGCGACCTTCATGTGTATGAAGGAAGATCCAATGATGAATCGGGAGTTGAAGCCCGGCTATAACCTGCAAATCGCTACCCATAAGCAATTTGTCCTTGATTACGGGCTGTTTTCAAATCCAACTGACACCAGGACCTTAGTGCCATTCCTTACCCAGTTTCATGCTTTAGATTTCTTTGAACATATCGTCGCCGATGCAGGCTATGGTAGTGAGTACAATTACACAATGATTCTTGATCGGTTTGAAAAGCAGCCGGTTATCCCATACACCACCTATCAAAAGGAACAGAAACGTAAATTTAAAAACGATCCAACTAAATCACAAAATTGGCAGTATAATGCCGAGGATGATTACTACATCGATTATTTAGGAGTTCGTTTTAGTTTTTATCGCTACAGTAAGTCCACTGATAAGTATGGCTTTAAGCGCAACTTTAAAATCTATCGTGCTGATAAACATCAACTATCAGTCAAATTAGATGAGCTAGCGAAGACACCAGGTGGTCGTCAACGCTATATGAAGGTTAACCCAACCTGGAATTATTATAAAGCTAAAGTTAAAGATACCCCCTCAAGTGACGAAGGCAAGGCAATTTATCGTCGACGAAAGTTCGACGTTGAGCCAGTCTTTGGTCACATGAAGAGGGATTTTAGCATACGCCGAACTCATCTCCGTGGTCAACGGGCTGTGGAAAATGACATGGGGCTAGCCCTGATGGCATTAAATCTAACGAAATTTGGCCAATCAATTAGTCGATTGGAGACTAATTTCATAAATAATTTAAAATCCGGACTACGATTTTTGGATCGAGGCTATAATGTCTTCTAAGTATACAGATGAAATAGAAAATTCATCTTATATACTTGGAGGGCATTTTTTGTGGGTAGGAATTCAAAATATAGTACAGAAGAAAAGCTATCGATATTAAACGAATTAAGTCATTCTAGTGTTAAAGAGGTTGCTAGAAAGTATTTAGTTAATGACAGTACCATTTCACATTGGCAATTACTTTATAAATACCAAGGGATTGATGGATTGCGATCTACTCACCACAATTGTAGCTATTCAAAGGAATTTAAGCTGGCTTTGGTTCAATAATATCAGGAATCAACAGATTCCCTTGAAGTATTCGCAATCAAACATGGATTAAAATCAAAAAGACAATTATCAAATTGGATTATCCAGTATAATGAATCAAAACTGAAGGCTTATACGCCAAGAAAGTGAGATTCAATTATGCCAGGACGGAAAACTACTTTTGAAGAACGATTATCGATAATTGAGGAACTGATTAAACATGATATCAACTACAATTGGGCAGTAGGTAAGTACCATGTTAGTTACCAACAAGTCTATGGTTGGTATCAAAAATATCGTAAAAGTGGTAATGACCCGCAATCACTTCGTGATCGGCGGGGTAAAGCCAAGCCGAAGGAAGCATGGACAGAAGTTGATCGACTAAAAGCTGAAAATCGCTTACTAAAGGCCCAACTTCTTCGTAAAGAAATGGAAGATGCCTACTCAAAAAAAGTAATGGAAATACGCAATCGGGAGGCGAACGATTCTTCAAACAATAAGCTATCAAAAAATTGAGTCAAGAACATGACTGGCCAATTAGTGTCTTGTGTCAGATCGCTGGCATAACTAGAGATGCTTACTACAAGTGGCTTCATAGAAAGCCAAGTAATTATAAAGTTGAACAATCAGAGCTACTTGAAGCAATTCTAGAATTGGAAGAAAAACATAAGTGGACACTGGGTTACTTAGCGATGACAACGCAACTAGCCTTCGAAAATAAACTAAGCTTCAAGGCGGGACTAAAGCGGGCAACTAATTGTATGAGAAATCATGGAATCAGGGCTAATATCCGGAAGAAGAGACATAATCGCGTTAAGCGTTATGAAGAATATATCAATGATAATTTACTCAATGAACAATTTGATCGTCAGAGTAAAAACGAAGTTTGGGTAACCGATACTACAGAGGTTCTGTACGGGATAGATCAGGTAAAGAAGGCTCGCGTGCATGTGGTTTTGGACCTGTATGGACGTTACGCTTTGAGCTACAATATCTCACCCACAGAAACAGCAGTGTCAGCAATTGAGGTATTTAAACGTGCCTTCAAAGTGGAACCGGATGCCCATCCGCTGATCCATACGGATCGCGGATCAGCATATTGTTCAATGGCTTTTAATGACTATTTAGCCGATCAAAACTGTATTCACAGCATGTCACACCCAGGCCATCCTTGGGAGAACTCGCCGATGGAACGCTGGTGGAATGATTTTAAGCTCATTTGGTTAGCCAAACGTTCGCGGCCTAAAACATTGACGGAATTAGAACAATCAGTAAAGGAAGCTATTAAATATTTCAACACTCAACGAGCTTATACATCTAAAAACGGCTTGAGCGCAGAAAAATTCCGCGCTCAAGCCGCATAAACTATTTTTCTATTTAAACTGTATACTTGATAGTGCCTCGATCAAAAATCATAGTCCGGATTTTACTGTTAGAGAATCAAGAATTAATAGTTAATTCCCAGCCTCATGGTACGGTTGGTAAGATTGCGGACAATCGGTTAAAACAAAACTTCAATGAAAAACGTCCCTATCATGTTATTCATACTGACGTGACACAGGTCCGCTTAGCTAATCATCAGTGGGCTTATATCTCAGCGATGATTGATGAAGCAAGTCAAGAGATTCTAGCTTTTCAAATAGGTACTGGTCCGAATAAAGAACTGATTGTAAAAACCGTAGAAGAATTAATTACCAATCTACCTGATAATGCTTACCCAATTATCCATTCGGATCAGGGCTGGCATTACCAGTTAGATTACTATACTTAAAAATTGGCGGATCACCAGTTTATTCAAAGTATGTCACGGAAGGAAAATTGCCTGGATAACGCTCCAGTAGAAAGTTTCTTTCACTTATTTAAGACTGAGTTACTAGCAGGATTTCTGCCTTGTAAGGATATTGCAGAATTAAGCGAACTTTCTCAAGAATATGTTCAATATTTTAATCATGTCAGAACAACCTTAAAAGCAAAAGGCATGACTCCGGTCGAATACCGAAATCATGCCTTAGCAGCTTAATATTTTAATTTTGTCTAACTTTTTTCTTGCACTTCAGCCCCAACCGCCACTTTATCAATAGAAGATGGTAATAAAGAAAATACGAATACACAGTCAAAGACTACTCAAAATCAATTAACGGTTACTTCGCAAGTGAATGATAACGAGCAACAGACAATTGTGACCGGTTGGAAAAATGAAAATGGTCAATCGACCTATTATCAGGATGGAAAACCACTGAATGGCCGACAGTACGTTAATTTACCAACTATTCCTAATACTAATGTTCAGTGGAATACAAACTGGTATTTGATGGATAATGGGATTGCTCAATCTGGTGTACAGCAATGGGCTGACACATATTACTACTTTGATCCACGCGCTTATTTACGAGTAGACAATGACTATAGGGGCTTTGGTATATGTTCGGTCACGATGGCCGCATTGTTACTAAAGTTTACCAATGGGCTGGCACGTATTACTACTTTGATCCGAATACTTATTTGCGAGTAGATAATGATTACCGTCAATCTCAGTGGGGCGATTGGTATATGTTTGGCCCAGATGGTCGTATCGTTACAGGGTTAAAGGAATGGTACGGTAGTTATTATTACTTTGATCCGACGACTTACTTAAAAGTAACTAATAAGTGGATAGATAATAAGTACTTTGGTCCAGCTGGTCAGCAAGCTATTTCACGCTTTGAGAGACTTGATAATAAGTATTACTATTTCGATGCTAATGGGGCAGTTCTTAATATCCATGATCAATTTAAGAATATTGATAACCACACTTATTACTTTGGAGCTGATGGTGCTTGTTATACCAGTCAATTCTTAAATAAGGATGGTAAACAGTATTATTTCGATAATGATGGAATTATGCTCACTGATCAAGAGAAGATCATTGACGGTAAATTCTATCATTTCAATGTTAATGGTGAAGCAATCCAAGTAAATGATCCTTCTGAAATTTGAAATACTGTTGCTAAGCAGGTAGCCACAGCATTAAATAATGAAAATATTCAAAATGTTGAATATGATTGGCAAAGTAAAGATCATAATTACCGTGAATTAGCCTTACATGATTTAGCCCAAGAGGTAGCACAGGGCGATACTAAAGCAAATAAGGCAAGTATTGCTGATAAGCTAAAGAAAAATTCGTTATTAACGGGTAATGTATTATCTGTATTTACCACTAACTTTAATAATGTTGACCTATCAACACTTGTTCAACGGTTTATCAATTCATTTAATCCAGCTGATGCTAATAATTCGGTATTGGGCGTAGGGGCAGATGCAAGCAAAGATCAGTTAGCGATTGTTTTATTTAAACCAGGTCAAGAAAATGTTTCTCAAAAAGCAAGTTCGCCAGTAAACGTTACTATCAGTACCGTTTTACCCTGCTGCCGGTTTCAGTGTAACGGTAAAAGATGCCATTAAAGTTAACGACAACTTAAGTAATGCTGATGTAAAAGATGGCGTTACTCAATTTAGCAGTGAATTCTTACAAGGTAAACAAGGCACTCGAATCTCTGATGATGTGTTAAAAGCAATTTTTGCTGGCCTAGCAGGTAATGAATATGCTTTAGATGGTGCAAAGAATTGCTATGCCGATAATGGGGATGCTTACCATTATGAATTTTGGCTAGCTGGAAAAGATGCTACTGAGAAGTTAAATAATTTCTTGATAGCTAATAATGGTGTTAAGTATGGTGATCCAATTAAGATAACGTATACTGCTACTTTAACTTGGGGTGCAGCTAAGAGCACTGCTAATGATAAGACCCCGGCCAGTCGAAAAACTGCTGAAGAACTCAACCTAGCATATAAGACAGGTACTGATACTGGTCTCCGTTATGATAGTATTACTGTTGAGAAGATTCCAAACATGTCAGATGATATGATTCGTGGAGTTGATATTTCCAGTTACCAGTCTTTAATTAATGCTGGTGTTAAATTCTATGACTTTAATGGTCAAGAAGCTAACTTGTTTAAGATGTTAAAAGATGCTGGTGTAAACTGGATTCGTCTTCGTCTATGGAATGATCCATACAATGCAGAAGGCTTTGGTTATGGTGGTGGAAATAATGATGAAGAGTCATTAGTCAAGATGGCTAGTGAGGCAAGTCAATATGGAATGAAAATCTTAGTTGACTTCCACTACTCTGATTTCTGGGCTGATCCAGCTAAGCAACCGCTTCCCAAAGCATGGAAGAATTTATCGTCAGCTGATCTTACAAAAGAGATAAGTTTATACACAAGCAAAGTTCTTAACGATTTGAAGCAGGCCGGCGCTGATGTTGAAATGGTTCAAGTAGGGAATGAAGTAACTAATGGTGCTTTTGGTATTTGGACCGGCCGTGACCATGGTGAAAACTGGGCGACTATATGGGAAAGTGACCAAGGAAACCAAGTTGCTAAATATTTAGGAACCGCGTCAGGAGCAGTTAGGTCAGTATTACCAAATGCCAAGATTGCCATTCAGCTTGAGACACCAAACATTAGTAAGTATCGTAGCATTATGACGGTTTTGAAGAATAATAATGTCGAGTATGACTACCTAGGAACTTCTTATTACCCATTCTGGTCGACTCATGACGGTAATAGTTGGTATGACAATGTTGATCTGGGATATGGCGCAAGTACACCAATTAACTTAGAAGCGATTGAAAAGATGGCTTGGCGGAAATTTGGTAAGAAAACTGTTGTACTAGAAACAGGCTGGATTAATAATGTCAATGATGCCGATGGGACAGGAAATTCTATTAGTGCTAATGATGAGATTCAAGCATATAGTCATGATCCGCAAGGGCAGGTTAATGCAATTGAAGATATGTATAAAGCATTAGTTGCCCAAGGCGGAGTAGGTGGATTCCTGATAAAGCTGGTTGGCAAAATTGGGACTATAATAAGAAAATGTCTGATGTATATGGAACCGGTTGGGCATCAAAGAATGCAGTTGGTTATGCTCCAGATTCAGTGATGTATTACAATGGTCAGACTATATGGGGTGGAACTACCTGGGATAATGTTGCACTATTTGATGATCAAGGTCACCCGCTTCAATCATTAAACGTTTATAAAGGAATGCTTGAGGGTTACAAGAGTCCTGAACAAGTAAAGTCGGCACTTAAATCAGTTGTTACTAAGATTTGGAATAATACCGATGTAAAGCCCAATGATGGTTTAGTTACCGGGAAAGTCTTAGATAATAAGGAATTTTTGAATGCTTCAGTAAGTAAGCAATTGAGTGGTGAAAGCAATCAAGTAATCGGTCAAGAAGCCTTAACCCAGATTGCTAATCAACTAAGTAATGGTATCTCCTCACCAATTTATGAAGCAGCTAATGGAGCCAAGTATCATTATGTTTACTGGATCGAAGGCGATGCAAATAGAGTAGTCGAATTTGTCAATGATAATAAGGATGTTAAATACGGCCAGCCATTGACTGCTAAGTATTCAGCAACGGTGGTAGTTGATGCTGAACCTGGTGTTCAAGAGGTAACATCACCGATTAGTATTCGCGTTTCTAAAGTGTGGAATGAGGTTGGCGGTAAGCAAGTTGTTCTCACCGATCCATTAAAGGCAGGAGAACAACTTACAAAGGGTATCGATATGCCCTTGATAAATACTAAGAGTGTAAAGCAACTGTTAACTGGTGCACAGGGGACAAATATTAGCACTGCTACTCTGAACAAGTTAAAAGAAAACTTACCACAAAATATAACTGGTACTGCTGATTATAAGACAGCGGATGGTAACCATTATTATTATGACTTTTGGCTTGATTCCGTTGATAGTAATAATACTAAGTATGGCGAGCCGGTAACAGTTAACTCTACTGCTTCCCTTAAATGGGCAAAAAAAGATATGGTAACTAGTGAAAATTAATTAGAAATACTGATACGCTTGTTTACCAAGTAGTTCGTATCCAATTTCGGATATGAACTGTTTTTCTTTTTAAACTCACTTTTCCCCTTGCCAAATCATCCTCCAACATATATACTTAGTTACATAAGTGATTAACCAAATAACAAACCAAGGAGGTGCACTTATGAATTTCGACTTTAATGATTCAACGCCGCTCTATCAGCAAATTGCTGACCAGCTTGAAGAGATGATTTTCTCTGGGGGCTTTGATGAAGGTTCGCAGGTACCGTCAACGACCCAGCTTTCTCAGCAATTGCATATCAATCCTGCGACAGTTCTTAAGGGGATGAATATTTTGGTTAATAAAGGCCTCTTAGAAAAGCGACGTGGGCTCGGAATGTTTGTAAAAAAAGGTGCACAACAAAAAATTATGGAACAACGTAAAGAAAGTTTTTATAACGACTATGTAAAGAGTTTACTAGTTGAAGCGGGTAAGCTTGGAATTACCAAACAGCATTTATTAGACTTAATCGAACGAGGTGAGAATGATGGATCAATTAATAGTTAAAAATATTGTCAAAAAGTATCATCGCCAAACAGTATTGGATAATATTTCATTTACCCTAGAACCTGCTAAAATTTATGGTCTCCTTGGCCGGAATGGGGCTGGGAAGACGACTCTTCTTAATATTATGAGCAACCGGATTTTTCCAACGAGCGGGGAAGTACAAATTGGTAATGAAGATGTTAATAACAATGATGACCTTCTCAGCAAGATCTTTTTGATGAGTGAAATTAATCTTTATCCGCGTCACATGAAGATAAGTCAAACCTTTGACTTAGCGGATGCCGCTTATAATAACTTTGACTATGACTTAGCCCACCGTCTCCTCAAGGTATTCGGCTTGAATGACCGGATGAAGATTACTAACTTATCGACGGGGCAACGGACGGCCTCCAAGCTAATCGTCGCCTTAGCAGTCAATGCCGATTATGTTCTATTAGATGAACCGATTTTAGGTTTAGATGCTAATCACCGTGATAGCTTCTATAAAGAATTAGTTAAGACTTATCAAGAACGGCCACGCACTTTTGTCTTATCAACCCACTTAATTGAAGAAAATCAGCAATTAGTCGAACATGTCCTCATCATGGATCAACACCGCATCATTATTAATGAAGATACAGAAGGTTTATTAGCTAAGGCTTATGCAATTAGTGGCCCAGAAAAAATGGTTGATGAGTATACTGCAGGCTTAAAAGTCCTTAAAACAGAAATGATGGGTAATATTAAGACTGCCTACTTACTTGATCGCTTAGATGAACAGCGTGTGATTCCTGATCAAGTTAAGATTGGCCATTATGATTTGCAGCATTTATTCATTTACTTAACGAATGGGGGAGAATACTAATGGAAAATCAAAAGAGAAACCTTGTTATTTCAACCATGTTTCAACAAGCGGGTCACGCTACAGGAATTGCTTTAGGTTGGGGGCTGGGAATTGCATTAATAACCTACTTGCTTGGATTAATTATTTCACACAACCTTGAATCTTTTTTGGTTAGCCTCCGAGCCCTTCCAAGCATTGCTTCATCAATCTTAAGCGTGCTTTTAATGGCGATTTTCCTTGTAACTCCTTATACTGACTTTAAATGGGCAATTCAAAACGGTATTTCTCGTAAAACACTATGGCAAGGACGAATCTTATCTCTTTTCCTAATGACATTAGTAGTTTGGTTTATTGCCCAACTTGTGGGTTTAATGAATACACCGTTTGATCTTGCTTCTGCTTGGCATAGTCTTTTATGGTATTTCGGTCTTTCTTTAACGATGATGGCAATTGGTAATGGTTTTGCCTTATTAAATCGTCGGTGGAAATGGATTGTAGGAATTGGGCTTCCCATGGCGTGCTTAGTATTATTGATGATGTTAGCCTATTCACTGGTTGGCTTAATCCCAGCGCTTTCTGCTAGCGGTGTCTTTAAATCAATAATAATCTCAAACGTTACTGGTTGGGTAATCTTAGTTATTTACTTAATCATCGTTTATGCTTTAGCGCGTTTCTTTAATAATAAAATTCAATTACGACGGGATTAATAAAAGTAAGTGAGAATTAGCCTTGAGCCTTGTGGTGATGCGAAGCTAGTTCCACGTTATCTTGCTATTGTTTGTAAAAATAGGAGAGGTTGAGAAAAAACTTTTTGCTTTTTCTCAACCTCTCGCTTTTTTATTCATCATCTTCTGGATATTCAATTTGAATGTAGTTACTAGTAATATATTTCTTGCGGCCCACTTGGTACCAGGTAATCTCATCATTATCGTTTAATTTTCCAATTAGGGTAATTGTTTCGCCGTTTGGAATCTCTGCCACTTTATTTCCATAAGGCGCATCATAAACATTGATTGACTTATTATGGAGATAATCGACTTTGGCCTGCACATTCTTCAAGGGAATTACCGTTAAATTATTAATGAGTTTTGACTTTTCTTTCCGGATATCCTGGTTGAATGGATTATCAACAACGTGCATTTGATCGTACTTAATCCATTGGTCAGCGCCGATTTCATACCAAAACTGACCATTCTTAGTCGCAACCCGGTGGAAAGATTTAACTGTAATATCAGCAGGAAGGGGGGCACCGACTGGCATTCCACCAGCTGTATCAAATACCTGTGTCGGAGCATCGAGGTGGAGGTACATTTCAATCGATTGGACCTCTCCCCAATTCTGTTTCCGATAAAAAAGGTGTACAATTCGTTGCCGCATATCAAATGTTCCCTTAGTTTCACCTTCAGTTTTTACATATCGGTAATTAGGAAATTGCTTTTGTTCAATTTGGTATTCTTGACCGATGAATCCGCGTAATAATTGCGGGACGGTAAGGTTTGCTCCTGAATCAATATCATTATAGTAAACCCAGATAGGATTTCCTGTTTTAAACTTGTCAATCATTATTAACACTCCGTAACCTTAATTCTCTATTATTATAGCGCTTTTTAGTAGCTGACACGATAAGGAACGACCATATTTCTCTTGAGAATTGCGAATAGGTGATTTTTTTATTACAATAAGCCTATTCAAATTTATTTAGGAGAAGAAAAATGGCAAAAACTCGGCACCAACAAATTAGGCACAATACGACATTAGCAATCTTTATCGCAATTATTCTCTTACAAGATTTTGTCCCATTTTTTGGTAACATTCCGCTAGGACCGCTTAGTATTACGACCCTTCATGTAACAGTCATTATTGCGGCAATTGTGTTGGGTCCCGTTGATGGCGCAATTATTGGTGGTATTTGGGGGCTCCTGACTTGGGTGCGAGCATTTGTGGCACCAAGTAGTCCGCTGGCTCCCTTAGTTTTTGTTAACCCGCTTGTTTCCGTTGTCCCGCGCATTATGATTGGGATTTTAGCAGGATATACTTTTATTCTTATGTGTCGTTTGGTCAAAGCAAAATATATCGCCGCGGTAAGTGCTGCAATAGTAGGAACCCTTACTAATACTGGCTTGGTATTAGGCTTTATTTATCTATTTTATCGTACTCCAGCAGTTGCGCAAACTTATGGGGTAAATGTTAATCATTTATTAATTGCTTTAGAAACAGTCATGGCGACTAATGGGCTCGCAGAATTGATATTGGCAATTATTATTGTCCCGATGGTTGCTCTTCCGGTATTGGAAGTCCGCCGTCGTTTGGAAGTAAATTGAGCGTAATAAAAAAACGAGGTTGAAAAATTCAGCCTCGTTTTTTTACTCAGTTATTTTTTAGCAATTGTTGGTACTTCTTCAGTTTCTTCGACAACAATGTCACCATTATCATCAAGTTTAGCAACTAATTTATGAGCGTCACTGTGATCAAGAACGTAATCAGCAATCCGGTCTTCGATTTGTTCTTGGATTACCCGACGAAGAGGACGAGCACCCATCTTTGGATCAAATCCCATGTCAACTAATTTTTCTTCAACATTGTTAATGACTTCGATATGCAAGTTCTTATCAGCAAGCATGTTATTAACATCATCAATCATTAAGTTAACGATCTTCATCAAGTCATCCTTGGAGAGGGCATTGAATTGAACAATGTCATCAAACCGGTTTAAGAATTCTGGCTTGAAGTAGTTTGTCAACTTGTCAATGATGGAATGAGTACTACCATTAGACTCAGCACCAAAACCAACGCTTGCTTCTGAATCACCAGTTCCGGCATTAGATGTCATGATAATGATTGTATCCTTGAAGCTAACAGTGCGCCCTTGAGAATCAGTTAAACGACCATCATCCAGAATTTGTAAGAACATGTGCATAACATCTGGGTGCGCCTTTTCAACTTCATCAAGTAAGATCAAGCTATAAGGGTGCCGCCGTACTTGTTCAGTCAACTGACCAGCTTCTTCGTAACCAACATAACCAGGAGCAGCCCCGATTAATTTAGAAGTAGAGGTCTTGTCCATGTATTCAGACATATCGAACCGAATCATAGCATCTTTAGAACCAAACAATTGGAGGGCAAGTTGCTTAGCGGTTTCAGTCTTACCAACCCCCGTAGGACCAACAAAGAGGAAACTACCAATTGGCCGACCAGACTTGTTCAAACCGATCCGGTTACGACGAATGGCACGAGCAACCTTATCCACTGCTTGGGCTTGGCCAATAACATGTTCATCAAGCTTCTTATCAAGGTCGCGAAGTTGATTTTCTTCTTGCTTTTGCAGGTCACCAACTGGAATATTTGTCCGTTCTTCAACGATTCTCTGCATATCCTTAACGGTAACAGTTGCAGAATCTTCAGTATGGTTTTCTTCGGCTTCCTTCTTTGCCTTTTCAAGCTTAGCAACTTGATCGCGGTAGAAAGCTGCCTTTTCATAGTCTTGGTTATCAGCTGCTTGTTGCTTGTGTGCTTCAGCTGTGTGGATTTCATTTTCGATTGCATTTGGATCCACATTTTTAAGCGTTAAGTTCTTCTTTGATCCCGCTTCATCAAGTAAGTCGATAGCTTTGTCAGGCAAGTAACGATCTTGAATGTAGCGGTCAGAAAGTTTAGCAGCTGCTACAATTGCGTCATCTGTGTACTTAACGTGGTGGTAATCTTGATAACGACTTTTGATCCCGTTTAAGATGCGGATTGTTTCTTCAACGGATGGTTCATCAACTTCAACTGGTTGGAATCGCCGTGCAAGAGCAGCATCCTTTTCGATCTTCCGGTACTCATTAAGAGTAGTGGCACCAACTAATTGGAAGTCACCGCGGGCAAGGGCGGGTTTAAGAACATTTCCAGCGTCCATTCCGCCTTCAGCATTTCCCGCACCCATGATTTCATGGATTTCGTCAATAAAGAGGATGATGTTCTTATTCTTACGAACTTCTTCCATTAATTGTTGCATCCGCTTTTCAAATTGGCCCCGAATTCCCGTACCTTGAACTAAGGAAACAACATCGAGCCGGATGATTTCCTTGTTAGCAAGCTTTTCGGGAACTTGGCCGCTAACGATTGCTTGAGCTAAACCTTCAACAACCGCGGTCTTACCAACTCCAGCTTCACCAATCAAGACTGGGTTATTCTTGGTTCGACGGTTTAAAATTTCAATAACTCGTTTAATTTCATTGTCGCGCCCGATGACTGGGTCAATTTTACCTTGGCGAGCGAGATCAGTAAGGTTGATCCCATATTGACCAAGGATTCCTTTTCCATTTCGTCCGCCACCTTGTCGTTGGGATTGGCCGTTCATGTTTTGACCATTAGTACCGGCAGCTTGACTTTGCATATTGTTCATTGCGTTCATGAAGTCTTCGAGGCTTCCAAAACCGAAATTATTCATTCCGTTACCTCCATTCATCATATCTGTTTGTAGATTTTGTAATTTTTGATAACAATTTTGGCAGAGGTCTATTTGAATCCGTTGCCCATTAAAATTCATTTGAAGATGAATTGTGGCTGGATTTTGATGACAGTATTGACATTGCATCTGAATTTAATACCTCCTAAATAATTTCATCAAGAAATGTTTTGACCTTTCTTGACCATTGATTAATATTATACTTACTTTTTATCGCAAAGCAAGCTATAAAACTTAAATATTTTCTTAAATAAAGAGCGATTTTCCGCGTAGCTAAGTTACTTAGGAATGCCGAAAACAGCTTACTTTGATTTTAGCACTCTTTAGCCATGAATGCTAAAATAGAAAGATGAAAGTAATTTCGTGTATAATAAGAAAATAAAATTTTATGTTGAGGTGATTGAATGGCAGAAGAAAATTTTGAGCAATTGTTGGATGACTTGCGAAATAAAAAGATTGATCATTTTGTAATTACCCCTGAGAATTTTCAGCAATTTCAACCGATTTTTCACTCGTATGCATATCGTTCGCAAATTGAAGGCGAAGCGCAACGAGGCGGTAAAGTTATTTATCAATTAAGAGAGCGATAAATCGCAAGATGTAGCCTTGTATTTAACGCTTACAATTGCTAAAATGTAATTATCGAGGTGTATCAGTGGTAAAGCTACTGATAATAAATTAATTATATCTGCTCGAAGGAGACTGATTAATATGGAAAAACGTGAATTTACAATTACTTCTGAAACTGGTATTCATGCTCGTCCAGCTACTATTTTGGTACAAGCTGCTTCAAAGTTTTCATCTGACATTACTCTTTCATACGAAGGTAAGAGTGTAAACTTGAAGTCAATCATGGGTGTAATGTCCCTTGGTGTTGGTCAAAACGCTAAGGTTACTATTACTGCTAATGGTGACGACGAAAAAGAAGCTTTGGACACCGTTGCTGAAACTATGAAGAAGGAAGGATTGACTGACTAATGTCTATACTACTAACCGGACTTGCCGCTAGTAGTGGTATTACGATTGCTCCGGCACACCTGTTAGTAGAGTCAGATCTATCTATAAAAAAACAGCATACAGCTGATGAGAATCATGAGGTCGCCCGGCTTCATGATTCTTTTGCGTTAAGCAAGACCGAACTTCAGCATTTATCTAAGCATGCCCATGAGTTGCTAGGCCAGCGGGCAGTGACGATTATTGATACCCAGATTGCGATTTTAGACGATCCGACTTTACAAAAGAAGATTATTGACCGTATTAATAGCCATCATGATACTGCGGAGTGGGCTGTTAAACGCGTTGAAGATTATTATTTAAGTGTTTTTGAGCGCAAGAACGATAATGAGTATTTATATGCGCGGGCAACTGCCTTACGTGATGTGACCAAACGAGTCTTGAGTCACCTATTGAATGTTTCCCTACCAGACCCAGGGCTTTTAGACCACCGGGCAATCTTTGTGGCTAATAATATTACGCCTACTGATACCGCTCAATTTGATAAACGATATGTTGCAGGGATTGTTACAACTAATGGGGGGCGGACCTCTCATTTTACGATTATGAGTAAGACCCTTTCCTTGCCTGCTGTCGTCGGCGTCAAGAATGCTACTACGATTATTCACGATGGCGACTTGCTGATTGTTGACGGGATTCATGGCAAAGTGATTGTCAATCCAACGAATGAAGAGATTGAGCATTATCGTTTGTTAGCTGGTAAATTTATCCAGGAGCAGCAAAAGTGGGGAGCGTTAAAAGATAAGCAAACCGTGAGTGCTGATGGGCGCCGCTTTGAAGTGGGAGCTAATGTCGGAACATTTGCTGACGTTATTGATGCTCAAGAAGATGGCGCCGAGGGGATTGGCCTTTTAAGAACAGAATTTCTCTATATGAGCAAGGATGAATTGCCAACAGAAGAGCAACAATTTAATGCTTACAAAAGATTTGTTTCGGCGATGAATGAACAGCGGGTAGTCGCCCGAACGCTTGACATTGGCGGCGATAAAAAGCTGGGGATGGTTGCTCTTCCTCATGAGGACAATCCTTACCTAGGTTTTCGTGCCATCAGGATTGGATTGGCACGCCCGGAAATATTACGTCCTCAATTGCGCGCCCTCCTTCGTGCATCCGTTTATGGACGGTTAGCCATTATGTTTCCGATGATTGCAACAATTGAAGAGTTCCAAGCGGCGCGAGCAATTCTTGACGATGAAAAAGAAAAGCTTGAGCAAGCAGGTATTCAAGTTGCTAAAAATATTGAAGTTGGCATGATGCTAGAGATTCCAGCAGTTGCGGTTATGGCTGAACATTTTGCGAAGTATGTTGACTTTTTTAGCATTGGCAGTAATGACCTTATTCAGTACCTATTTGCTGTTGATCGCGGAAATCAGCAAGTAGCATACCTATATCAAGAACTTCACCCGGCAGTTTTACGGATGGTGCGGCAAGTGATTGAAGCTGCGCATGCTGAAGGCAAGTGGGTCGGAATGTGTGGAGAGATGGCTAATAATCCTTATGCGGTTCCTCTATTAATGGCAATGGGGCTTGATGAATTTTCAATGAGCAGTAGTCAGATTTTACGTGTTCGCTCTTTAATTAACCAGTTGAATACGCGCAAATTACAACCATTAGTTCATCGAGCGATTCATGCTGAAACTGCCGCGGCGGTCCAAAAATTAGTGGAAAAGTATGTTCCGCAGGTAAAACTTTAATAAATGAAAATAACTTTCTTGATAGTTCGCACCGTCAAGAGAGTTATTTTTTATTCTCATTATTAAAAGATTTTGTAAAGAAATTTTAATCAGCCTTTCTGAGTCTTGTCACTATTAGAAGGAAGATTTAAAATAACCTAAATCTGTTTTGCGGTTCAGTGAATGCTTTAGTATAATAGCAGTTATGACTAATTATTATCTAGAAAACTTATGATGAAAAAGGAGCAGTTAGGTTGAATATTGGTATTTTTACAGATACATATTTCCCTCAGGTGAGTGGCGTGGCGACTTCGATTAAGACGCTTCGTGATGAATTGATTGCTCAGGGACATCATGTATATATTTTTACGACAACTGATCCTAAGGCGAAACATGATGACGTTGAAAATGGGATATACCGCTTTGCAAGCATTCCCTTTGTTTCGTTTTCTGATCGTCGCATTGCGGTGCGCGGCGTATTTCGGGCTATCAAGCTTGCTAAAAAGTTCCAATTAGATATAGTTCATAATCAAACTGAATTTGCACTTGGAGTTATGGGGAAGACGGTTGCCAAGCATTTGCATATTCCCTGTCTCCATACTTACCATACGATGTATCAAGATTATCTCCACTATATTGCGAATGGCCATATTCTTAAGCCAAATGATGTTGCCCGGCTTGCTCATCTTTATTTAAAAAATATTTCTGGGATTATTGCTCCAAGTGACCGTGTTTTGGATACTTTAACCAGTTATCATGTTGAATCACCAATTCGTGTTATTCCGACTGGGATTAATTTACGGGTATATAGTAAACGCGATTCAGCAGAAGAAATAGCTAATTTAAGGGCAAAGTTAGGCTATCGTGAAGAGACCCCAGTTTTACTTTCGCTTAGTCGTTTAGCGTATGAAAAGAATATCCATTCATTAATAGAAGCAATGCCAGATATTCTTGCTCACAAGCCTGATGCACAGTTGCTGATTGTTGGGGATGGTCCCGCAAGACATACTCTGGAGCGTCAAGTTCGTGAAATGCAGCTTAATGACAATATTAATTTTGCTGGTGAGATTTCAAATGATGAAGTTTACCATTATTACCAGATGGCAGATGTTTTTGTTTCAGCCTCGGATTCTGAATCACAAGGACTGACTTATGATGAAGCCCTTGCCTCGGATTTGCCAATTGTGGTTATGCGTAGTGAATATACTGACCAATTGATTGATGACCCAGCGATTGGCATTAGCTTTCAAAAGCGGGCCGACTTGGTTAAGGGCGTCTTGTTTTACCTTAACCAACCAAAAAACTCAGAATCAAGGTTGAGACGGCAACAAAAGCTACATGAAATCTCAGCAGAAGTCTTTGTTGAAAAGGTTGTTCAGTTCTACCAAGATTGTCAAAACGATATGGCCGTCCATGATGAACTTAATCAAGCTGAAAAATCACATCGTCTTTTTCACCGCCCAAGGAGCTAATGATGATTAAAATAACAATGTTTTCATCTGCAGATAAGGTTGCGGGACAAGGAGTAGGAAGCGCCTACCTTGAATTAATTAACTTGTTGCGCAACCAATGCAGTGACAAATTTGAAATTGAAATCAACCGTTATGGGAAGAGTCAGATCAGTCATTATCATACAATCGACCCGCTTTTTTACTTGTCAACTTTTTCAAAAAAACGGGGCCGAAAGATTGGCTATGTGCATTTTCTTCCTGAGACGCTAGAAGGAAGTCTTACAATCCCGCAACCGTTTCGCGGGCTTTTTTATCATTATATTATTGCCTTTTATAAACGAATGGATCAGTTAGTAGTTGTAAATCCATCTTTTATCAAGCAGTTAGTAGCATACGGGATTCCTGAAAAAAAGATTGCCTATATTCCTAACTTTGTTGATAATGATCGTTTCCATCCATATTCGGCTGTTAAGCGGACTGCTCTCCGAAAAAAATATGGGATTGCTGCCGATAAATTTGTGGTATTAGGAAGCGGCCAGGTTCAAGAACGAAAAGGGGTTCCCGACTTTATCCGTCTTGCTCGCCAAAATCCGGACGTTGAGTTTTTTTGGGCTGGCGGATTCTCTTTTGGTCGTTTAACTGATGGCTATAGTGAATTAAAAAAGGTAGTAGATAATCCACCAGCTAATTTACATTTTACAGGAATCGTTTCGCGGGATAAGATTGCTGAACTGAACAATCTTGCTGACCTATTTCTTTTACCTTCATATAATGAACTATTTCCAATGTCTGTCTTGGAAGCTTTTAGCTGCGGGACACCAGTAATGTTGCGCGATCTTGACCTTTATCATTCTATTATTGAAGGGGATTATGAACCTGCTAAAGATGTCAATGAGATGCAAATGAAGTTGACATTATTACGCAATGATCCTGCACGACTGGCACATTGGCAAAATCAGGCCCAACGAGCTGCTAAGGAATACTCAAAAGAACATTTGGCAGATGTTTGGACTAAGTTTTATCAGGAACAAGCGCGAAAGGGGGATGCTTAGTGAGCAGACGAAATTGGTTAGTATTAAGCATAATGCTAATTATTGGAATTGGAATTCTCGGCTACTCATTACGTAACTCAAACATCCACCTATTGTTACAGGATGTTTCTGCCATTAATTGGGGATGGATGCTCGTTGCACTTGGCTGTATTTGTTTATATTTAGGCTTAGAAGCAGTTGTCGTAAAGATATTTATGAATGATCGTCACGATGGCTTTACCTGGAAGGATGCATTACGATTACCATTAATTGAACAACTATTTAATGGCATTACTCCATTCTCAACAGGGGGACAGCCAGCGCAATTAGTTGCAATGATTCAATCAGGTGTTGATGGGGGATTAGCAAGTTCAGTTCTTTTAATGAAGTTTGTTGTATTCCAGGCAATGATTGTTGTTAACTTTTTGATTAGTTTGTTAATTGGCTTTCATTTTATTGCGGAAAAACTCCATGCTCTTTCATTACTAGTAATATTTGGCTTTTTGATTCACTTAGCGGTAATTGTCGGATTGCTAATGGTGATGTACTGGTATAGTTTTACTAAGAAACTAATGAACCTCGTTATCAAACCAGCTGCCATTTTTATGAAGGCTAACCGATATGAGCATATGAAAGTCGTCTTAAATGAAAAAGTGGATACTTTTTACCAAGAGAGTCTCCGAATGAAGCGAGATTATAAGAAGCTGCTTAAGGTTTGCGTAGTAACTATTTTTCAATTATTCTTTTACTATGCAATCCCATACTTTATTATGCTTGCACTTGGAATTAACCATATTAATTTTGTGATGGTGCTCAGCTTGCACGTTTTAATTTTTATGATTATTTCGCTTTTTCCAATTCCAGGAGGGGCGGGGGGAGCCGAGTATAGTTTTTCCGTTCTCTTTGCAAGTTTTATTCACTCAAATACAAAATTGGTTTTAGCAATGATCTTATGGCGACTACTTACATATTACTTTGGAATGTTCGCCGGAATTGTAGCTGTATTTATAAGGCCGGATAAAGTTAAAAGATAGAAAAAAGGGATTGTGTGAAGACACGATCCTTTATTTGTATGAAGGAGGATTATCCTTGTGAAGGAATCAGAATTATTAGTGATTATTAGACGTTTGATTGCCATGCAAAACAATGATTCAAGAGATCGACAGAAACGGACATTTAAAAAATTTGGTATTCCATTATGCGATGTAACTTATATTCATAGTAGAGAAGAATTTATCTTTGTTCGATATCGACCTTATGAACGTTTTCGTTTTGATGATATTGACCTAGTTGCTATTGAAGTTTTTAACTGTTTATATGATCTTGAGAATACTTTTTAATTTTTTTAGAAAAAACAGTTGACGGGGAATCAAAACCCATGTATAGTAGTTATCGTTGTCAAAGCAGTTAAGTGCTGCTGAGATGGTTTGACAAAAAAGTTAAGAATAATTGTTGACATCTAATTGACGATATGATATATTAATAAAGTTGCTGATTGAGTTATCAATCAAAAGAAATTCAAAGTTAATTAAAATTTCTTCTTGACAAGCTAATCTAATGTATGCTATAATGAATACGTTGATCGGCTACTTGATTGGCCAACAGGTAGACCTTTGAAAACTGAACAAAGTTTCGACGAATCAAATGTGTAGGGTCTTCAATCACGATGTGATTTGAAGCAAAACATTTGCGAAGTCAATTCGCTTAATAACAAAGATAATTGAGAGCTATTCAAGTTCTTATATATTTCATATGAGAGTTTGATCCTGGCTCAGGATGAACGCCGGCGGTGTGCCTAATACATGCAAGTCGTACGCACTGGCCCAACTGATTGATGGTGCTTGCACCTGATTGACGATGGATCACCAGTGAGTGGCGGACGGGTGAGTAACACGTAGGTAACCTGCCCCGGAGCGGGGGATAACATTTGGAAACAGATGCTAATACCGCATAACAACAAAAACCACATGGCTTTTGTTTGAAAGATGGCTTTGGCTATCACTCTGGGATGGACCTGCGGTGCATTAGCTAGTTGGTAAGGTAACGGCTTACCAAGGCAATGATGCATAGCCGAGTTGAGAGACTGATCGGCCACAATGGAACTGAGACACGGTCCATACTCCTACGGGAGGCAGCAGTAGGGAATCTTCCACAATGGGCGCAAGCCTGATGGAGCAACACCGCGTGAGTGAAGAAGGGTTTCGGCTCGTAAAGCTCTGTTGTTGGAGAAGAATATGCGTGAGAGTAACTGTTCACGCAGTGACGGTATCCAACCAGAAAGTCACGGCTAACTACGTGCCAGCAGCCGCGGTAATACGTAGGTGGCAAGCGTTATCCGGATTTATTGGGCGTAAAGCGAGCGCAGGCGGTTGCTTAGGTCTGATGTGAAAGCCTTCGGCTTAACCGAAGAAGTGCATCGGAAACCGGGCGACTTGAGTGCAGAAGAGGACAGTGGAACTCCATGTGTAGCGGTGGAATGCGTAGATATATGGAAGAACACCAGTGGCGAAGGCGACTGTCTGGTCTGCAACTGACGCTGAGGCTCGAAAGCATGGGTAGCGAACAGGATTAGATACCCTGGTAGTCCATGCCGTAAACGATGAGTGCTAGGTGTTGGAGGGTTTCCGCCCTTCAGTGCCGGAGCTAACGCATTAAGCACTCCGCCTGGGGAGTACGACCGCAAGGTTGAAACTCAAAGGAATTGACGGGGGCCCGCACAAGCGGTGGAGCATGTGGTTTAATTCGAAGCTACGCGAAGAACCTTACCAGGTCTTGACATCTTGCGCTAACCTTAGAGATAAGGCGTTCCCTTCGGGGACGCAATGACAGGTGGTGCATGGTCGTCGTCAGCTCGTGTCGTGAGATGTTGGGTTAAGTCCCGCAACGAGCGCAACCCTTGTTACTAGTTGCCAGCATTAAGTTGGGCACTCTAGTGAGACTGCCGGTGACAAACCGGAGGAAGGTGGGGACGACGTCAGATCATCATGCCCCTTATGACCTGGGCTACACACGTGCTACAATGGACGGTACAACGAGTCGCAAGCTCGCGAGAGTAAGCTAATCTCTTAAAGCCGTTCTCAGTTCGGACTGTAGGCTGCAACTCGCCTACACGAAGTCGGAATCGCTAGTAATCGCGGATCAGCATGCCGCGGTGAATACGTTCCCGGGCCTTGTACACACCGCCCGTCACACCATGGGAGTTTGTAACGCCCAAAGTCGGTGGCCTAACCTTTATGGAGGGAGCCGCCTAAGGCGGGACAGATGACTGGGGTGAAGTCGTAACAAGGTAGCCGTAGGAGAACCTGCGGCTGGATCACCTCCTTTCTAAGGAATAAAACGGAACCTACACATCGAAGAAACTTTGTTTAGTTTTGAGAGGCTTACCTCTTAAAACTTTAACCTATAAGACGCTTGTTTGGGCCTATAGCTCAGCTGGTTTAGAGCGCACGCCTGATAAGCGTGAGGTCGATGGTTCAAGTCCATTTAGGCCCATATGGGGAATTAGCTCAGCTGGGAGAGCACCTGCTTTGCAAGCAGGAGGTCATCGGTTCGATTCCGTTATTCTCCATTATCAACCGGAAGGTTGATAGAGTTTGTACTTTGAAAACTAAATACTATCTAATTTCTTTATTAACAAAACAATAAACCGAGAACACCGCGTTATTTGAGTTTTAATTAACGAATTATAATCGCTAACTCAATTAATCAGACAATCTTTGATTGTTTAGGTTAAGTTATGAAGGGCGCATGGTGAATGCCTTGGTACTAGGAGCCGATGAAGGACGGGACTAACACCGATATGCTTCGGGGAGCGGTAAGTACGCTTTGATCCGGAGATTTCCGAATGGGGCAACCCAATCAGCTTAGTCGCTGATTACTTGACTAGTGAATACATAGCTAGCAAGAGGTAGACGCAGTGAACTGAAACATCTTAGTAGCTGCAGGAAGAGAAAGAAACATCGATTCCCTGAGTAGCGGCGAGCGAAAAGGGAAGAGCCCAAACCAACAAGCTTGCTTGTTGGGGTTGTAGGACTGAACATTAGAGTTACCAAAGTGCGACGTAGTCGCAACAGTTGGGAAGCTGTGCCATAGAGGGTGAAAGCCCCGTAGACGAAACGTCACACTCTCTGTTCAGGATCCTGAGTACGGCGGGACACGTGAAACCCCGTCGGAACCCGCGAGGACCATCTCGCAAGGCTAAATACTCCCTAGTGACCGATAGTGAACCAGTACCGTGAGGGAAAGGTGAA